>SKRR01000074.1 GCA_007118345.1 Microthrixaceae bacterium | reverse complement strand
GCCCCGGACGCGAGCGCGGCGTCTCCTCGGTGAACCACACCGGGTCCTCCGGCGCGGACCCGTAGACCATCGTCGAGGACTTCACGATGACGGTCCGGACCGTCGACTGGGCTGCGGAGGCGGCGGCGAAGAGGTTCATCGTGCCGATCACGTTGTTCTCGTGCATCGCACGTCGCGACATCTGGGTCGGGTCGACCACGAGGAACGTGTGGATGATCGTGTCGATCTCGGTCGCCCGCACGATGCGGTTCAGGATCGAGTAGTTGGCGTCGACCCGGACGTACTCGGTTCGCTCCAGCTCGACGGTGGGCTCGGTCGTGTCGAGCCCGACGATGACCTCGACGTCGGGGTCGGCCTCGAGGGCCTGGGCCATGCGCCCGCCCCAGAACGTGCCGAGGCCGGTCACCAGGACCCGACGGGGCCGGGCCGGCTCCCCGACCGAGCCGGTCGGGGAGCGCTCGAGCGAATCGGTGGTCCCCGACCCGTCGTGCGGGGTCATCCGAACCACACCGATCGGCGGGCGCGCAGCATGTCGTAGAGCGCGACCTGGATGGTGTCGCGGATCGCCTCGGACTCGTCCATGATCCGCGACTTCGAGTAGCGGTCCTGACCGGCGGGAACGTCGAAGTGCACCGGGTCGAGCACCTTCAGCTTGAACTTGGCCGGGAAGTACGCCAGCGCACCGAGCGGACCGCCGAGGACCACGTTGGCGGTCAGGGGGAAGTACGGCATGCCGAGCACCTTGGCAGCGGACGGGATCCGCACCAGCGTCGGCATCGACTCCTCGGCTCCGACCACCGCGATCGGGATCACCGGGACGCCGGCACGCATGGCGATCTCGACGAACCCGCCACGGCCGAAGCGTCGCAGCCGGTACCGCTCGTCGTAGGTCTTCGCCGGACCCTTCGCCCCTTCGGGGAACACCAGCACCAGCTGTCCCTGCTCCCTCAGCAGCCGGTAGGCGTTGTCGGGGTGGGCCGGCAACCCGCCGAGGCGGTTCCACAGCGTTCCCACCACCGGGATGGTACGGAAGTAGTTGTCCGCCAAGCCGTAGATCGGCCGTCCCAGCTCGGTCTCGATCCCGTGCATGATCGCCGGCGCGTCCGACGGGATCGCTCCCGCATGGTTCGCGACGAGCAGCGCACCGCCCGTGTCGGGGATCTTGTCGAGCCCTTCCCATTCGACCCGGAACCAGTGCCGGTAGATCGGGTCGTAGACCTTGCGGGCGAGGGCACGAAGGTGCTCCGAACGTCCCCACTCGTTGACGTCGGAGAGGCGCCGGTCGTCGAGCACGTCGGGATCGTCGGGGTCGTGCACCCGGACCGGCAGGCGCGACCCCGCTGCCTCGGTGACGACCGCCTCGTCGGAGTGCTGGTCGTCGGCCAGCTGGTCGCGACCGATCGGCTCGCCCTCGGCGGGGGTGGCGCCTCCCGTCGTGCGGGGTGACCTCTTGCGCGTGGTCGCCATCGAAGCATCGTAGATGCCGGGACCGGTGCTCCGAGTGGCGGAGGTCGACCCGTCGGCAGGACCGGTGCCGATGCGCCCCGAATCGGGCGGCCGGACCCGCGCTCGGTAGGTTCGTCGGGATGGCTCGACCGACCATGACCGGCGCCGCTGCAGCGCTGTCGCACCGCGACTTCCGCAGGTTCTGGTTCGGTGCCCTGGTGTCGAACACCGGCGGGTGGATGCAGAACGCCGCGGTGCCGGTCGTGGCGTTCGGCCTGGCGGGCAGCCCCGGCGACGTGGGCATCACCGGGTTCTTCCAGTACGTGCCGTTCATGGTCATGGGCCTGGTCGGGGGCGCCCTCGCCGACCGGTACCCGCGTCGCCGGTTGCTCATCGCCACCCAGGTCGCGCAGAGCGCCTTCGCGCTCGCCCTGTTCGCGCTGGTGGCCACCGACTCGGCGACCACGTTGTCGCTGTCGGCAGTGGCGTTCGGTGCCGGCCTGGCCGGCGGGCTGAACGTGCCGATCTGGCAGTCGTTCGTGACCGAGCTGGTGCCGCGCGACACGTTGCTCAACGCCGTCACGCTCAACAGCGCCCAGTTCAACGCAGCCCGGGCGCTCGGCCCGTTCCTCGCCGGTGTCGTGATCGCCGCGTGGGGTGCTGCGGCGGCGTTCGCCCTCAACGCGGCCAGCTACCTGGTCGTCATCGGGGTGCTGACCGTCATCCGCGGCACGAGCGACCAGCGGGTCGTCGCCGCAGGGCAGCGGTTCGTCACACGGGTGCGGGCGGGTGCACGCCACCTGCGCGCCTCGCCCCCGATCGTGGCCTGCTGCGTCGCCATCATCGCCGTCGCCGGTCTGGGGAGCCCGTTGTTCAGCTACCTGCCGGTGATCGGTGAGAACGAGCTCGGCGTCACCGGGGCGCGCCTCGGGTTGCTCTTCGGTGCCGCTGGCGCTGGATCGGTGCTGTTCACCCCGCTGCTGCTCACCGTGGCACCGCGCATCCGGCGGGCGCTGCTGCTGGCCGGATCCATGTCGCTCTACGGCGTCTCGGTGGTCGCCACCGGTCTGGCGCCGACCTACCCGCTCGTGCTGGTTGCGCTGCTCGCCTTCGGCGGGGCCTATCTGGCCATCGCGTCGACGATCAACACGACGATCCAGCTGGTGGTCGACGAGGACCTGCGTGGCGTCGTGATCGCGCTCTACATCGGCTGTCTCACCGGCGCGCTGCCGGTCGGGATCTTCTGCTGGGGTCTGGCAGCTGATCGGGTGGGCATCCGCGCGACCACCGTCGGCGCCGGTGTGGCGCTGCTGCTGGCCACGGCGGTGCTGGTGGTGACACGGCGGTTCGAGGTGATGGGCGCGGCCGACGACGCCCGAGACGCAGCGGCCCACCCCGCGGCCGGTGGCAACGCGGCCGCGCGCGAGGTGGGAACCTGAGCGCATGCGTGTGGACCACGATGGCATCGGGATCGAGTTCGACGTGCACGGCGACAGCGACGGGACACCGCTGGTGCTGTTGCACGGGTTCCCCGACAACGCCCGGCATCGACGGCGTCGGCCATTGGATGCAACTGGAGGTG
>SKRR01000308.1 GCA_007118345.1 Microthrixaceae bacterium | reverse complement strand
GTTGGTGGCGTTGGCCCCAGAAGGTGTGGCCGTCGGGGCGGGTCCAGCGGGTCCACCCGTCAGCATCGAGGTGCAATGTCCAG
This sequence comes from Microthrixaceae bacterium, assembly GCA_007118345.1. Classification (GTDB taxonomy): domain Bacteria; phylum Actinomycetota; class Acidimicrobiia; order Acidimicrobiales; family Microtrichaceae; genus SKRR01. The sequence continues at coordinate 11,262 of SKRR01000308.1, read as the reverse complement.
TTGGGGTGGTGGGCGAGGCGGTGGTGGAACCTGCACAGGCCGCACATGCGGTCGGTGTCGGTGTCACCTCCGCCGCCCCACGCATCCGCGTGGTGGGTGTCGGTCCATGCGGGGGGTGCGTCGCATCCGGGGAACACGCAGCCGCCGTCGCGCAGGTTGACCGCACGCACCTGGTGGGGTGTCGCGAAGCGTTGCGCTCGGCCGATCGCCAGCGGGAGTGAGGTGAAGTCGGTGATGACGGGGTGCAGCACCGGGTCACACAACAACACCCCGGCATCCAACAGTTCGACGCCGTTGGTGTCGGTGACCCGGTCGGGTTCTGCGGCGTTGATGACCACGGTGGCGTCAGCACGTGGCGGCTTGGACGAGGTGGTGTCGATGGCGAGGCCGCGTCGGCACAACTCGACGAACGCCTCTGCGAGCAGCTGGGCGCGTGGCGGCACCGGTGCAGCGGTGAGCGTCGCGTCGCGGGTGTAGGTGCGGAACAGCTCATCGGCGATCGCGTCGAGTGCCGCCTGGGCGCTCTGCGCGCCGTCACCGACCAACTGGCCGTTCACCGTGGTGACGTCACCGACACGGTTGACCGACAACCGCGGGTCGGGCAGATCCCCAGCGGGGTCATGGCCCCCATCGGCATCCAACAACTCAGCGAGGCCACGCACCTCGGCTGACCAGCGTTCGAACGTCGCCACCGATGCGGCGTCACACAGCTCGTCGGTGACTGCGGCGAGCTCGTCGACGTTGCGCACGTTCGCCGCGCCGGCGAGCACCCTGGCGTGATCGAACCCGATCACACCCCGACGCATCGCGTCGCCCACCGGCTCCAGACCACCCGAGGTGATCTTGCGGGCCGTACGCACCCGCGCTGCGGTGACCGCACGGGGCAGCTTCGCCTCGTGCGCCAACCAGGCGGCGGTGCGCTGCCCGAACCGGACCTCGGTGGTGCCGCGACGATCCAACTCGGCCAGACAGGCGAGCTCCGCGGCGTCGAGGAACCGGCGCGCCTGCTCCAACCCCAACGTCACCGAAGCCAACTCGTCATCACCCAACACCCCAGCCGGGATCGACGCCACCGTCGACAACACCCCCGACGCCGCAGCCGCCCCCGCAGCCGCCGCACCATCCAGATCACCCAGCCCGTCATCATCGAACATGCGTACGACCCTAACGAAGCGGTGTGACAGTCCAGAGGTGAGCGAACTCGGTCGAGCAGGGAGATCCTCGGTCGTCAGACCGAGAGCTCGCGCACCACTCGTGCTGCGGCGCTCGCCGACCTCCGCTGGATGCATTGCGGTGCTGGGGCTCAGTAGCTGCGGGGCAGCCCGAGCACGTTCTGGGCGATGAAGTTGCAGGTCATCTCCTGACTGACCGGCGCGAGCCGCTGGAGTCGGGCCTCGCGCCAGTACCGCTCGACGTGGTACTCGGTGGCGTACCCCATGCCGCCGAGGGTCTGCACCGCCGTGTCGGCCGCGGCGAACGCTGCGTCAGCGGCGAGGTGCTTCGCGGTGTTCGCGAGCTCGGCGCAGTCCTCGTCGCGGTCGTAGGCCGCTGCCGCCCGCCACATGACCGATCGCGCCCCGGTCAGGTCCATGTGGGCCCGGGCGAGCGGATGGCTGATCGACTGGTTCGCACCGATCGGACGATCGAACACCTCGCGGTCGCGGGCGTACGCCACCGCACGGTCGATCGCGACCTCGCCGATGCCGCACGACATGGCTGCCAGCAGGATGCGTTCGGGGTTCAGCCCGTGCAGGAGGTGGCGAAAAGCCTCGCCGCGTCGACCGACCATCCGCCATCCCTGCACCGGTAGGCCGTCGTAGGCCACCTCGCAGCTCGCCACGGCGTTGCGTCCGGCCTTGGGGATCGGCCGGATGTCCACGTGGGCCGGATCGAGGTCGGCGAGGAGCAGGGTCAGCCCGCCGAACCGGTCGGCCGGGTCGTCGTCGGTGCGGACGAGCAGCAGCACCACCTCGCTCTCGAGGGCCTTGGTCGTCCAGATCTTGCGGCCGTGCACGACGAAGCCACCGTGACCGTCGTCGAACGCGCGGGTGGCGATGCGGCTGGTGTCGGTCCCCGCATCGGGTTCGGTGACCCCGAAGGCCACGTGCAGCTCGCCGGTCGCCGCCCGTGGCAGGAAGGAGTTGCGGAGCCGTTCGTTGCCGAAGCGGACCACCGGGTTGAGTCCGAACATCGTCAGGTGGAGCGCGGATGACCCGTTCATCGCCGCGCCCGATGCGGCCACCCGGTTCAGCACGACCGCCGCATCGGTGATGCCGCCGCCCCCGCCGCCGTACTCCTCGGGGATCACGACGCCGACCCAGCCGGCGCTGGCCATGGCGTCGTAGAACTCCCACGGGAACCGGTGCTCGCGGTCACACGCCGACCAGTAGCCGTCGTCGAACGCCGCGCAGATCTGGTCGACCGCCTCGGCGACCTCGCGGCGCTGCGGATCCAGTTCAGCGTGCAGGCCGGTGACCATGGTGGGCACACTAGGCAGCGACCGGGCTGCAGCGGCTCGGAGGGGGAGTGACGACGTGGCGGCGACCGTGCGGACCGAGACCGAAGGCCGTGTCCTCGTGGTCACCATCGACCGGCCGGAGGTGCGCAACGCGGTCGACCGCGCCACCGCCGACGCGCTGGTGGTCGCGTTCGCGGCCTTCGACACCGATGACGGCCTCGACGTCGCCGTGCTGACGGGCGCGGGCGGGGCGTTCTGCGCGGGAGCCGATCTGGGCGCGGTCGCCACCGGTCGGGGGAACCGCATCGACGACGACATGACCCTCGACGGGCCGATGGGCCCGACCAGGATGGACCTGTCCAAGCCGGTCATCGCCGCGATCGAGGGTCATGCCGTGGCGGGCGGGCTCGAGCTCGCCATCTGGTGCGACCTGCGGGTCGCGGCCCGGGACGCGGTGCTGGGTGTCTATTGCCGACGGTGGGGCGTGCCCCTCGTCGACGGCGGGACCGTCCGGCTTCCACGGCTCGTCGGCCACGGCAGGGCGATGGACCTGATCCTGACCGGCCGCGGTGTCGAAGCCGACGAGGCACACCGGATGGGGCTCGTCGACCGGGTGGTCGATCCCGGCGAGGCACGACGAGCCGCGGTCGACCTCGCAGCGCGGCTGGCGACCTCGCCACAACGTTGCCTCCGAAGCGACCGACGCTCCGCGATCGACCAGTGGTCCCTCGACCACGACGCGGCGATGCACAACGAGACGCTGCTGGGACTGGCGACCGTTCGCTCCGGCGAGACGGTCGAGGGGGCGGCACGTTTCGCCGCTGGTGAGGGACGCCACGGCGCCGATGCCCCGGCGCGGTGACGCCGTGTGGCCCCGTCCATCCTTCCCCGGTGCTGCGATCCGTGCTGGCATGGGCACATGAGCGCCGAGCAGGTCGACCCGGCCGATCGTGCAGCCGCTGCGGAGCTGCTGGCCCGCTACGCCGAAGCGGTCGACGATGGTTCGTTCGAGACGGTGGGGGAGCTGCTCGCTGCGGCGGTGCTCGAGGACGCCGAGGGGCGACCGGTGGCCGAAGGCGCCGAGCAGATCGAGTCGCTCTTCCGCTCGACCACCCGGCGGCATGCCGACGGCACGCCGATGACCACCCACCTGATCACCAACGTGATCGTCGACGCCGTGGGTGCCGACGAGCTCGAGGTCCGCTCCCGCTTCTGCGTGCTGCAGGCGACGGATCACCTGGCGCTGCAGCCGGTGGTCACCGGCCGCTACGTCGACCGCATGGCACGTCGGGACGGCGGCTGGGCCTTCGTCCGACGGCGAATGGTGCCCGAGCACTGGGGCGACACCTCCCAGCACCTCACCTTCGACCCTGCACCCGACCGAGGAGGGCAGCGCACGTGATCGAGTCCCTCAGCGCCGTCACCCTCGTCACCACCGACATGGCGCGCTCGGTGGCCTTCTACTCCGACCTCGGATTCGAGTTCCGCTATGGCGGCGCGGACGCCGGGTTCACGAGCCTGTTGGTCGGTGGCAGCTACCTGAACCTCCAGCTCGATGCGTCGTGGACACCGCCCGAGCAGGTCTGGGGTCGGGTCATCATCTGGGTCGATGACGTCGATGCCGTGCACTCCAGGGCGGTGACGGCCGGTCACGTTCCGTCGACCGAGCCGGCCGACGCCCCGTGGGGTGAGCGCTACTTCCACCTGAGCGATCCCGACGGCCACGAGCTCAGCTTCGCCCGGCCGCTGGAGGACGCACGGCCGCTGGAGGAGGTATGAACGCACCGGACCGACCCGGCGACGTCATCCGGTTCGTCGGCGTCTACGACGCCGACGGGACCGTGACGGGCGAGCTGAGCTACTGGATCAACGCCCGGCTCGGCCGCGCCCACTGCGCACTGTGCGAGATCACCCACGGGACCTTCCGGGAGCGCGCCGAGTGGCGGGCGTGTCGGGACGAACTCGCTGTTCCGTTCGACACCTACCACCGGGACGACCAGCCCGAGGCGGTACGCGCCGTGTCCGAGGGCGTGGTGCCGGTGGTGATGGCCGAGACCGCGGTGGGGCTCGTCGTGCTGCTCGGTCCCGACGAGATCGACGCATGTGGGGGTTCGGTCGCGGCGTTCGACGAAGCGCTGGAGGCGGCGTTGGGGCGCCACGGCCTGCACGGGGGCTGACGGGCAGCGTCGCTCCGAGGTGCGGCTCAGTCGGCGAAGACGTCGCGACTCAGCTGGAGGAAGAAGGAGTGGTCGTTGCCCTTGTTCGGGTCTTCCTTGTTGTACTCGGTTCGGGTGTCGCCATCGGGGAGGGTCTCCTCCGGATAGATCGCTCCGACCGGGCACACGTCGGGCTGGTAGCAGGCGGTGCACGAGGTGCACTCGTCGAGGTTCACGTACAGCAGGGAGTCGCCGAACAGCACGATGGCGTCGGGGTTCGGCGTGTGGGTGTTCTCGATCTCGCCGCTGCCGGCCTCGTCCTCTGCGACGAGGAGGTTCTGCGCCGGATCGAACTCGTAGATGCACTGGACGGGACAGACGTCGACACAGGCCCGGTCCTTGACGTCCATGCACGCCTCGGTGATCACTGCGAGTCCGGCCATCGTGGTCCTCCTCAGGTCGCGGCGCCTCGCCCTGCCAGCGGACGCACGCCGTTCGCTACCCCCACAGCGCCTGGATCAACCATCGGTCCCGTGGTCGACGTCACCGCCCGAGTGGCGGGCCCGTCGTCAGTGATCGTCGGCGGTCGGCGTCGAGTCGCCCGGACCGTCGCGGCGCGACCACCACACCCCGCCGCCGACGAGCGCGACGATGACGAGGGTGATCAGGATCACGAGCACGAAGTTCCCGGTGTCGTCCTCGACGGCTGCGGCGAGGTCGTCGGTCGGCGGAGCGACCACCGAGGTGTCCTCGGTGCCCGCGGTCGTGGTCGGTGCCTCGGTGGTGGTCGGCGCTTCGGTCGTCGCGGGGGCCTCATCGACCACGAGCGTGCCCTCCACGCCGGCGTCGGGGTCCGTCGACGTGACGCCGACCGACCACGTGCCCGCCGCGGGCAGGTCGACGGTCGCCCCGTAGAGCGAGGTGCCCTCGCCCTGCCGGGTCAGCGCGACCGGTCCCACCGTCGTGCCCTCTTCGTGGGTCAACGCTGCACTCACCGACGCATCCTCTGCGAGGTGACCGTCGTTCGCGTAGACGATGCCGACCTCGACCGCCACCCGGTCGGGCCCCACCTGTTCGAACCGGGTGAGCTCCATCTCGCCCTCGTCGCCGTGCGCCGACGCGGTGGTCGAGAGCACCGTGATCGTCAGCAGCGATGCAGCGGTCGCGAGCGCGACGAAGGAGGATCGACGTGGTCGGGTCGTGAACACGGAACGCATGGTCCGCCAGCCTACGGGCCGGGGCTCAGCGGAGGATCTCGGCCAGCTCCCGGGTGTCGGCGCGGTAGTCGCCCTGGGGGTCGTCGGGATCGCACAGCGTGGTGGCGTCGAGGTACACACGCGGGGTGCGGTACAGGTAGCTGAACGCCAGCCAGTGGGCGGGCGACACGTACCGGTCGGCCTCATGCTCCTGCAGCCAGGCCCGCACGCGTGGTGCGTGCTTGCCGCTCATGTTGGGGAACAGATGGTGCTCGACGTGGTGGCTGAAGTTGAAGTGCAGGCGGTCGAGCACCGGAAGGGTCGTGACGCTCATCGAGTTCTCGATCGGGTCGTTGGACTTCGTCAGCGGACGCATGAAGTGGTTCGTGGCGATGTAGCTCATGACGATGAAGTTGGCCGAGACCAGCGGCACCACGACGGCGAAGATTGCGAGGAACGGCCCGGCGAGCACGGCGACGGCGATCCACAGAGCGAGTGACACCACCGAGTCGATGGCGCACCGCCGGCGGTTCAGGCGTCGGAAGCCGCGCATGTAGCGGGACTGGATCCACAGCACGACCTGGCCGTGGAAGGTGAACCAGTAGCCGAAGAACAGATAGCTCATCGGGTGGCGGGAGCCCGGAGCGAGGCGGGCGACGAACCGGGTGGAGGGTGCCTTCTCATAGCGCTCGAGCGTTCCGAACCCGTCCGGGTCGCGGTTGCCCTGGTTGGTCCGACCGTGGTGGACCTGGTTGTGCCAGGTGCGCCACAGCGTCGGCGACACCAGCATCGGGGCGAAGCCCAGGTACCCGAGCACGGTCTGGAGCCACTTGGTGCGGACGATCGACCCGTGCAGCACCTCGTGGGCGAGGAACCCCATGGCGGCGAGGCACTGGCCGACCGCCAGCCCGATCAGCAGCGCCACCCACCATGCTGGCCGGGCGACGACGATCGTGGCGATGCCGCCGACCGCTGCGGCGACGAGCGGGATGAACCAGAGCGCCCGCTGCGGCTGGGTCGCGAAGGTGTCCTCCGGCAGCTCGGTACGCAGGCGGCGGCGGAGCTCCTCGGTGCTCGCGGGTGCGGTGTCGGCGGGGGACTGCGGCATGTGGCCTCCTGGTCGAGGGGATCTTCGTCCGGGTCGTGGAGTTCGACCCGCTGGCGGCCCGAAAAGGTTACGTGCACGTAACCTACGATGTCGTAACCTACGAGAGCGTAACTTATTCGGTGGTAGTACGGTCGTCAACATGTCCGAGGTGCCCAGGCCGCGACTGACTGCGGTCGAGCGGCGCAACCAGCTCATCGAGGTGGGCCGCGCCGTGTTCGCCGAGCGCGGGTACGAAGGCACCTCGGTCGAGGAGATCGCCGAGCGGGCGAAGATCTCCAAGCCGATCGTCTACGAGCACTTCGGGGGCAAGGAGGGGCTCTACGCCGTGATCGTCGATCGCGAGATGGAGCACGTGATCGCCGAGATCACCGAGGCCATCACCGCGGAGACCCCCCGGGAGATGATCGAGGGTGCCGCGCTCGCCTTCATGCGCTACGTCGAGGAGCGGCCCGACGGCTTCGCGGTGCTCTCTCGCGACTCGCCGACGCAGAGCGGCCTCGCCAACCTGCTCGCCGAGGTCGCACAGCGCGTCGGCAACGTGTTGCGCGTGCAGTTCGAGGCCTTCGGCTACGACACCACGGCGGCCCCCCTGTACGCCCAGGCCCTGATCGGCATGGTGACCTTCGTGGGGCAGTGGCGCGAGGAGCATCCGAGGATGTCCGCGGAGGAAGCCGCCGCGCACATCGCCGCGCTGGCGTGGATGGGACTGCGACACCTGCCCCGCAAGCCGGCCCGTATCGACCCGCGACGCACGGGTGACTGAACCCGCCGGGCCGTCACGGCTGGCGGTGCGGGTCACCCCCGACGCCGAACGGCAGATCCGCGGCGGGCACCCCTGGGTGTTCGACCGCTCCGTCACCTCGGTCCGGCCGGAAGGTGACGCGGGCGACCTCGCGGTGGTCTTCGACCGCCAGCGACGTTTCACCGCCATCGGCCTGTACGACCCGAACTCGCCGATCCGTGTGCGGATCCTGCACCACGGGAAACCGACGCCGATCGACGAGGACTTCTGGCGACGTCGTGTCGCCGACGCATTGGCCCACCGGGCGACGTTGCTCGACGACCCCGAGACCGACGCGTTCCGGTGGCTCCACGGTGAGAACGACCGCCTGCCGGGCCTGGTGGCCGACCGGTACGCCGACACGACGGTGCTCAAGGTGTACACGCCGGCGTGGTTCCCCCACCTGGAGGCCGTGGTGGCGGCACTGCAATCCGAGCTCCCTGCCGAACGGGTGGTGTTGCGACTCGGACGCGACGCGGCTCGCTCCGGTGGCCCCGTGGGGTGGTCCGACGGTCAGGCGCTGGTCGGTGACCTGCCCGACGCTCCGGTGGAGTTCCTCGAGGGTGGGGTGCGATTCATCGCGGACGTGGTCGCAGGGCAGAAGACGGGGCACTTCCTCGACCAGCGCGACAACCGGCGACGGGTCCGCCAACTCGCCGCGGGCCTCGACGTGCTCGACGTGTTCTCCTGCACCGGTGGCTTCGCGGTCAACGCCGCTGCGGGCGGTGCCCGGTCGGTCCATCGTGTCGACCTGAGCGCCGCCGCGATCCGCTCCGGCCGGCGCCACCTCGAACTCAACTCGTCGAACCGGTCGGTCGCCCGCTGCCGGGACCACGGCACCGTCGGCGACGCCGTCGAGGTGATGGGTGACCTCCTGCGGCGTCGGGAACGGTTCGGGCTGGTGGTCGTGGATCCGCCGTCGTTCGCGTCGCGGGCCGACCAGGTCGACCGTGCCCTGCAGTCCTACGCTCGACTCGCGGAGCTGGCGAGCCGACTCCTCGAACCGGGGGGCGTGCTGCTGCAGGCATCGTGTTCGTCCCGCATCGACGAGCATCGACTCGCCGTGGCGGTCCATGCCGGCGCCGACGCCGCGAACCGGCAGGCAGTGGAGCTGCGTCGCACCGGGCATGCCGTGGATCACCCGGTCGGATTCGCCGAGGGCGCGTACCTCGACGCGGTGCTCGTCAGGATCGAGCGGCGCTGAACCCTGCCGCGTCGTCCTGGCCGACACCTGGGTCCGGGACGCGACAGACTCGGACCCATGTCGACCAACCACGCGCAGCGCGAACGAGCAAAGCTCTGCGATCTCTTCGACGAGGTCGGACCAGAGGTCGAGACGCTCTGCGACGGCTGGGACACCCGGGACCTGGCAGCCCATCTGGTGGTGCGGGAACGCCGGCCCGATGCGGCGCTCGGCATCCTCGCCCGGCCCTTCGAGCGTCACGGCGAGAAGGTGCGCACCGAGTACGCGGGCAAGGACTGGGGTGAGCTCGTCGCGATGGTCCGCTCCGGCCCACCCACGCTGTCGCCGTTCGGAGTTCCCAAGATCGATGAGCTGGCCAACACGATGGAGTACTTCATCCACCACGAGGACGTCCGCCGCCCGCTCGGCCGTGGGCCGCGGGACCTCGATCGCGCGTTCGAGGACGCGCTGTGGGGCGCGATGGGCCGCGTCTCGAAGCTGTTCCTGCGTGGCGCACCGGCACGGGTCGAGCTGAGCACCCCCGACGGCCGGATCATCGCCGGTGGGTCGGGCGAGTTGGTCACCGTTCGGGGCCCGGTGGGCGAGCTGGCGCTCTTCCTCTACGGCCGTCAGCAGCACGCGCAGGTCGACCTCGACGGACCCGACGCCGCGATCGAGTCGGTTCGCACCGCCTCGTTCGGCGTCTGAGGGGCGCGCCTACCAGCGTCCCGCGGTGACGGGAGTTGTGGTCGCAGCGCGACCGCAACGCCCGACCACGCACGGCAGCCGGCCTCAGTCCTTGGGTGGAACGGCCTGTTGTGCGTCCATCATGTCGCCCATCACCGCCTTGATGAACTCGTCGGCCTCGTCGGTCAGCCCTCCGGTCACCCCGCCGTAGACCGCTGCCGAGCCGGCCGGCTCGTCGCCCTTCTCCGCGGCGTAGGCGACGGCCTCGGCGAGGTCGGTGGCGAACTCGTTGGTGACCCCCGGTCGGGTCTGGGGACCGGTGACCGCCATGTGGATCGCGTTCGGGTACTGCTGGCCGTTGAAGCGCCAGCCACGCAACTTCATGAAGTCGTTCACGTGGTAGATGTCGAACTCGTCGGACGTGAAACTGAAACAGAACGTCGGCTCGCCGATGATGCGCAGCTGCGGGTGGGTGCGGACCGCCGCCTTCATCTCGTCGGCCGCGGTGAAGATCTCCCGGGCCTTGTCGAGGTACCCCTGGCGGCCCATCTTCACCATCGACGCCCACGTCGCAGCGAGCAGCCCGAGTGAGCGTGAGCCGTCCATCCCCGGCGAGCAGTACTTCCCGCCGGTCCAGTCGGTCAGATAGAAGTACTGCGAGTTGCGCAGCGCCTTGTCGCGCAGCGCCAGCACCGAGGTGCCCTTGAGCCCGTAGCCGTACTTGTGGGTATCCGCGCTCATGGTGGTGACCCCCGGCAGGCGGAAGTCGAAGACCGGGACGTCCCAGCCGAGTTCCTCGCCCCATGGCAGGATGAACCCTCCCAGGCAACCATCGACGTGCAGTCCCACACCGCGCTCGACCGCCAGGTCGCTCAGTGCCTCGATCGGATCGATGGTGCCGTAGCCGTAGTTGCAGGCCGACCCGATCATGGCGACGGTGTTGTCGTCGACCCGTGCGGCCATCTCGGCGGGGTCGACCGTGGCCGTGGTCGCCTCCACGGGCACGACGCGCAGCTCGATGCCGAACAGGTGGCAGGCCTTGTCGAAGGCAGGGTGTGCCGTCTCCGGTTTCACGACGTTGGGCGTGGAGATGCCGCGGGTCTCTTTCGCGTTTTCGCGGTAGGCGAGCATGGCGTGGGCGATCGAACCGGTGCCGCCCGAGGTCACCATGCCCACCGGTTCACCGTCCGCCACAGCATCGGCGTGGAGCATGTCGAGGGTCATGGCGATGATCTCGCCCTCGAACTTGGTGCCGCTCGGGCACACGTCGCGCTGGAGCGCGTTGACGTGGCCGAACAGCGAGAACGCGCGGTTCACCACGTCGTAGTGGTCGTGATCGCCGCAGTAGTAGGAACCGGAGATCTTGCCGGTCTCCCACACGGCGTCCTCCTCGGCGGCCATCTGCTGGAGCTCCTCGAGCAGCTCCTCGGGTGAACGGCCCTGTTCGGGCATGGACCGGTTGACCGGGAAACGGTTGGCATAGGGGTAGGTGCTGCTCATGACTCCAGAGCCTGACAGATCGGACGGTTGGCTGAGAAGGCCTGTTCGAACAACGGCTGCAGGCGATCGTGCGTCGCCGTCGCAGCGGCCTCCGGGTGCAGTGTCGCCACGGCGCGCAACCGGACCCCAGTCGGGTCCTCCTCGCGGTGGCGTGCGAGCGCGACCTGCCCGACCGCCGTGGCCGCAGCGAGCT
>SKRR01000263.1 GCA_007118345.1 Microthrixaceae bacterium | reverse complement strand
CGGTCGATCGCACTGAGGCGGTCGATCGCACTGAGGCGGTCGATCGCACTGAGCCGGTCGGCCGACTCGCTCCGACGTCGGTCTCGGCCGGTTCAGACCCGGCGACGGGTGGACAGCAGGATGAGCGTGCCGGCTGCCAGGGCCAACACGGCGAGGGCCACGAGCACGTGGACCGATGTACCCGTGAAGGCCAGACCAGATGGTGCTGCCGACCCGGCCGGACCACTCCCGCCGGTGACCGGACCGGCGAGTTCGTTGTTCCCGAGCACCTCGGCGTCGAGCGGCGCCTCGTCGGCGAGGCCTGCGACCTCCGGCAGGTCCAGGGTGCCCAGCACGGTGGTCGCCCCGCCCGGCTCGTTGATCGTGACCTCGGCAGTGCTCTCGGTCTCACAACCGACGGCTTGCGCAGCGACGGTCCACGTTCCGCTCACGGCGTCGGTCGGGACGACGATGGTCGTGGCCCAGGTGCCGTCGGGCCCCACCAGGGTGGGGTCGGAGAGTGCCACGAAGTCAGCTCCGCCGGGCACGGCCTCGGCGGACGGGGGCCGGAGGACCACCTGGATCATCGTTCCGGGTTCCCCGGAGCCGCTCACGTCGAGGACCGCCCCGGCGAAGGCCGTCGAGGGACTGACCACCAGGTCGGTGGGCGTGTAGTCATCGCACGGGTCGGCGATGGTCGTGGTCGGCGCGACCGTGGTGGTCGGTGCGGTCGTGGTCGTGGGTGGGACAGGCGGGCAACCCCAGTGCTGCAGCGAGGTGCTGGTGTCGAACGGGAAGAGCAGGGGTCCGTGCCAGGGGCCCCACGGAGCGATCGTCGGCGGGGTGGCGCCGGTGATGACGTCGAACTGCTCCGGGTCGCAGGTCTTGGTGAAGATGATCTCGGTCACGCCCGGCTCGCGCAGGACGAACGGGGCGGTTTCGACGAGCGTCTGGGGCCAGGCGACCCCGTTGCCCGGCATGGAGTAGATGGCGGCCACTGCATTCACGCGGGTGCACAGCGGTGCCGTGACCGTCACGGTGAGCCGGAAGGTCTCGGCGTCGCTTCTCGTGGAGCTGCGCAGCGCGAGCGCCGGGGGGAGACACGGGCCACTCGACGGGGTGGTCGTCTGGACGATCTCGATGCGCGACGCTCCCGTCGACTGGGCGGACGCAGGCCCGGGATCGCCGAGGACCGTCACCCCGACGGCGAGCAGCACCATGGACGCCGCGAGCGCAACGCGCATGGGTCCTCCTGTTCGGATGTGAGTCCGACTCACCACATTCTCCCCCAGCCGACTCGAACAGTGTGGGTCGCAGGCTCCGAGAAGTCCAGCTTCTGGCTCGTCCGGCGCCTAGTCATCGCTGGCTCCGAGCAGGATCCGCGACCGGCGGTCGGAGCCGAGCTCGAGTGCCCGGCCGTTGAAGACGAGGCGAAGCTCATCGTCGTTCGCCAATGGTTGACGAAACCAATCGAGACGGTACGAGGGGCCTGGGAGCGTCGTACCGGACAGGTGGAACACGACGGTGCGGGAACCTCCGGGTTCGATGTCGAGCTGCAAGGAGTGCCGCAGAATCTGATCCGACTCGCTACGGGTCCGACCCGGCACCGGTTCCCCGTCGATGGTCACCTCGGACAATGCAGACCGGCTGAGCACGGACAGCTCGGTGCGGTTGGTTCCGCGATCACGAGGACAGTCCCGACCGCAGCCGACCACGACGTCCGGACCTTCCGCCGTCGCACGGTTCTCGAGCTTGACCACGATCGACGACGTGGTGTCGCCGGAGTTCTCGTCACGCTCGATCACGTAGTCGATGCTCCGGTCCAGGTAGCGATCGATCTTCGATGGATTCGCGTTCCGGTTGAGCACGAGCAGCACGTCGTCGGCGGCATCCTCCGCATCCAGGAGTGGAACGTCGAGGTTCGTGAGGCCGAGCAGCTCGCTGGGTCGACGGCGTCCGTCCTCGAGCAGGACGAACTGGAGGCGACCCTCGCGGACCAGATCGCCGAACGCGTTCGCGAGAACGGCGGGGGACGGCAGTCGATCGGATGTGAAGCGGTCCAGCGTCTCGCGAACCATGTCGCCGAGGGGCTCCTCACCGCCCTCGTACTGGTCGCGCGTCAGATACTGCACGGCGTTGTCGGCGTCGATCGTTCGGCCTCGGTGTTCCACGGCGCCCGTGAGGCCCAGCAGCGCTGCGAACACCTCCGGGTCGGCGTACACGACACCATCGAGCGGCGCGCCGGGGCGGGTCTGCGGGTACAGATCAGCAGCAAGGGTGGCAACTGTCCCGAGGTCGGCCGCCGCGCCCCAGTTCTGGGGGAACCGTGTCGGATCCATCTCGAGGGTGGCTGGTGGCAGCTGCTCGGTCGATGTGAGCTCGGGCCGGTCCGGCGACCCTGGTGTGAAGAGCTCGTAGGCCTCGCCGACCTCGACGACGTCGAGCGCGCCGTCGCGAGCAGTGAGCTCTGCCCAGTTTCCCAAGTGGCCTCCGATGTCGCGGGCCTCGGCGGGGTTGCCGAGGAGGAGGAGGTACCGACGCGATCCATCCGCACCCAGGATCGCCGGCACCTCGGTCGCTCCGGCCGCGATCAGCTCGGCCCCGCGTGCTGCTTGCTGCACCTCGACGAGGAGCTCGTCGATCCCGTCCAGCAACGGCGGAGCGAGCCATGTCGACTGGGCGGCCAGCAGCGCTGTCTCCGCAGCGCGGGCGCGCGCTGCGGCCGACTCTGCGGGAGGCGTGAGGGAGCGCAGGAGCGCGATGTCGATGCGCCCGCCGTCGAGCTGGAGGTCGTCGAGGTCGGCCGATTCCGCGAGGTCTGCCGCTGCCGTGCTGAGGGATGCTCCTGCATCCGCAGCCGCGCCGAGGGCTCGGACATTGGGTCCGAGCAACGGAAGGTGGCGCGGGGGGCTCATCCACCACGACGCCAGACGGTCGGCGATCTGCCTGAAGTCCGACTCGCCCTCCCGAATCGCCGCCGCGCCGCGGTTCGATCGGCCGTCCACGACCTCGAGGGCTGCCCCCATGGTCGCGTCGGCGGTGTCGCGCAGGCGTTGGCCCTGTGAGAAGAGCACCACCGCAGCCAGCACCGAGCTGAGGAGGAAGGCGGCAGCGATGACCCAGAGGGCGAGCCGGATGGCTCGTCGGGTGGAACGTCGAGCGACCGTGTAGCCGGAGTACCACAGCGGCAGGAGTGCGGACGCGGCCAGGACAGCCGTGACGCCCTGCGGTGACGCTGGCCACGCGAGCGTCAGGGCTGACCAGCCGATGAGTGCTCCCACGACGGCGCCCGCGGTGCGGTCCCGTCGGTTCCTGAGGGCGAGCACCGAGGACCCGCCGAGAGCGAACACCGCCGGCAGGAGGTGCCATCCGTCGCTGCCGAGGGTGACCAACGCCGAACCGATGACCAGGCTCCATCGACGGGAACGGGATGCAGCGACGACGGTGACGCAGCCGAGTGCCGCTCGCAGGAAGGCATCGACCGTGTGTCCGCCCGTCGGCGATGCGTCGGTCGTGAAGGCCACCAGTGCGCCGGTCAGAACTGCGATCAGCGGCACGGCCACAGCCTCGACGCTGGACGAACGGGACCGGTGGGGTGCTCGTGCGGTGCCGTGCGTGAGCGTTGTCGCCTCTCGGGTTCCCACCACGTGACCAGTCTGGACGTTCCCGCCTGCAGGTGCGAGAGGCAGAACTCCCATCCCGGGCCGCCGACGACCCGACGGCGTGGTACCAATGGCCCATGGCCCGCCATCGTTCCAGCCCACGACGCCAGTACGAGCGGAGCGACCGGGTGTCGGAGCTGGTTCGCGAGATCGTCGCATCGGAACTCGAGCGCATCGGCGACGAACGGCTCGACATGGTGACCGTGACCGGCGTCGATGTCGACGCGTCGCTGGAATCCGCCGAGGTGTTCTACTCGGCGTTGCACGCTGCAGAGGACGGCCGGCTCGACGAGGTCGCCGAGGCGCTCGAGGAGCAGCGCTGGAAGGTCCAGCAGGTGGTCAATCGGCAGGTCCGTGCCCGTCGCACCCCCCAGATCCGGTTCCGGCTGGACACGACGCTGGACGAGGCCCTGCGCATCGACGAGATCCTGCGCGACCTGTCCACGGGCAGCGACGGCGACCCGGGCGACGTCGCGGACGGTGACGCTCCCGGCGCCGGATGAGCATGGAGCACCACGATGCGCCCGAAGGGATCTGCATCGTCGACAAGCCGACCGGTTGGACCAGCCACGACGTCGTCGGCAGAGCGCGCCGATTGCTCGGCACGCGCAAGGTCGGCCACGCCGGGACCCTCGACCCGATGGCAACCGGGGTCCTGGTGCTGGGAGTCGGCAGGGCCACCCGACTGTTGACCTTCATCACCGGCGTGGACAAGGCCTACGAGGCCACGATCCGACTCGGGGTGGAGACCGACAGCCTCGACGCCGACGGCGAGGTGGTTCGACGACACGACATGGCCGCTCCCTCGCCGGCTGCGCTCGAGGCGGCGGCGCTGGAGCTGACCGGCGACCTCCAGCAGGTGCCGCCCATGGTGTCGGCGGTCAAGTTGGAGGGCCGTCGGCTGCATGAGCTCGCGCGCGAGGGCGTGGAGGTGGAGCGTGCTGCTCGCTCGGTCCACGTGGCGAGGTTCGCGGTCCGCCCGACGGTCGATCCGATGGTGGTGAGTGCCGAGGTCACGTGTTCGTCGGGCACCTACGTTCGGGTCCTCGCAGCGGATCTCGGTCGACTACTGGGCGGTGGCGCTCACCTGGCCTCGCTGCGTCGCACGCGAGTGGGACCCTTCGGGATCGAGGAGGCCACACCGCTCGAATCGCTCGTCGTCCTCCCATCGTTGGAGGGGGCTCGCCACCTCGAACATGTCCGGGTCGAGGGCCAGATGGCGGACTCGGTGCGGCACGGCCGAGTGCTCGACGAGACCTCCCTGGGGGTGACCGGGAGCGGTCCGTGGGCGGTCGTGCAGGGTGACCGCTTGCTCGCGGTCTACGGACCCCATCGTGGAGGAACCGCCAAGCCGTCGCTGGTCCTCGCCCCGGCAACGGCTCGGTAGCCTCGCTGTCGTGCAGATCCTCCGCGACGGTGACCCGTGCCCCGACCCCGGCAATGGCGCAGTGGTCACGATCGGTGCCTACGACGGCGTGCACCTCGGCCACCGGGCGGTCATCTCCGAGGTCCGGCGGCGGGCCGCGGCCGAGAAGCGCCGCAGCGCCGTGGTGACCTTCGATCGACACCCGGCCCACGTGATTCGACCGGACTCCGCCCCGCTGCTGCTGACCGACCTCGACCAGAAGCTGGAGCTCCTTGCCGACACCGGGGTCGACCACACCCTCGTGGTCCGGTTCGATGACGCCCGTGCGCTCGAGTCCGCGGAGGATTTCGTGCGAACGGTGCTGGTGCGCTGCCTGTCCGCGCGGGGAGTCGTCGTGGGGGAGGACTTCCACTTCGGCCATCGCCGTCTCGGCGACGTGTCGCTGCTCAGGGACATGGGCCGTGACCTCGGCTTCGAGGTGCTGGGCCACAAGTTGGTCGGGCCCGACGGCTCGGCGGCGCGCGATGACGCACAGGTGTCGTCCACCGCCATCCGACGAGCGTTGCACGAGGGGAGGCTGGTGGATGCCAATCTCATGCTGGGGCGACCCCATCAGATGCGGGGCACCGTGGTCCCGGGCGACCAGCGCGGGCGCACGCTCGGCTTCCCGACGGCCAACGTCGCCGTTCCCGACGAGATGCTCATGCCTGCCGACGGCATCTACGCGGGATGGCTGCAGCGCAACGGAACCCGACTGCCCGCTGCGATCTACATCGGTCACCGTCCCACGTTCTACGACGACCGGGCCATGACGCTGCTCGAGGTGCACGTGCTCGACTTCGTCGGCGACCTCTACGGCGAGGACGTATCGGTCGAGTTCACGCACCGGATTCGACCCGACGCGCGATTCGGTTCGGTGGACGAGCTCTCGAGCCAGTTGCGCGAGGACTGCGACCGCGCCCGCCAGCTGCTGACGCGTGGGCACTGAGCATCGGCTGAAACCGCCGGCTCTGGTCCGGCGACCGATACGGTGAGGTGATGACGGAAGTGACCGAGCCCATCCAGGGCCCGGTTCTCGACGAGCCGCTGGCAGCCGACGAGGTCACCGCGCCGCGGCTCGCCCGTCATCGGATCGAGTTGACCGACGGGCACCAGGTGGGGGTGGCGGTCGCCGGTCGCGGCGTCCCGCTGGTGGTGGTGCACGGGTTCTCGGCCGAGGGCTTCCTGTACGCGCAGTCGCTGTCCCGCCTGGTTCACATGGGATTCAGGGTGATCGCCATCGACACCGCCGGGCACGGTGCGACCCAGGGGCTGCCGTTGTCGGGACAGAACCTCAACGACTACGCCGAGCTGCTCGGGCGGGCGCTCGACGAGCTCGGCATCGAGCGCTACGTCCTGGCGGGCCACTCGATGGGCGGTCAGCTGATCACCCGGCTCGGCGCCAGGCGACCCGACGCGACGATGGCCGTGGTGCTGATCGACGCGATCGTCGGCGACACCTGGGACCACATGGTCCAGTTGTTCCGTGTCGTGCCGCCGCTGCTGAACGTCGTGGGTGGGCTGCTGCTCGTCGACAGCCTGAGCGTCGCACCGACCTTCAGCGACCCCCGACAGGCGACCAAGCTGCTGCGACTCGTCGCCCCCACGCTGCTCGGTCACATGGTGCAGCCGTGGCGGCTGATCGGACCGATGGCGACGATCCTGCGCAGTCGGGCGAGTCGCTACGCCCTCGACGCCCTCCACGACCACGGTGTGCCGGTCTTCGTGCTCCACGGGTCGTGGGACCTGCCGGTGCCGCTGCGCACCGCACGTGACACCGCCCGCCGCACCGAGGGCGTGTTGGTGACGATCGACGGCGCCGGTCACTCGTGGATCCTGCGTGACCCGGAGACGCTCCCCGCCGTGGTGGCCCAGCTGCTCGACGGCGAACTCGGCGATGCGATCGGAGCTGCACTGAGCGCGGCGGGCGTGGGAGGCGACGAGCCGACCCTCGACGACGTCGAGACGGTCTGCTACGCGCGGGACGCCGCGATCCGCTCGCTCGCGCCGGCGGTGTCGCCCGAACCCGTCGTCGGACAGCACCGACGTCCCCGGTACCGTTGGCGGACCGAGACGTTGCGCCGGTAACGTGGCGCCTCCGGTCGACCGACCGGACCGCTCTCCGGCACGCGAACGACGTCCGGGAGAGCTGGGTCGTACACCCACCACGGAGGACCTCACCCTATGGGCAACCGTCAGCCCACCAATCTACCGGCGAAGGCCGACACCGTCGCCAAGTACGGCAAGGACGAGCGCGACACCGGCTCGGCCGAGGTCCAGATCGCGCTGCTCACCGACCGGATCAACCACCTCACCGAGCACCTCAAGTCGCACAAGAAGGACCACCACTCCCGTCGTGGTCTGCTGATGCTGGTCGGCAAGCGCCGCCGGTTCCTCGACTACCTCAAGGACAACGACATCGAGCGCTACCGCTCGCTGATCGCAGAGCTCGGTCTGCGTCGCTGAGACGACCGGCCACCTGATCCGGCTCGGGCCGGCCCTTCGGGGCCGGCCTGATCGCGTCCGGGGTCCGGTTCTCGGGTAGCGTGGTCTCCGACAATCACACACACGGTGCGGCGAGACGGTCAGTTACCGGTTGCCGATGTCTGGGTGCGCCCGCTGCGCAGTCCCGGGGATCGACCACTGGGAGCTGGCCCGTGCCGCACTCGAACGGTCCCGAGGGGGACCGAAGGAGGGCCTCATGGCCACACCCATCCGCGTCGAAGCGCCGGTCGGCGACGACCCCGCCAAGACGATCTCACTCGAGACCGGCAAGCTCGCCGGTCTCGCTGGCGGCTCCGTGCTCGCCGCGATCGGCGACACCCGCATCCTCATGACAGCCACTGCTTCTGGGGGCGTTCGCGAGGGCATCGACTTCTTCCCGCTGACCGTCGACGTCGAAGAGCGCATGTACGCAGCGGGCAAGATCCCCGGTTCGTTCTTCCGTCGTGAGGGTCGCGCTCCGGAGACGGCGATCCTGACCTGCCGGCTGATCGACCGGCCGCTGCGGCCGTCGTTCCCCAGCGACTTCCGCAACGAGGTCCACATCGTGGGCACCGTGATGGGCGCCGATCAGGAGAACCCCTACGACGTGATGGCGATCAACGCCGCCTCGGCGGCGCTCTCGATCTCTCCCATCCCGTTCGACGGTCCGCTCGGCGCCGTGCGCCTGGCGTACGACGTCGAGGGCAACTGGATTCCGCATCCCACCTACGAGGAGAACGCTGCGTCGACCTTCGAGATCGTGGTCGCCGGCCGTCAGCTCGACAACGGTGACGTCGCGGTGATGATGGTCGAGGCGGGTGGCGTCGAAGGTTCCTTCGACCGCTACGAGGAAGGCGCGCCGAAGGTCGACGAGGCCGCTCTTGCTCAGGCGCTCGAAGAGTCGAAGCGCTGGATCTCCGACGTGATCGAACTCCAGCAGCGGCTCGTCGCCGCGGTCGTGGCCGACAAGGGCGAGATCACGACGATGTCGTACCCCAGCCAGTCCGACTACAGCGACGAGCTGTACGCCGAGGTCGAGTCCCTCGGTGGCGAGCGTGTGCGCGAGGTCACCCAGATCGCCGACAAGGCCGAGCGTTCCGCCGCCGAGTCGGCCGTGCGTGACGATCTCGTCGAACGCATCGTGCCCGGTCTGGTCGAGGCTGCAGTGGAAGCCGGCAGTGGTGCCGACAGCGCGAAGGCGCTTGCCACCAAGCACGTCAAGAGCGCTTTCCGTACCCTGGTCAAGGAGACCGTCCGGTCCCGGATCGTCGCCGATGGCGTTCGCATCGACGGCCGGGGTCTCAGCGACCTGCGCCCGTTGTCCGCCGAGGTCGGGGTCATCCCGACTGCGCATGGCACCGGCCTGTTCCAGCGTGGCGAGACCCAGGTGCTCAACTTCGCGACGCTCGGGATGATGCGCATGGACCAGATGATCGACGGCATCGACCCGGTCACCCGCAAGCGCTTCCTGCACCACTACAACTTCCCGCCGTTCTCCACCGGAGAGACCGGTTTCATGCGCGGCCCCAAGCGGCGCGAGATCGGCCACGGCGCACTCGCCGAACGTGCCCTCTTCCCGGTGGTTCCGAGCCTCGAGGAGTTCCCGTACACGATCCGCCTCGTCTCCGAGGTGCTCGCATCGAACGGGTCGACGTCGATGGCCTCGGTGTGCGGTTCGTCGCTGTCGATGATGGACGCGGGTGTGCCGATCAAGGCAGCGGTGGCCGGCATCGCGATGGGCCTCATCTACGCCGACGGGCAGTACGTGACGCTGACCGACATCCTCGGTGCCGAGGACGCCTTCGGGGACATGGACTTCAAGGTCGCCGGCACGGCTGACATCGTCACGGCGCTCCAGCTCGACACGAAGATCGATGGCATCCCCTCCGATGTGCTCGCCGCAGCGCTGAACCAGGCCAAGGACGCCAGGTTGCAGATCCTGGACGCGATGGCAGCGGCGATCGCAGAACCCCGTCCCGAGGTCGCGGAGACTGCGCCGAAGATCATCAGCTTCGAGATCCCGATCGACAAGATCGGTGAGGTCATCGGTCCGAAGGGCAAGGTCATCAACGCCATCCAGGCCGAGACCGGCGCCAACATCAGTGTCGACGACGACGGAATGGTCGGCACGGTGGCGATCGCCTCGGTGGACTCCGGCGCGATGAACGAAGCTGAGCGGCAGATCAAGCTCATCCTCGACCCACCGACCGCCGAGGTCGGCGCCGAGTACCCGGGGCGGGTCGTGAACATCACCAAGTTCGGTGCGTTCGTCAACATCCTCCCGGGCCGCGACGGTCTGCTGCACATCTCCAAGATCGGTGGTGGAAAGCGCATCGACCGTGTGGAGGACGTGCTCGACCTGGGCGACGCCGTGACCGTGAAGGTCGATGACATCGACCCGAACGGGAAGATCTCCCTGTCGCTGTCAGGTGAGTCCGACCCAAAAGCGGGTGAGGGTGACGGCGCTGCCGTCGCCCACCGGTCGGAGCACGCCGACGCCGCGACAAAGGGCGACACGAGCAGCAACGGCGGTCCGGAGCGTCGCGAGCTGAGCTTCAGTGAGCACTTCGATGCCGAGCTCTCCGAGACCTTCGGCGACCTCGGCCCCACTCCCGAACGCAGTGGCCGGGGTGGAGGCCGCGGTGGCTCCGGTGGTGGCTCCGGCGGTGGTCGGGGCGGCGCTCGTCGACGTCGATGACGGAGCGACCCGTCGACGACATGTCGTCGAACGGGAGTGCACAGGGGGCGTCGGCATGGCCGGCGCCCTCCGTCGCGGTACGACGCAGCGACGTGCCGGGCGGTGCACGGGTCCTGACCGATCACGTCGACGGCGCCGCCTCGGTGTGCCTGGCGGTGTGGGTGGGGATCGGATCCCGCGACGAGCCCGGAGAGCTCGCCGGCGCGTCGCACCTGCTCGAGCACCTGCTCTTCAAGGGCACGGCCGCTCGTTCTGCGGCCCAGGTGGCCATCGAGGTGGATGCCGTGGGTGGTGACCTCAACGCGTCGACCGCCGAGGAGTACACCGTGGTCGTCGCCCGGGCTCCCGCCGAGGAGTACGACACGGCGCTCTCGGTGCTGCTCGACCTGGTCGCGGAGCCGGCGCTGCGCGCCGAGGACCTCGATGCCGAGCGCAGCGTGATCCTCGAGGAGCTCGCAGCCGCCGAGGACGACCCCGAGGACCTCGTCGGGGTCCGGTTGCACGAGTCGCTCTTCCCCGACCATGCGCTCGGTCGCGAGGTCTTGGGAACCGCCGACACCATTTCGTCGATCAGCCGTCGCCAGGTCGCGGACTTCTTCGACCGCTGGTACCGATCCGCCAACCTCGTGGTCACCGGGGCCGGTGCCATCGACCACGACCGGCTGGTCGACGATGTCGCCAGCCGGTTGTCGCAGCGCGAGGGCGGCGAACGCCCCGTTCGTGCACTGGTCCCCGACCGGGTCGGACCACACGTTGCGGCGTGGCGCGATCTGGAACAGGTGCAAGTCGCCCTGGGTTGGCGCGCTCCTGGTGCCGATCACCCGTCGCGGCACGCTCTGGCACTGTTGAACCACGTCCTCGGGGTGGGTCCTGCATCCCGCCTGTTCCAGGAGGTGCGTGAGACCCGCGGCCTCACGTACTCCATCGCGTCCACGGTCTCGTCGCACCTCGGGGCGGGCGCACTGAGCGTCGGTGCAGCAAGTTCGCCATCGAACGCCGAGGAACTGCTCGATCGGATCCTCGACGTGGTGGACGACGTGGCGCGACACGGGATCTCCCCACAGGAGCTGCAACGTGCGCGTCGGTCCCTGCGCGGCTCGCTGCTGCTCGGTCTCGAGG
>SKRR01000317.1 GCA_007118345.1 Microthrixaceae bacterium | reverse complement strand
TCGAGCAGGGTCACGTCGACGGGGCCGATGCCCGGCCCCACCAGCGGTGTGGTGTCCGACGACCCGCTGTCGCCGTGGGATGTCGCAGTGCCCGCAGGACCCAGGTGCGGGTTCGGCGGGAGCGACGGCATGAACGGAGCAGCGCTGCGATCCGGATCGGATGCCACGGGAGGCTCGCCGTCCTCGGCGGTGCTGCAGGCGGTCACGACGAAACCGGTGCAGGTGAGCGCGGCCAGGATGAGCGCGCCGAGTCCGGGCCCACGTCGGCGACGCCGCGGAGAGGACCGCACCCGGGTCATCACTCAGTGCGCTGCCATGACGGCCGGCACGACGAGCTCCGCGATGAGCGCATGTTCCTCCCCGGGGTCGGACTCGGGGTCGACCAGCAGCGACACCAACATCCGCACCACCCAGCGGGCCCGGCGGCAGACGTGTGCATCGGCGGAATCACCCAGGAACGTGGCGACGAGCCCCTCAATGACCATCGACGAGTGCGCGATCCCTGCGGTCGTCCCGGCGTCGTCGGTCCCGAACCAGGCGAGCAGGGTGCGGTCGGAGCGGACCAGGCGCAGCGAAGCCACCATGGCCTGCACGAGTCGTTCACCCGGGTCGGTGAGGTCGTCGATCTCGCGCGTGACCTGCGCGCCGATGCGTCGGGTCTCGCGGTGCACGAATGCGGCGCGCAGTGCGTCACGGTTGTCGAAGTAGCGGTAGAGCGTCGCTCGGGAGCACCCTGCGGCCGTGGCGACATCTGACATCCCGACGGTGCGGACGCCACGCTGGGCGAACAGTCGACCGGCAGCGTCGAGGATCCGCTGGGCGGCGAGCTCGGCCCGCTCGTCGCGCAGCCACCGGTCGGAACTCACGACGCCGACCCCGGCTCGAAGGGCAGGGTCAGGTAGCGCCGCACGAAGTGGCCAGGGGCGAACTCACCGGCCGCAGCATCGACCGAGAAGTGGGGGAACCGGGCGAGCAGCTCCTCGAGCGCGACGCGGGCCTGGAGCCGTGCGACCGCAGCACCGAGGCAGTGGTGGGCCCCGTACCCGAAGCTCATGATCTGGCGCGGCATGCGGTCCACACGTAGCAGCTCGGCATCCGCGCCGAACTCCGCGTCGTCGCGGTTCGCCGACGCGTACAGCAGCAGCACCTTGCGGCCTTGCGGGATGGTCGCCCCACGGATCTCGACGTCTCGGGTCGTGGTCCTGGCCAATCCCTGGACCGGGCTGGTCAGTCGGAGCAGCTCGTCGACGGCGTCGCCGATCCGCTCCGGGTGCTCGATCAACCACTGACGTTGGTCGGGCTGCTCGGTGAGCAGCTCCGCGGAACCTCCGAGCAGTCCGGTGGTCGTGTCGTTGCCGCCGGCGACCATCGTGAACGCGAACCCCAGGATGCGCAGCAGCGGCACCGCATCGGCCTCGTCGTCGTCGGACAGGAGCTGGCTGATCGTGTCCTCACCGGGGTCGTCGCGGCGCCGTTCGATGAGGTGTGTGAAGTACTCGAACAGCTCCGCGACCGCATCGGGGGCGGCGAGCACGTCGCCCTCGGCGCTGGCCGCGACGATGGCGTCGGTCCAGCCGTCGAAGCGGGCGCGGTCACCCTGGGGCACACCCAGGAAGTGCGCCACGACCATGCTCGGCAACGGCTTGAACAACTCGGCCACGACATCACCGCCGCCACGAAGGTGTTCGAGACGCTCGGTGACGAAGTCGCGGACGACCGGCTCGAGCAACTGCACCCGTCGAGGAGTGAACGCGCGGGCGACCTGGCGCCGGAACGCGGTGTGCTCGGGCGGGTCGAGCATCACCATCGGGGTGGCCTCCGCCAGGCCGGCGACGTCCATGTCGCCATAGCGGAACGTGAGCCCCTGCGCCGAGGAGAACGTGGCGGTGTCCCGGGCGGCGGCGAACACGTCGGCGAACCGCGACAGCACCCAGTAGTCGCCGGCCTCCACGTGGTGCACGGGGTCGAGGGAACGCAGGGCCGCGTACATCGGGAAGGGGTCGCGCCACGTCGGACCCGAGCACGGTACGAACGCAGCTGGATGAGACACTGTCTGCATGATGTCTCGATCCTGAGATGATTCTGCGTTCATGTCAAGTGGGTCGCGCAGCTCGACCAGGCCGGACCAACGGAGCCGAGATGGTCACACCCTCGTGCCACACTGAGGCGATGACCGGCATCGACGCGCCCGAGGTGCTCCGGCGCACGATCGAAGCACTCAGGTCCGATGGGGTGGTCTTCGCCTTCCTGCACGGCAGTGCGACCGCGGCCGCCACCGAGCCCCGGACCCCCCGGGACATGGATGTCGGTGCATGGTGGCGATCAGATCCACCGCAGGCCTTCGACGTGGCGCTGCCACCCGGTGTCGACCTCACCATCCTGAACACCGCCCCGCTCGAGCTCGCGGTTCGGATCGCTGCACACGGTCAGGTGCTGTTCGACGACGACCCGGCCCGACGCGTCCGGTGGCAGTCGACGACCCGGAAGATCTACTTCGATGAGCTTCCCCGCCTGGAGCGCTCCCACCGCGAGTTCGCCGAGGGTGTGCTCGATGGTCGATGAGACCCGGGTCCTGCGGCTCCTGCGCTCGCTGACCGACACGTGGATCGACGTGAGCGACTGAGCTCTCCGGAGAATGCTGACGACCGATCGAGTGCGAACGGGGTGCGGACCCGGACCGTGAACCGCTCGCCGACCGGTGGCTCGTGTACCCGCGGTGACGTCGTGATCCGGTTCATCCCCCGCCCGACCCGAGTCGGGGGATGGCGTCGCATCGCAGTTGGCGTCGCAGAAGCGGCCCGATCGTCGGACTGGTTGCGCCGCGAGCGCACCCCGCGGCTCCGGACTGCACTCCCGGATGGATCGGTCAGGGGACCCCGAGCACCGTCACCGGGACGTTCGAGCTCGCGGTGGTGCCGTCGCCGAGCTGGCCGGCCTGGTTCGGGCCCCAGCAGCGTGCGGTACCGACGCTGAGCACCACGCACGTGTGGTCGTTGCCGGCGGCGATCGCGACGGCGTCGGTCAACCCGGACACGACCACCGGAACGTTCGAGCCGGT
>SKRR01000262.1 GCA_007118345.1 Microthrixaceae bacterium | reverse complement strand
GGTGGCGGCGCTGGCGCCGGTGCCGATCGAGCGTCGCGGGCTCGGCGCGCCGGTCACGGCCGCGTGCCTCGAGCTGGGGGTTCGCACCCCACCGGAGGTGACCCTGGCCCTGGGGGTGGACACGCCGATGTACCTGTCGTTGCACGGCCCGCCCGCCCGACTCGGCGATGAGCTCGCCGTGGTGCACGTGCTGCGGTACGGCACCCGTGACCACCGCCGCGACCGGGAGGACCTCTGGGCCCACGCTGCGCTCGCCGGGATCGACCGGTCCGACGTCGTGTCGCACCGGTTCCTGGCCCGGATGATGGTCGCCGGAGGGACCCCGACCGGCGCCGGCGGCGGCCTCGCCGGTCGACCAGGGGTGACCCTGGCCGCCGGGTTGTTCCTGGCCGGGGACTGGGTGGGCGACACCGGGCTGATCGGTGATGCCGCGATGCACAGCGGCTCGGTCGCCGGACGCCTCGCCGGACGCCTCGCCGCCGCCCGCGTCCTCACCCACCGTCGTTCTGTCCCGCAGTACCGGGGCATCAGCGCCGAAACCGCGGGACAGAAACGCCGGTGAACGAGCACGATGCGGTCTTCGCTGTCGAGCGGCCCCGGCTGGTCGGGTTGGCGTACCGCATGCTCGGCTCGGTCGCGGATGCCGAGGACGTGGTGCAGGACGTGTGGCTGCGCTGGGACGCGGTCGACCAGCAGGGGATCGAACGACCAGCCGCGTGGTTGACCACCGTCACCACCCACCGGGCCATCGACCGGTTGCGGACCCAGCGACGCCGCCGAGAGGACTACGTCGGACCGTGGTTGCCCGAGCCGCTGCCGACCGCGACGGGGGTGACCGACCCCGCGCCGCTGCGCTCCCACGACCCCGAAGCCGTGCTCGACGCCGCCGACTCGCTCGGGGTGGGCCTGCTGGTCGTGCTCGACACGCTCGGCGAGGTGGAACGCGCCGTGTTCGTGCTGTCGGACGTCTTCGCCGTCCCCTTCGGCGAGATCGCCGACGCGGTCGACCGGTCGGCGGTGGCGTGTCGCCAGATCGCGAGCCGGGCGCGTCGCAAGGTCCGCGACGCCCGCGCGGACGTGGCTGCTGCCGACGACGGCCTGCTCGCCGAGCTGGTGGGCGCGGTGGCGGTCGGTGACGTCGACGCGGTGCTACGCCTGCTCGCCCCCGACGTCGTGCTCGTGAGCGACGGGGGCCCGGACCGTCGCGCCGCTCGACGCCCGGTCGTGGGAGCCGACCGGGTCGCCCGATTCCTCGTCAACGTGGCCGCTCGTGCGCCCGACGACGCCACCGTCGGGTTCGAGGAGCTCAACGGGGCGCCGGCGCTGGTCGTGCGCTCGCCGTCGCTCGACCTGGTCCTCACCGCCGATCGCGGCCTGGCCGACGGGAGCGTGGTCACGGTGCGCATGGTGATGAACCCCGACAAGCTCACCGCCCTCGACCGGCCCCCCTCGGACGCGAACTGGGCGTGATGATCGGGGTGGTGGCCCCGATCATCACGCCCAGAACGAGGGTCGATGTGGTCCGACTCAGTACTTGAGGGTGGGCTCGGCGTCCGCCGGGAGGTTGATCGTCTTGGACTCGAGGTACTCCTCGAGGCCCTCCGGTCCGAGCTCACGGCCCACACCCGAGGACTTGAACCCGCCGAATGGTGCGCTCCACGCCATGCCGTAGCCGTTCACCGCGTAGGTGCCGGTGCGCACAGCGCGGGCCACGTCGACGCCCTCGTCGACGTCACCGCACCAGACCGAGCCCGACAGCCCGTAGTCGGAGTCGTTGGCGATGCGGATCGCCTCGTCGCGGTCCTCGAACGGGATGACGCACACGACCGGGCCGAAGATCTCCTCCTGGGCGATGCGCATCTTGTTGTCGACGTCGACGAACACGGTCGGCTCGACGAAGAAGCCGTCGTCGAGACCGGCCGGTCGGCCGCCACCGGTGGTGAGCCGGGCGCCCTCGTCCTTGCCGATGTTGATGTAGCCCTCGACGCGCTCACGCTGCCGCTCGGCGATCAGCGGGCCGAGCTGGGTGTCGAAGCTGGCGGGATCGCCGACCGTCATGTCGGCGGCGACGGTGGTGACGGCATCGACGACCTCGTCGTAGCGCGAGCGGGGGGCGAGGATCCGGGTCTGGGCGACGCACGCCTGGCCGTTGTTCATCATCGAGTAGTTCGGCACCAGTTCGGGCACCACGGTGGCGATGTCGGCGTCGTCGAGGATGATCGCCGCCGACTTCCCGCCCAGCTCGAGCGTGCAGCGCTTGAGCTGCTCACCGCAGATGGCGCCGATCGCCCGGCCCGCGGCGGTCGAACCGGTGAAGGACACCTTGTCGACGCCGGGGTGGCGCACCAGGTGCTCGCCGGTCTCGCGTCCTGCCGGGACGACGTTCAGCACACCTGCGGGCACGCCGGCCTCGTGCGCCAGCTCGGCGAGGATGAACGCGTCGAGCGGCGTCTCGGGGGCCGGCTTGAGCACCATCGCCGAGCCCGACGCGAGGGTGGGTGCGAACTTCAGCATGGTGATGAACAGCGGCACGTTCCACGGAACGATCCCCGCGACCACGCCCACGGGCTCGCGGCGCACGAGCGCCGGGCCGAGCATGTCAGGGCGGACCTCCTCGAAGGCGTACTCACCGGTGAGGTTCGTGAAGTAGTCGAGCACGAAGCCGGCGGCGCCGACCTGGCCGAAGTGCGAGAACAGCAACGGCGCGCCGACCTCGGCGGTGATGAGGTTCGCCAGGTCGTCGGAGCGCTCGACGATCAGGTCGTGCAGCTTGCGCATGATCGCCTGGCGGTCCGCTGCGGGCATGTCGACCCACGGGCCGGCGGTGAGCGCGGAGCGGGCGGCCTCGACGGCGCGGTCCATGTCGGCGTCGGTGCCCTCGGGTGAGGTGCCGACGAGCTCGCCGGTGGCCGGGTTGTTCACCGTGAAGGTGTCGGTGCCGGCGGGTTCGACCCACTCGCCGCCGATGTAGAGCCGGTCGTAGGTCGTCACGTCAGTTTCCCCCTGGGGTCGTCGTCGGCCCGCCTCGGGCCTCGTTCGCCCCGGCATCGTACCTGACG
>SKRR01000033.1 GCA_007118345.1 Microthrixaceae bacterium | reverse complement strand
GGCCAGCTCGGCAACGGCACGAGCGGGGGCGGGTCGGCGGTCCCGGTCGTGGTCACCGGTCTCGACGACGTGGCATCGATCACGGCCGGTTGGTCCAACTCGTGCGCGCTCCTGACCGACGGGTCAGCGAGGTGCTGGGGCGCGCTCGACATCCCCTTCGGGAACTCCTCGAGCGTGCCGGTGGTCGTCGCGGGTCTGGCTGACGGCGCGACCATCGACGCCGGCCGCGGCCACAACTGCGCCTCCTTGGTTGACGGTACCGCCCGATGCTGGGGGAGCAACAGCAACGGCCAGCTCGGCAACGGCTCAGGCAGCAACAGCGCCTCTCCCGTGGTCGTGACCGGACTGAGCGACACGGCGAGCGTCACGACCGGTTCGTTCCACTCGTGCGCCCTGCTGATCGACGGCACCGTCTGGTGCTGGGGCGACAACTTCCGGGGTCAGATCGGCAACGGCACCACCGGCGGCAACTCGATCGTGCCGGTGGCCGTGGTCGGGATCCCCTGACGTTCGACCAGCAGGTCCACCAGCGGGTGCGGTCCTGAGTTCGCCACCAACCGCGACCGCTCAACGCGGAGAAGTGGAACCGGATCGAGGGGTGCTTGGAACATGCCCGGACCGTGCGTTCGCGTGCGACGAGTTCGGTCCGCTGGCGATCAAGCCGGTCGGCGGTTCGACCTGGTCACCGAAGGGTCGCCCCGAGCGACTGGCAGCGGCCTACCGGACGATGGTGTTGCGCCCGGCCTGGGACCGACTCGCCACCGTCACACCCCACTCGAACGCGAGGCGTCACCATGGCAACCGCACGTGGTCACCGTCGGCCGTCGTCGAGGATCTGACCGGGACCGGAGCACCGGCATCGGAACGTGCTGGTGGTCGTCAGGGGAAGCTGACGAGCACCGGCGCGAACCTGCGGGTGGTCGTGCCGTCACCGAGCTGCCCCTCGGTGTTCAGGCCCCAACAGCGCACGGTCCCGTCGCTCTGGCGTGCGCAGGCGTGTGAGGTGCCGGCGTCGATCGAGGTCTGGCCGGCACCGAGTCCGACCACCGGAAGTGCCAATGGCGAGTTGTTGACGTCCGGATCGTCGATGCCGAGCTGGCCGTCCTGGTTGAGTCCCCAGCACCACACCGCCCCGTCGACGTTCCGCCCGCAGGTCGAGGTCCCGCCGGGGGCGACCTCGATCATGTCGGACAGGCCGGTCACCTGGACCGGGACGCTCGAGTTCGTGGTCGTGCCGTTGCCGAGCTGACCGGCGCCGTTGAGCCCGAAGCACCAGATGGTGCCGTTCTGGATCGCACATGAGTGGTTCCCGCGGGCACCCACCGTGCTCACCCCGGACTCGAGCCCGATGGGCTGCACCGGTGTGGGGACGCGGAGTGCCGTCGAACCGTTCCCGAGCTGGCCGGCGGCGTTGCGACCCCAACAGCGAGCCGACCCGTCGTCCAGGCCGGCGCAGGTGTGTTGTTGGCCGCCCCCGAGGCTGGTCGCGACGACCCCCGACGGGAGGCCCACGACTTCGAGCGGGGTGTTCGATGAACCGATCACCCCCTGGCCGAGCTGGCCGGAGGTGCCCCAGCCCCAACAGCGGACACCGCCCTCAGCGAGGCTGGCGCAGGTGTGATTGCTGCCCGCGACGATGGTCGACACCGGACCCGGGAGGCCCACCACCTGGAGCGGCACGGCGGAATCGTCGTTGTCGCCGGTGCCGAGCTGGCCGTTGAGGTTGTCGCCCCAGCAGAACACGTCGCCATCCGCGGTGAGCGCACACGTGTGTGCGTTGCCGGCGGACAGTGCCTCCACCTCGTCGTCCAAGCCGGTCAGTGCCACCGGGAGGGTGCTGTCGATGGTGTCGCCGGTGCCGAGCTGTCCCAGGAGGTTGCTGCCCCAACAGCTCACGTCGCCGTCGGCGTCGAGTGCGCAGCTGTGCTGCGAGCCCGTCACGACCATCGGCTCGAGTGTGGTTGGGTCCGGGAGCGGCTCGCCGATGCCGTCGACCACCACGGGCGTCGGCGAGTCGGTCGTGCTGCCGTTGCCCAGCTGACCGCTGCCGTTGGCGCCCCAGCAGCGCACCGTGCCGTCGGCGACGATGGCGCAGGTGTGGTCGAGTCCGGCAGCCACCTCGGACACCCCGGTGAGGCCGCCGGCCGCGACGGGCACGGTGGAGCCGACGGTGTCACCGGTGCCGAGCTGGCCCCGGGAGTTGCCACCCCAGCAGCGCACGGTGCCGTCCGAGCGCCGGGCGCAACTGTGCACGTTGCCCGCGGTGATGCTCACCACGGCGTCGAGGTCGACCACCTCGACCGGGACGGCTGAGCCGTCCTCGTCGCCGGTGCCGAGCCGGCCGCTGCCGTTGCGTCCCCAGCACGCCGCCGATCCGTCGGCCTGCGTCAGACACGAGTGGTTGAGTCCGGCCGCGACCGTGGTCGTCCCGGTTGCTCCCACGACCTCGACAGGCACGGACGAGGCCCCTCCCGTGGAACCGGCGCCGAGCTTGCCGTCGCCGTTCGAGCCCCAGCAGCGCAGCGTCGCGTCGTCGAGACGGGCACACGAGTGCGTGTTGCCAGCTGTCACCTCGACGGCGGTGGAGATCCCGCTCACCGTGACCGGAGCAGCTGCGCCGACGGTCGACCCGTCACCCAGCTGGCCGCTGCCGTTCGCGCCCCAACAGCGGACCGTGCCGCCCTCGAGCACGGCGCAGGTGTGCGCGCCGCCGGCGCCGATGCCGATGCCGACCGCATCATCGAGACCGCCGACGCGCGTGGGCTCGGTGACGATGCCGCCCGTCGACCCGGTGCCGAGTCGACCGTTGCCGTTGGATCCCCAGCAGCGCACCGACCCGTCGCCGAGCACGGCGCAGGTGTGGTGGACGCCGGCGCTGATGGCGGTGGCCCCGGTCAGGCCGGCGACGGGAACCGCGGACGACGAGTCCGTGGTGGTGCCGTCACCCAGTTGGCCGAGGTCGTTCGCGCCCCAGCAGCGCACCGTGCCGTCGTCGAGGAGCGCACACGTGTGGCCGGCGCCGGCGGAGAGTGCCGATGCCGAGGGTGTCGGGAACACGCCCACCGTGACGGTGAAGCTCCCCTGGGCGACGTTGCCGGACGTGTCGGATGCCGTGCACGTGACCGATGTGGTGCCCACCGCCAGCAGGCTGCCGGACGCCGGTGAACACTCCACCGGCACCACGCCGTCCACGTCGTCGGTCGCTGCCGCGATCCACTCGACCTCGGCACCCAGGCTGGAGGTGGCCGGCACGGAGCGATCGTCGGGCAGGTCGAGCACCGGGGGCACGGTGTCCGGTGGCGCATCGTCGTCGCGGATGGTCGCCACGCCACGTACGTTGAGCTCCTCGACGGGCGACCCGCCGCTGATCGTCACGTCGAGGAAGAACTCCCGGTTCCCGTCCTCGACGGTGTTGGATTCGACCAGCACGTCGATGGTGCGCGAGATCTGGCCCGGCACGAAGACCACCGTGCCCGGCAGGGCGGCGACGTAGTCGTTCCCCGCGACCGCCGTGCCGTCGGCGGTCGCGTACGTGACCGTCAGCGGCGAGACGGGAGCTCGTGACAGGTGGATCTGGAACTGGGCGAGCCGGCGTCCTTCGTCGCCCTCCTCGATGGTCGGGCTCGAGACGTTGAGCGCGGGATTCGCACCGGCCACCAAGTCCGAATCGACGATCGTGGCGGTCCCGACAGCAGTGCCGATCACGGCGTCACCACCCGTGACGCCGACGAGGACGACCGAGAACTCCCGGTCCTGGGGGTCACCATCACGGGGCAGCAGCGGGACGTTGATCGTGGTCTGGAGCTGCCCGGACGGGATCGTCACGGTGCGGGGGTTCGCCGGCGTGCCCCGCCGGAGGTAGTGCTCACCCGCCACCGCCGTCCCATCGGCGGTGTGGAACGACACCTCGATGGGCGTCGTCGAGGGCGCCGAGAGCGTGACGGGCACGAAGACCGAACCGGTCTCGTCGTCGCGCTCCAGACCCGACTGTGCCCCTGCGGACACCCTGACGGGCTCCGTTGGTGAGCCGGCCACCGAGGCCCCGTACGCGACGCTGACCGCCACCAGGGCGGTCAACGTCGACACGAGTACGGCTGCGATGCGTTTGGTCCTCACGCGGATTGCCCCCTCATCCGTCCGGCAGGCGTCGTGGCTGCCGGCTCATTGCAGTGACCCCGACGGGCCCTCCGGTGTGCGCCGATTCAGATCCCCACGACGGCGACGGGCGTGAACGACTTCGTCGTGGTGCCGTTGCCGAGCTGGCCACTGTCGTTGGCGCCCCAGCAGCGGACACTGCCGTTGCTGGCGAGCGAGCAGGTGTGCGAGACGCCGGAGCTGATCTCGACCTGTCCGCTCGAGAGGCCGTTGACTGACCGCGCCGAAGTGGTGTTGTTGACGTCAGGGTCGTTGATCCCGAGCTGGCCGTCCTGGTTGAGGCCCCAGCAGCGGACGCCACCCTCGGGGGTCAGCCCGCAGGAGTGGCTCCCACCGACCGCCATCCTCGTGGCGGTCGACCCCGTGAAGCCCTGCACCTCGACCGGGACGTTCGAGTTGGCTGTGGTGCCGTTGCCGAGCTGGCCGGCGTTGTTCAGGCCGAAACAACGGGGTCCGCCGGCTGTTGCGACGCAGGTGTGGGCGCCGCCTGCAGCGGTGTGGATGCTGCCCGACCCCAGTCCGACGGGCAGAACGGCCGTCCTGCTGGTCGTGTTGTTGCCGATGCCCAGCTGGCCCTCGTTGTTGCGGCCCCAGCAGTAGGTGGCGCCGTTGGAGAGCGTTGCGCAGGTGTGTCGGTACCCCGCCGCGATCGAGGTGGCGGTGGTGCCGGCCGGGAGCCCGACGACGGCCACGGGCACCTGGCTCGATCCGCCGTCCTGTCCGAGCTGACCCGACGTGCCCCAGCCCCAGCAGCGGACGCCGCCGGACGCGAGCCCTGCGCAGGTGTGGTTGTCGCCCGCCTCGAGGGTGGTGACACCCGAGCTCAACCCGACGACCTCGACGGGTGTGTTCCGCTGTGTGGAGGATCCGTCACCGAGCTGGCCGTTCAGGTTGTCCCCCCAGCACTTGACGCCTCCGCCCTGGGTGATGGCGCAGGTGTGGGCGTTCCCCGCGGCCACAGCGACCACGCCCGAACCCAGGCCCGTCGGCGTCACCGGCGAGGTCGCGTCGGCGGTTCCGCCGTTGCCGAGCTGCCCGACGCTGTTGCCGCCCCAGCACCGCAGGGCGCCGTCGGTGCGCACCACACAGGAGTGGTTGTTGCCGGCTGCCAGGCGCACCCCTGCGGGAGCGGAGGGTGGCGTCGTCGTGGTGGTGGTCGACGTGGTGCTCGTCGTGCTGGTCGTCGTCGTGCTCGTCGTCGACGTGGTGGTGGTCGATGTCGTGCTCGTGGTCGAGGTGCTCGTCGTCGACGAGGTGGTGGTGGGCGTCGACGTCGTCGGTGCGACGGTCGTCGTCCCACCACTGCCTCCGTCGGGCGGTACGCACGCCGCCGCAACCACCACCACGGTCGCCAGGGCGACCACCACACGCGTGCGTCCTGAAGTCCTGCCCATACTCGAACTCTCTTCCCTCGGTCGCCGGCTCGCCCCCGCCGGGCCACGGAATCCGTGACCCCGCCAGCGAGACGATACGGAGGGTCGCCGCCCGTGTCGACCGATCGCGAGGATTCGGCAGAATTGCCCATGCGACGCTCCGTCGGTTGCCGACTCCCGCGTATTGCTTGCAATCGGTCCGGCGTTGGTTACGGTGATGCGCCGTGGCCCGCATCTACCTCTCCCCGCCGGACATGCGCGGTTCCGAGCGGGACCGGCTGCTGGCCGCGTTCGACTCCAACTGGATCGCCCCGACCGGACCCGAAGTCGATGGGTTCGAAGCGGACCTCAGCGCGTTCACCGGCGCCGAGGCCGTCGCCGCGTTGGCGAGCGGGACGGCTGCGTTGCACCTCGCACTGCTGCTGGTGGGGGTCCGCCCCGGCGACGAGGTGGTGATCCCGACGCTCACCTTCGTCGCGCCGGCGAACGCGGCCGCGTACGTCGGCGCGCGGATCCGGTTCGTCGACGTCGAGCGTTCGACCTGGAACATGGACCCCGACCTGCTCGAGGAGGTGCTGGCGACCGGCCCCCCGCCGGCAGCGGTCGTCGTGGTCGACATCTACGGTCAGGCGGCCCAGCTCGACCGGATCGCCCAGATCTGTGAACGTCACGGCGTGCCGCTCATCGAGGACGCGGCCGAAGCGCTCGGCGCGACGTGGATGGGCCGCCCTGCCGGCACGTGGGGGCGCCTCGGCGTTTACTCGTTCAACGGCAACAAGGTGCTCACGACCAGCGGCGGCGGTGCCCTCATCGGCCCCCGCGAACTGGTCGACCGTGCACGGCTGCTGGCAGCCCAGGCGCGCGAGCCCGTCCTGCACTACGAGCACTCCGAGGTGGGTTTCAACTACCGCCTGTCGAACCTGCTCGCTGCGATCGGCCGGGGACAGCTCGAGGACCTGCCGCACAAGATCGACCGCCTGCACGAGATCAACGCGCACTATCGCCGGGAGCTCGGCGGGCTCGAGGGGGTGTCGTTCATGCCGTGGGACGAGCGTGGCCGACCGAACGGATGGCTGACGGTGGCCACCCTGGACCCGCAACGCGCCACGCCCCACGAACTGTGTGCGGCGCTCGAGGCGGACGACATCGAGGCCCGTCCCGCCTGGAAGCCGATGCACCTCCAGCCCATGTTCGCCGACCGGCCGTGTGTCGGCGGCGCGGTCGCCGAGGAGTTCTTCCACCGTGGGGTCTGTCTGCCGAGTGGTTCGTCGCTGACCGAGGACGACCTCGAGCGGGTGGTGACCTCGGTCCGCAAGGCGCTCGGTGAGTGATCGCGTCAGGGTGCTGTGGCTCGCGAAGGGCCTCGGTCCCGGCGGCATGGAGCAGCTGTTGGTCAACCACGCGCGTGTCGGCGACCGCGAACGGCTCGACTACTCGGCCGCGTACCTGGTCGAGCGACCGAACTCGGTGGTGCCCCGCCTGGCCTCGATGGGTGTGCCCAGCCAGTCGCTGGGGGGTCGCGACGCTCGCGACCCCCGGTGGGTCGCCCGGCTGGTGTCGTTGGTCCGCTCACGTCGGATCGATGTCGTCCACGCCCACTCGCCCTACGTCGCGGCTTTGGCCCGCCCGGCGTTGCGCTCGCTGCCGGGTCGGCCGCGGCTCGTCTACACCGAGCACAACAGCGCTGACTGCTACGCGCCGGCCACCCGCTGGGCGAATCTCGCCACGTACCCGCTCGACGACGCCCGGTTCGCGGTGTCCGCCGCGGCGCGCGACAGCGTGCCGTCGGCGCTGGGTCGCAGGTCAGAGGTGCTCGTCCACGGCGTCGACGTCGACTCGATCGCCGACCACCGCTCGCACCGGCCGGTGGCGAGGGCGGCGCTGGGTGTCCGCCCGGACGAGTTGGTCGTGGGGATCGTGGCGAACCTGCGTGTCGCCAAGAACTACCCCCTGGCGATGGAGGTCGCACGGCTCGTCGCGCAGGAGGTCCCGAACGTGCGCTTCGTCAGCCTCGGGCAGGGACCACTCGAGGGTGAGCTCGTGGCGCTCCACGAACGGCTGGGGCTCGGCGATGCGTTCCGCTTCCTCGGCTTCACCCCCGACGCCGTGCGGACGATGGCTGGTTTCGACGTGCTCATGTCCGCCTCCGACGTGGAAGGGCTGCCCGTGTCGGTGATGGAGGCGAAAGCGCTCGGACTCCCCGTCGTGGCCACCCGGGTGGGGGGACTTCCAGAGATGGTCACCCACGGCGTCGACGGCCTGCTCGTGCCGCGACGTCGTGCCGACCTGCTCGCATCGGAGATCGTCCGGGTGCTGCGCGACGAGCAGCTCCGCGACCGCCTCGGCGCGGCGTCGGCTCGCAGCGCTGCTCGTTACGACGCCCGGCTCGCGGTCGAGGTGCAGGACCAGCGCTATCTCGACCTGGTCGGCCGGACGCGCTGACCGCCACGGGCGACGTCGTCGATCAGACCGGCCCACGCCGTCGCCACGACGGGCATGGTGAAACGCGCCGCGCAGTGTCGGCGCGCGGCGTCGCCCAGCCGGGTCCGGTCTCGCGTCGCGTGGTGGACCGCAGCGACGAGGGTGGAGGGGTCGACGTCATCGACCAGCACGCCGGTGGTGCCGTCGGTGACCACCTCTGGGACGCCGCCGACCCGGGTGGCGACCACCGGCACTTCGCACAGGGCCGCCTCGATCGCGACGGCGGGGAGCCCCTCGGTCCGGCTCGCCAGGACCAGGACGTCGATCGCGGCCATCACCTCGAACGGGTCGTCGACCACACCGAGGAAGCTCACGCGACCCGGGGCGACCCTCCGGGCTCGCCGGGACAGCTCGTCGGCCAGCGGGCCGTCACCGGCGACCACCAGGCCGAGGCCGTCGTCGTGGGCGACGGCGTCGATGATCGCAGCGGTGCGCTTCTCCTCGGTGAGCGACCCGACCGAACCGAGCCACGTCAGTGACGGATCGAGCCCGAAGCGCGCCCGAGCTGCGGCGCGCACCGTGTCGTCCGGTGGGGGTACGACGCGCACGCCGTTCGGGATGGTGCGGACCCGCGACGGGTCCAGCCCGTACTGATCGATCAGATGCGTCCGGGCGCCGTCGTACAGCGCGGCCACGGCCGCGGCGCGGCGGAGCGGCAGCCCGATCCGCAGCCCGGCGGCGGTCACGGCCCCCCACGCTGCCGGGTCACCGATGTTGCGGTAGATGAACGGGCGTCGGGCGACACTTGCTGCGGCCGCTCCGTGGAGCAGCGCGCTGGAGCCGTGGGCGATGAGCAGATCGTGTCGTCGCACCGCGGCGCACAGTCGGGCGAACCCGGCCGGGGCCCAGCGACGTCGTCCCAACGGGTCGATGTCGAGTCGTTGCTCGGCCGACCCCCCGGTCACCGCGACGGCGGTGTGACACGGTGGGCCGCCGAGCTCGTCGACGAGCTGACGCGCGAAGACCTGGGCGCCCCGCCGGTCGTCCGACGATGTCAGGTGGAGCACGCGTGCGGACCCGTCGACGGGTGGTCGGTGCTCCGCCCGTCCGGACGGGGGCGTCATCTGTCGAAGTCGCACCCGAGGAGCGCCTCGGTCTCGGCAGGGATGCCCAGACCGGAGCAGGGCTCCGAGGAGCCGAGCAGCACGAACTCCCACCCGTCGGCGCCCTGCTGGAACACACCGAGCGAGACGTCGGTGCCGGTGGCCCACACGTCGGCGGTGGCCCAGTCACCTGCGCAACGAACGTCGGCCACGTTCAGGTCGCCGGCGAACGGCTGCAGCGGTGGGTGTGCCTCGACGAGCGCGAGCAACACCTCGGGATCGACCGTGCAGTCGGCCGTCGGGTCCGTGTTCGGTCGAGGGGCTGCTCCGCCCGGGGCGTCGGGGCTCTGGGCCTCACCGTTCGGGGTGGCTGCGTCCTCGCCGTCGTCGGAGGGTGCGGCGTCCTCGCCCGTTGGTCCGTCTGCTCGTTCGTCGACCGTGGTCGGGAGTGGCTCGGTCGGCACCACCGGCCCGGTCGGCGTGTCGTCCCCGACGCCGAGCACCAGCAGCACCCCGATGACGACCACGAGCACCAGCGCGACCGCGAGGGCGATGTTCAACGAGCGCGAGGAGCGTCGCTCCTTCTCTTCCCCCGGCGTCGTTCCGGACTCGGGGTCCTCGGTCGGGTCCTCGAGCGGTTCATCGGCGCTCACCGACAGCCCGCTCCATCGCTTCCCGTCCCAGAACCGCCGACGCGTCGGGTCCTTGGGGTCGGGACGCCACCCGGGCGTCGACCCTGCTCCTGGTCCGTCCTCACTGGTGGTCACGTGGTCGGTCTCCTCGATCCCTACGGTTCCGGACGCGGACACGCCCTGCAGCGGTCCTCTCCCGGACCGTCACTGTACGGAGCAGGGCCCTGCACCGTCGATCCCCGGTCGGCGCGGCGACGAGTTGCTGCCGAGCTGGTGGCGAGCTCCTTGCCCCCCCGATGGATGCGTGAGCACCGTGGGTCGCACGGCGAGGTGGACCGCCTCGATGCCGAGCTCGTCGAGCCCCACTGCGTCCACCGGAGCGGGTCCCTGCCGAGTTCGGTGAACTGGCGAGCGCACGGTGACCGAGGGATCCTCCTCGCCCACCGACCGGACGTCGGTGCTCAGCGGTCCTCCTCTCCGCCGCATCGGCAGATCGGTGCACCCGCCGCATGGTCCATTCGGCCCGACCTGATGACCGGGTTCGCCCGGTACGCTTCGCGGTCGTGAGCAAGGACCGGCCCTACCCCGGCAAGCGGATCGTCGACGTGGGTGTGCTGGTGCTGGTCGCCTTCCCCGCCGTGATGGTCGGCCTGGTGTGCGCCGCCGCGGTGAAGGCGACCTCGCGTGGGTCGGTGTTCTTCCGTCAGGAGCGCATCGGCATGAACGGCGAGCCGTTCATGGTCTGGAAGTTCCGATCCATGGCCGCCGGCGACAACCCGATCTTCCCCGACGCCACCCGCATCACCCCCGTCGGTGCGCTCCTCCGGCGGTTCTCCCTCGACGAGCTCCCCCAGCTCATCAACGTGGCGCTCGGCGACATGTCGGTCGTGGGACCCCGCCCGACCCTCGCCTACCAGGTCGAGCGCTACGACGACCACCAGCGTCGTCGTCTGGCA
Source organism: Microthrixaceae bacterium (assembly GCA_007118345.1). Lineage (GTDB taxonomy): Bacteria > Actinomycetota > Acidimicrobiia > Acidimicrobiales > Microtrichaceae > SKRR01. The sequence continues at coordinate 825 of SKRR01000033.1, read as the reverse complement.
GTGCGGCCGGGCCTGACCGGTCTGGCCCAGGTGTCGGGGCGCAACTCGCTCACCTGGGGCGACCGCATCGACTTCGACGTCACCTACGTCGAGACCCAGTCGCCGTTCGTCGACCTGTCGCTCATCGCGCGCACCGCGTGGACGATCCTCTCGGGCGACGGCGTCGAGGGCCACCCCGACGACGATCCCCTCGCGATGGTGGATCCGCACGAGGCAGTGGACCCGGGCGAGGCCGACGAGGCGTCATGAGGGGCACAGCGTCATGAAGGGAACAGCGTCATGAGGGGCGAGCTGGTCATCGTCGGTGCCGGCGGCCACGGTCGCGAGCTGTTCGACGCCGCGAGCGACGCGTGGACCGTCATTGGCTTCGTCGACGACGCGGCCGCCGGGCCCCGTGGGGTCGACACCGACCGGCTCGATCGACTGGGCGCCGCCCTGCTGGGCACCACCGAGCACCTCGTCGTCCACCCGACCACCTACGCGCTCGGCATCGGCACGCCCGCGGCACGTCGAGCCGTGGTGACCCGGCTGGACGCAGCCGGCTGCGCCCCGGCGACGGTGGTCCACCCGGGCGCCACGATCGGCCCCGACGTGCACCTCGGCGCCGGGGTGGTCATGTTCGACCGGTGCACCGTCACCACCGACGTCCGCATCGGCGACCACACGCACCTCAACGTCGGCTGCGCGGTGCAGCACGACTCGGTGCTCGGTGACTACGTGCAGTGCTCACCCGGCGTGTTCGTCAACGGTGACTGCGTGATCGGCGACGACGTGTTCCTCGGCACCGGCGCGATCGTCACCCGCGGCTGCACCGTCGGCGACGGC
>SKRR01000344.1 GCA_007118345.1 Microthrixaceae bacterium | reverse complement strand
GCGACCCGACCGAACCGACCGAACCGACCGAACCGACCGAACCGACCGAACCGACCGAACCGACCGAACCGACCGAACCGACCGAACCGACCGAACCGACCGAACCTCCAGAGGCCACCGACTCGACGGAACCGGACGGCCTCGAGGCGATGCTGGCCGCGGCAGGCATCACCGACGCAGCTGCGGACACCCCGGAGGGCTTCCGCTCCGGGTTCGTGTCGATCGTCGGGCGGCCCAACGTCGGCAAGTCGACGCTCGTGAACCAGCTGCTGGGTGAGAAGGTCTCGATCGTCTCGGACAAACCCCAGACGACACGCCACCAGATCCGTGGGGTGCTGCACCTGCCCGACGCCCAGCTCGTGCTGGTCGACACCCCGGGGATCCACCGCCCGAGGACGTTGATGGGGGAGCGACTCAACGAGACCGCCACTGGGGCGCTCGCCGATGTCGATGTCGCCTGCCTGGTGGTGGACGCCACCGCGAAGCTCGGTCCCGGCGACCGGTTCGTCGCCGAGCGCATGCCCGCTGGTTCGGTGCTGGTGCTCAACAAGATCGACCGAGCGACCCCCGAACAGGTCCTGACCCAGCTCACGGCCGCGTCCGAGTACGGCTTCGCCGAGTACTTCCCGGTGTCGGCCCGCACCGGCGAGGGCGTCGAGGCGCTCAGCGCCTACCTCGTCGATCAGCTGCCCGAGGGCCCCCGCTGGTTCCCCCGGGAGCAGCGGAGCGACGTCGAGGACGAGGTGCGGGTGGCCGAGCTCGTTCGCGAGCAGCTGCTGGCGGTCACGCGTGAGGAGTTGCCGCACTCGATCGCGACCAGGGTGACCGAGTGGGATTGGCCACGGATCCGGGTCGAGATCCTGGTCGAACGCGAGTCGCAGAAGGGCATCGTGATCGGTCACAAGGGCTCGGTGCTCAAGGAGGTCGGCACACGCGCCCGGGCACAGCTGCCCGACGGCGCCTACCTGGAACTGCACGTTCGGGTGGACAAGGACTGGCAGTCCAAGGCGGCGGCTCTGGAGCGGCTCGGCTACTGACAGGGCGCCCCTCGCTGTCGGGTACCGTGCGGACCGTGGAACTCGCCGACCTGGACCGCAGCCGCATGCCCACCCACGTCGCGGTGGTCATGGACGGCAACGGTCGATGGGCGCAGCGCCGTGGCCTGCCCCGCACCGACGGTCACGCAGCGGGTGAGGAAGCGCTCATGGACACGATCTGGGGCGCGCTGGACGCCGGGATCCGCTGGCTGACGGTGTACGCGTTCTCGACCGAGAACTGGAAGCGCCCCGTCGACGAGGTGCGCTACCTGATGAACTTCAACGAGCGACTGCTGCTCACCCGTCGCGACGAGCTCAACGAACGCGACGTGAAGCTGCAGTTCATCGGACGACGCGACTGGCGGGTGCCCAAGCGCATCCTGCGACGGATCGACGAGACCCTCGAGCTGACACGCGACAACCGTTCGATGACGGTCAGCATGGCGTTCAACTACGGCGGGCGGGCAGAGATCATCGATGCGGTGAAGGAGCTCGTTGCTGCTGGTGTGCCGGCCGACAAGGTGAACGAGAAACGGGTGCGCGAACACCTCTACGACCCGAGCATGCCCGACCCGGAACTGATGGTGCGCACCTCGGGAGAACATCGCACGTCGAACTTCCTCATGTGGCAGCTGGCGTATTCCGAGCTGGTCTTCACCGACGTGCTGTGGCCCGACTTCCGACGCGGCGACCTGTACGCGGCGATCGGCGAGTACCAGCGGCGGGATCGGCGGTTCGGCGGTCTGACCGACAGCGACGTGACGGGGGAGTGAGCGGTCCCGCCTCACGGTCCGCAGGACCGGGGCGTGGGAGACTGGACCGGTGAGCCTCTACCGCGACGTCGCGATCGTGTTGCGGACCCACAAGTTCGGCGAGGCCGACCGCGTGGTGGTGCTGCTCACCCGCCAACGGGGCAAGGTGCGTGCCGTGGCCAAGGGGGTCCGCCGCACCGGGTCGAAGTTCGGCTCCCGACTCGAACCCGGTTCGCACGTGCAGGTGCAGTTGCACGAGGGGCGGGGAGAGCTCGATCTGGTGACCCAGGCCGAGACGATCGAACCGCACCATCGGACCCGTCAGGACCTGCAGCGGCTGGCGCGGGCGGCGGCGTTGCTCGAGGCGGTCGAGCAGTTCGCCCAGGACCGCGAGCCCACACCGAGGGTGTTCGACATGCTCGCCGGTGGGCTGCGCACGATCGAGGAGCGCGACCCGGCGATGATCACCGCGGCGTTCTACCTGAAGCTGCTCGCTCGCGAGGGTGTGGCCCCGCAGCTCGACGGCTGCATCGACTGCGGCGGCACCGGCACGCCGTTGTCGTGGGCCGTCGAAGCCGGAGGGGTGCGGTGCGGCGGCTGTGGTGGCGGCCGGGCCGTGTCCGATGCTGCGCTGTCGGTGGCGCGAGCGGTGCTGAACGGTGGGCTGAACGCGGTGCTGGACCTGCCCGAGGACGCCACGACCCACGAGGTCGAGGCGCTCGCGGTGAGCGCGCTGGAGGCGCACGTCGAACGGCGGATGCGAGCCCTCCGGGTCGCATCCGCCGGATGACGCGTCAGGGTCCTCCGACCACCTGCTCGCCCTGGAGCACGCGGTAGCTGTAGGTGATCATCACGAGTGCCACCGGGATGCTCACGAGCAGTCCCAGCGCACAGACGGCGCTGCCGACGTTGTAGATGATGTACGCCACGAGCAGCACCACGAAGACCTCGCCGAGGTTCTCCTTGATCATGTCGATGCTGTTCCTGATGGACTCACCGGGGCCCTGGCCCTTGTCGAGCGCCAGGAGGGGCGCGTAGGCCGTGAAGAACAGCCAGATGATGCCCGGGATGATGCACAGGACGAACCCGACGAGTGCGCCGAGCGTGACCACCAGCACGGTGAGCAGGTAGGGCCCCAGGTTGCTCGTGTCGGTCAGCATCGATGCCGACGGAGTCTCGCCCCGGGTGACCCCCAGGCCGGCGCGGTACACGCCGGCCTGGACCACGAAGGTCACACCGATGACGATGGCCGCGCCGACTCCGAGCCCCACCACGGTGAGCACCGTCGACTCCGTCGCGATGC
>SKRR01000051.1 GCA_007118345.1 Microthrixaceae bacterium | reverse complement strand
TCGTGACGTTCGCCGATGGCTCGTTCGAGGGTCGGGGCAGGTACTCGGCGGCCGGCACCGCCATCGTGCTGGGTGACGGAACCGACCAGCGCTTCCTGCGCTTCGAGGACGACTTCGAGGTCAGCAACGGCCCCGACCTGTTCGTCTTCCTGGGCAACGGCAGCCCGAACCACCAGGACCCCGACCAGTGGATCGAACTCGGTGCGCTCAGCGGGAACATCGGAGCCCAGAACTACGAGATCCCCGTCACCCACCCGGTCACCGGCGAACCGGTCGACCTCGAGGAGTTCGACCACATCTCGGTGTGGTGCCGCCGATTCGACTCGACCTTCGGCGTCGCGATCCTCGATCAGCGATAGCCGCGCCGCCGACGGTGCGGGTCGACCACGCGGGTAGGGTCGCCCGACGATGCGACGTGTGACGGTGTTGTGCGGCGGTGTGGGTGCTGCCCGATTCCTGGCCGGTCTGGTCCAGGCGACGGATCCTGCCGGGATCACCGCGATCGTCAACGTCGCCGACGACACCGAGCTCCATGGCCTCATGATCAGCCCGGACCTCGACACGGTGACCTACACGCTCGCCGGAGCGATCGACCCGACGCGTGGCTGGGGCCTGGTCGACGAGACCTGGCAGGCCATGGAGCAGCTGCGCCACTACGGACGCCACCACGACATCGACCCGTCCGCCGACGTGGGGAACGACGCGGCCGGGTGGTTCGCGCTGGGTGACCGCGACCTGGGGACCCACCTCTATCGCACCTCACGACGTCTGGCGGGAGCGACCCTGAGCGACGTCACCACGGAGATCGCCGGGGCGTGGGCGGTGGACGTGCGGCTGCTGCCGGTCACCGACGACCCGATCCGAACGATGCTCACCACCGTCGACGGTCGACGGCTCGGGTTCCAGGAGTACTTCGTGCGCGAGCACCACGACGTCGAGATCGCCGGCGTCGCGATCGAGGGAAGCGAGTCGGCCCGCCCGGCGCCCGGGGTGCTGGAGTCGATCGACGAGGCCGACGTCATCGTGATCGCACCTTCGAACCCTGTGGTCTCGATCGCACCGGTGCTCGCCGTGCCGGGACTGCGCGAGACGGTGCGCAGGGCGCGGGAGCGCACCGTTGCGATCAGCCCCATCGTCGGCGGACGGGCCCTCAAGGGCCCCGCCGACCGTCTCCTGCGTGAACTCGGCCATGAGTCATCGGTCACCGGCGTCGCGGACTGGTACCGCGACCTGGCATCGACGCTCGTGATCGACACCATCGACGCGCACGACGTGCCGGCGATCGAGCAGTCGGGTCTGCGCACGATCGTCGTGCCGACGGTGATGTCGGAGCCCGGGGTCGCCCGCGCGCTCGCCCAGCGCTGCATCGAAGCGGCGGTCGCACCGTGACCCGGCTCGAGGTGATCCCGGTGCCGGGCATGCCCGAGATCGGTCGCGCTGCCGATCTGGCGGGGCTGCTGCTCGACGCCGTCGCCGCCGGCCACGAGCAGCTCCGCGACCACGACATCGTCGTGGTCACCCAGAAGGTGGTGTCCAAGGCAGAAGGTGCCATGGCAGCGGTGGACCCGGACGACCCGCTGAGCCACAAGCCCTTGGTCGAGCGCGAATCGGTACGCGTCCTGCGCCGGCGGGGAGATCTGGTGATCAGCGAGACCCGCCACGGTTTCATCTGCGCCAACGCCGGCATCGACCTGTCGAACGTCGCTCGCGGCGAGGCTGCGCTGCTGCCCGACGACCCCGATCGATCAGCACGCCGGCTGCGTGACGCGATCGCTGGACGGGCCGGGGTGCGCGTCGGTGTCATCGTGTCGGACACGTTCGGTCGCCCCTGGCGCCGGGGGGTCACCGATGTGGCGATCGGCTCGGCCGGTCTGCGCCCGGTGATCGACCTGCGCGGGACCCACGACGCCTACGGACGCGAGCTCCAGGTGACCGAGGTGGCGGTGGTCGACGAGATCGCCGGCGCCGCCGACCTGGTGATGGGCAAGGCGGCAGGCGTCCCCGTGGCCATCGTGCGCGGCGTGGCCCTCGACGCCTTCCTCGCACCCGACGAGCGGGCAGGGGTGCTCGACCGGATCGTGCGATCCCCGGGTGAGGACCTGTTCAGATGAGCGAACCCGGCCCGCTACGACCACCTCGCCACCCTGTCGACCGTCGCTGTGTGCTCTGGTGGCGCCTGCGGGCCATCGTGTCGATCGCTCCGCTGTTCGTCATGTGCATCGTGGCACTCGTCGTCGGCGGCGAGTGGTGGGGTGGACTCGTCCGCGTGCTCGCAGCGGTCCTGATGCTCCTGCTGATCGCCTACGCAGTGGTGATGCCGATGGTCCGATTCCGCATCCACCGCTGGGAGATCACCGACGAGGCGGTCTACACGAAGTCGGGATGGCTCACCCAGCAGTGGCGGATCGCCCCGCTGTCACGCATCCAGACCGTCGACTCCACCAGAGGACCGCTGCGCCAACTGCTCGGGCTGTCGTCGGTCACCGTCACCACCGCGTCAGCGGCCGGATCGATCGACATCTCCGCGCTCGACCGCGAGCTGGCCGCCGAGGTGGTGCAGTACCTGACCCGGACGACCCAGGCGACCCCCGAGGACGGCACGTGAGCGCCACCGGACCCGCCCCGGCAGTGTCCGCGACCGCTGACGGCTGGGAACGCCTCGACCGACGGGTCCTCGCGGTCAACGGGCTGCGCAGCTCGTCGTCGGCGATGCTGCTGGTGGTGGTGCTCGTGGTGTTCCGCAGCGGCGGTGGGGCGGCGCTGCCCTTCGTGCTCACCGTGGCGGCGCTCGGGGCGGCCGTGGCGTTCGGTACCGAGGCGATCCGCTATCAGCGGACCTCGTACCGGATGACCGGCGACCGGGTCGAGCTGCGCTCCGGGCTGCTGCAGGTACGTCACGTCTCGGTGCCACGGGACCGCATCCGTCGGGTCGAGTTGACCGCCGGACTGTTGCACCGTCTCTTCGGGCTCAGCGTCGTGTCGGTCGGCACCGGTGAACAGGGCCGCGCCGACGGCGACGCCGTCGACCTCGATGCGCTGTCCACCCCGCTCGCCGAGGTCCTGCGTGCGCGGCTGCTGGACCCCGATCGCACCACG
>SKRR01000324.1 GCA_007118345.1 Microthrixaceae bacterium | reverse complement strand
TGCGAGACGTGGCCGAACTGCTCCGAGGGCCAGTTCCTGGAGTTCTCGAGTCCGAACCAGTCGATCGAGCAGATCAACCGGATGATCACCGGCCTGGTGTCGATCTCGGTCATGGCCGCGGTGCTCGGTTCGCTGCGCCGCCGGCCCTACCGGCGCGACCTGGTGTGGTGGTCGTTGTCGCTCGTCGCCGGAGTGCTCGCCCAGATCGTGCTCGGTGGCATCACCGTGCTGGTCGAACTGCACCCGCTGGCGGTGGCCGGGCACTTCGTGCTGTCCATGGTGCTGGTGGCATGTGCGACCGCGCTGCTGTGGCGGTCGGGACAGCCCGAGGGTCCGCGCCGTGTCCGGGTCGACCGGACCGGGCTCACGCTCTCGCGCGCGGTGTTCCTCGCCGCGTGCGCGCTGATGCTGACGGGTCCTGCGGTCACCGGATCGGGCCCTCACGCCGGCGACGCGCGAGCCGAACGGTTCCCGTTCTTCCTCCCCGACGTGGCGCGTGTGCACAGCATCAACATGTGGATCTTCCTGGCGCTCACGGTGACGCTGCTCACACGGTTCGCACGCAACGGTGCGCCGGGCGACATCCTGGCCCGCGGTCATGCGCTGCTGATCGTCATCGCTGCCCAAGCGGTGATCGGGTTCGCCCAGTACGGCCTCGGGGTGCCGGAGTGGCTCGTGCTGACCCACATCGCCGGTGCGACAGCGATCATGTGCACGGTCGTGTGGTTCCACCTCGGCCTGTCGGGTCCGCGGCGTCCGGGCTGGAACGAGCGCCGCATCGCGCGCGCCGTGGACGCGAGCGATCCATCATCTCCGCCGATCACGGCGTCGGCGTGATCGGCGCCACGATGAGCTCGACCGCACCGCTCGAGGTCCTCGAACCTGACACCGGCCTCGACGAGGGCCTCGAGCGTCCCTGGGTGGTGCTCGTGTGGGACGATCCGATCAACCTGATGAGCTACGTGACCCTGGTGCTGCAGAAGCTCTTCGGCTACTCGAAGGACAAGGCGCACCACCTGATGCTCAAGGTCCACACCGAGGGCAAGGCCGTGGTGTCGAGCGGGACGCGGAGCGAGGCCGAGCGCGACGTGTTCCGCCTGCACGAGCACGGCCTGTGGGCCACGATGGAACAGGACTGACCGGGTGGGACGAGGCTGACGATGGGCCTGCTCGACCGCTTCGGAGCCGGCGCGTTCCGACGTCGCAGTGACGGCACCTTCGACGTGCTGCTGTCCGAGGACGAGCGCCGGGTGATCGGTGAGCTGACAGGTCAGCTGCGCGAACTGCTCGCCACCGACAGCCCCGCGCTCGCCCGGCTGTTCCCCCCTCCCTACGGCGACGACGAGGAGCGCAACCAGGGGTACGCCGCGCTGGCGGGAGCCGAGCTGTTCGAGGGCCGGCTCCAGCGGCTCGAGGCCGTCGCCGAGCAGCTCGATGCGGCCACGCTCGACGAGGCGCAGCTGTCGGACTGGATGCGGTCGATCAACGACGTGCGACTGGTGCTGGGAACGCTGCTCGACATCGACGACGACCACCGTCCGCCGCCGGCCGACAGCGATGCAGCCGCCATGTACGCGGCGTACGAGTACTTCGGGTACCTGCTCGAGCGGATCGTCCGCGCCCTGTCGGGCTGACCGCCCGAGCCCGGCCGCGGGACTGATATCGTTCGGGGCCTCCTCCGGGAGCAGGCCCCCATCGTCCAGCGGCCTAGGACGCCTGCCTTTCACGCAGGTAACACGGGTTCGAATCCCGTTGGGGGTGCACCGCCGCCGTCCTGAGCGATTCCGCCCATCGAACTTGGTGCGGTCGTCCTCGGGCGGACTACGATCATCCTTCGCAGTACTGCACGGTCCCGTGGTGAAGTCAGGAGTTCACGCCGGCCTGTCAAGCCGGAGGTCGCGGGTTCAAATCCCGTCGGGACCGCCATCGTCGCCGGGTTCGTTCCCGGGGCGTCCGTCGTGGGACGGCCCAATGGTCGGAGCACGGCACCCACGGTCGGGTAGCTCAGTTGGCAGAGCGTCCGCCTGAAAAGCGGAAGGTCACCGGATCGACGCCGGTCCCGACCACCATCGGTGACGATCGGGTGCCCCACGGGGCGCCCGATCCGCGTCCCGGGCCGAAGCGTCGTCGGTCCTGCCCCGGTGGCTGCGATGCGCTCTTGCGTGCGTTGCCGTCGCTCCCCGTCGGAAACGCACGCCAAAGTCCGGAGAGCGACCCGAGCAGTTCCTAGCATTCGGGCCGTGAGCGGTTCCCTCGGTCGTCGACGCGAACGTATCCACGAGGCCGCGGTGCGCCCCGTGTCCTCGGCGAGCGTCGCCGTGTTCCGCATGGCCTTCGGCATCGCCATGGTCGGCAACGTCGCGCTGTACCTCCCGGTCCTCGTCGACTCGTACTACACGGACACGACGACGCATTTCCCGTACGGCGCGCTGACCTTCGTGTCACCGCTCCCCCGGCCCGGCATGCACCTGATCTACGTCGCGATGGGCGTGACCGGTGCGCTCATCGCCCTCGGCCGCTGGTACCGGACCGCTGCGTGGTCGTTCTTCGCGTTGACGACCTACGTGTTCCTGCTCGACTCCAGCTACTTCCAGAACCACGAGTACCTGGTGTCGCTGCTCGCGTTGCTGCTCGCGCTGCTGCCCGTCGACCGCCGCTGGGCGATGGACCTCCGGGTCCACCCGGAACGAGCGTCGCCCACCGTCCCGGCCTGGGTGGTGTGGCTGCTCAGGTTCCAGATCGGCATCCCCTACTTCTTCGGCGGCGTTGCGAAACTGAACGCCGACTGGTTACGGGGTGAACCGCTGCGTGCGTGGCTGGCCGCCCGGACCGACATCGGCCCGATCGACGCCGTCCTCACCAACGCGAACGTGGTCTGGACCATGACCTACGGCGCGTTGGCGCTCGACCTGCTCGTCGTGCCGCTGCTCCTGTGGCGACGGACGCGAGCGGCGGCCTTCGTCGTGGTGACCTGCTTCCATCTGCTCAACGCATGGCTGTTCGGACTGTTCATCTTCCCCTGGCTGATGATCGCCGCGACGACGATCTTCTTCGCCCCCGACTGGCCCGAGCGGGTGCTCGCCGCGTGGAGGTCGAGGACACACGCGACCCCGGGGGCCACCGGTGACCGGCCTGCGGCACCCACCGGCCGGAACGCTTCGCTGCGGCCGGTGCTGGTCGGTGCGCTGGCGATCTGGGTCGTGGTGCAACTCACACTGCCGTTGCGCCACTACGCCATCGACGGGTCGCCGAACTGGACCGAGCAGGGTCACCGCTTCGCGTGGCACATGAAGCTGCGCGACAAGAGCGGCACGGCCACCTTCCACGTCGGGGACGCGGGGTCGGCGGTGCCGGTGGACCCGGCCGACCACCTCGGCGACCACCAGCTGAACCGACTGGCCGGCCACCCGGAGCGTCTCGTGCACTTCGCCCGGCACCTGTCGGCCCTCCACGACGGCGCCGAGGTACGGGTCGACACCTCCGTGTCGCTGAACGGGCGGCGGCCGCAGCCGATCGTCGACCCGGACGTCGACCTGGCATCGGTCCCACTGGTCGACTGGGGGCGACGACCATGGATCCTCCCGCTGGAGGAGCCGCTGCGCCCCGGGAGCCGAGGGCCCGACGGCTGAGCTCGTCACCCGGCGACCACGGCGTCACGACGACCGCGAGCACCCGCGCACGCATGTCGGTCGTCCGTCGGTCGTCCGTCGGTCGGCCCGGAACGGACCTTCGCCCCTGCCGGAGCACCGGCGCCGGTGTGCAACATGAAGGCGGCAACCTTGACCCCACAAGGAGGGACCATGAGCCCCACATCGTCCGAGCCCGTCGTCCGATTCTCCGGGACCACCAAGCGGTACGGCGAGGTGACCGCTCTGGACCACCTGGACCTCGAGGTCGGGTCCGGCGAGATCGTCGGTCTGCTCGGCCCGAACGGCGCCGGCAAGACCACTGCGCTTCGGGCACTGCTCGGGGTCATCCGACCGACCGAGGGCAGCGCCACCCTCTTCGGCATCGACGGGTGGCAGGACCCCGTCGAGGCGCACCGCCATCTCGCCTACATCCCCGGCGAGTTCGCGATCTGGCCGCAGCTGACCGGTGGCCAGACCCTGGACCTGCTGGGGGCGGTGTCGGGCGGCTACGACGAGGACTACCGCGAGGAGCTCGTGGAACGCTTCAAGTTCGACCCGACGAAGAAGGGCCGCAGCTACTCCAAGGGCAACCGTCAGAAGATCGCGGTGATCGCAGGCCTGATGACACGCGCGCCCCTGCTGGTGATGGACGAGCCGACGAGCGGCCTGGATCCGCTCATGGAGGCCACCTTCCAGGACTGCCTCCGGGAGGCGAAGCACCGTGGGCAGGCCATCCTGCTCTCGAGCCACATCCTCTCGGAGGTGGAGGCGGTCTGTGACCGGGTCGCGGTCCTCAACAAGGGCGCGCTCGTCGAGGAGGGATCGCTCGACCGACTCCGGTACCTCCAGGCGCACACCGTGGAGGCGACCTACGTGGGCGAACCACCCGAGCTCGAGGGGATCGAGGGTGTCGAGGGCGTCGTCGTGCAGGACGGCAGCATCCGGCTGCAGGTGACCGGTTCGACCGACCCGCTCCTCAAGGCACTCGCCCGTGCCGAGGTCCCCACGATCCAGATGCGCGAGCCTTCGCTCGAGGAGCTGTTCCAGTCGTTCTACGAGGACGCCGGCCCCGATGCCGTCGAGAACGAGAACGCCACCGCAGCAGGGAGGTCGTCATGAGTGTGACCACCACCCCCGAGACGACGCGGCGAACGGCAGCCGATCCGGCGCCCGGCCCGGCAGCACAGTCCGCTCGCGGTGTCTGGGGCGCCGCCTACCGGTACCACCTGCGGATCATCCGCGCGCAGGTGTTCACCTGGACCGTCGTGATCGCGGGCATCGGCGGCCTGGTCACCGCCGCCTTCGCCGACGCCTACCCGACCCAGGCCGCACGCGACGCCATGGCCGCGACGATCGAAGGGATCCCGGCGTTCGAGGCACTGTTCGGCAGGACCGTCGAGATGGCCACCCTCGAAGGATTCGTGCTGTGGCGCTGGGGCGGGTTCGCCGTGCTCCTCGTCGCGATCTGGGGGATGTTCGGTTCGACCAAGCTCCTCCGCGGCGCCGAGGAGGACGGACACCTCGAGCAGCTCCGCGCCGGCGCGCTCACGCCGCGCGGGCTGCTCGCCGCGGTGCTGGCAGCGCTGTTCACCGGCTACGCGGTGCTCGCCGTGGTCGTGGCACTGACCCACATGCTCGCGGGGATGGACGCCGCCACGTCGTGGATGCTCGGTGGGGGCCTCGGCCTGCTCGCGGCCACGTTCGCCTCCGTCGGCGCGGTCGCCTCACAACTCGCGGCGACGAAACGGGCCGCCACGGCGATCGTCGGTCTGGTGCTCGGCGTCACCTTCGCGGTGCGAGTGCTCGCAGCCGGCACCGGCACCCCGGACTGGCTGTGGGGGGTGACACCCTTCGGCTGGATGAGCTACCTGCACGAGGTCGACGGTGCCCGCCCGTCGATCCTCGTCGGTTTCACCGTGGTCATCGCCGCGCTCGTGGCCACTGCGGCGGTGCTCGCACGGCGTGACCTGCACGACGGGTTCATCGCCACCACCGAACGGTCGATCGACCACGCCCGGCCGGTGCGCAACCCGATCGTCCTGACCGTGCGGAGCACCGCCGGGCAGGTCGCGGCATGGGCCGCGGTGATCGCCGGCACCGGTCTGGTCTTCGGTCTGCTGGCCGACGACTTCGCCACCGCGATGGCGGACCTGCCCGACACCGTCGCCCTGGCCGAGCAGATCGGCTGGATCGGCCTCGACACCCCGGAAGGAGTGGTCGCGTCGCTCGTCGGCGGGTTCCTGATCGTCGTGCTCGCAGCGTTCGCCGCGGCGCAGGCCTCGCTGATCCGACAGGAGGAGGCCAGCTGGCGCGTCGAGCACCTGTTGGTCCGTCCGCTGAGCCGCACCGCCTGGCTCGTCGGTCGGGTGGCGGTGGCCGCTGCTGCGATCGTGCTGCTCGCAGCGCTCGCCGCGCTCGCCTCGTGGGCCGGAACCGCACTGACGGGCGCTGCGCTGACCGCCGGCGACGCCGCCCTCATCGCGGTCAACCTCCTGACGCTGCCGCTGATGTTCCTCGGACTCGGGGTGGCCGTGTTCGGGCTGCTCCCACGACTGACCGCAGCGGTCACCTACGCGCTCGTCATCGGCGCCTATCTGGTCGACCTCATCGGAGGGCTGCTCGAGCTGCCCGAGACCGTGCTCGAACTGGGTCCGTTCCGCCACCTCGCAGCGGTCCCGGTGGCGGACCTGGGCGTGACGGCTGCGCTCGTCATGCTCGCGGTGGGTCTCGTCGCCGCGGCCGCGGGCGCGTACCGCTTCCGCCGACGCGATCTCCAGGAGGCCTGAGGTCCGGCGCCCAGATTCAGTTGCCGGGGAGGTTGGAAATCCGGATCGCGGGGCGAGGATGGAGGGATGGAACGTCGACAGAACGGATCGCTCCGATGACTTCTGACCGGGGACGAGCGGGAAGACCGTCGCGGGTCGCGATCGACGCGAGGTCGGGGTGGGCGGCCGTCGCGGGAGCCGACGAGCCGGATTCCGGCGACCGGAGGATGTGTCGCCGGGTGCCCGGCGACTGCACGGAGCTCACGTGGGAACCGGCCGACGCCCCACGCAGCGGCGACCGGTCGTGGTGGCGACGGCGGCGTGACACGCCCGAACATGTGGTCGCGATCGTCGAGGACGTGTCGGCCACCGGCGCCCGGGTGCACGTCAGCGGTGGCCCGCAGCTCCGACCGGGCAGGAAGGTCGTCGTCGGCCACGGCGACGCCCGCGGCACCGTCACGGTCAAGCGGACCGAGGAGCTCGCCGACGGGTCGTTCCACTACGGCGTGGAGTTCGGCACCCTCGACCCCGGACTGCGCGACCTGCTGCTGTCCGCGTTGGACCGGAAGCGACCGTCGGATCTCGAGGACCTGTGGAAGCGCGCCGACTGACCGGTCGGACCGTCCGGAGGCGCAGGTCCGGGCGGCACTGACCGGCCGGCGCCCGCCCGGCGGTCCGGTCCGGTCCCCTCGGTTGCTTCGTCGTCCCGGACCCATCATCATCGTTGCGCCGGGACGCGGGTCGCGGCAGGGATCCGGGGGACGGGGCGACACGGTGAGCGAGAAGGTCGACGCGGGAGGCGGTCCCCCACCGGACGGCCCCCCGCGCTTCATCTCGAACGCCGACAAGCTCGGTTTCGTGCCGCCACTCGACGGCATGCGGGGCATCGGCGTGATGCTCGTCATCCTCGTCCACGCCGTGTTCGAGCCGTTCGCGTCGTTCGCCGTCGTGGTCGACATGTTCTTCGTGATCAGCGGATTCCTGATCACCACACTCCTGCTCGAGGAGGACCGTCGATCGGGTCGTGTCGATCTCCGCCGCTTCTACTACCGCCGGGCACTGCGACTGCTGCCGCTGCTCTACCTGGTGCTCGCCTTCACCCTGGTCGCGTTCCTCGCGCTCCACCTGCTCTTCGACGAACGTGAACTGCTCGACCGGGCGATCAGCGACGTGCTGGCCGGCGGGCTGTACATGTACCACGTGATCCACCCGGTCCACGACGAGCTCGTGGGAGGCGGGCCCGCACCGATCCGGCCGCTCATCCAGCTGTGGTCGCTGTCGGTCGAGGAGCACTTCTACATCTTCGGCGTGCTCGTGATCCTGTTCGTGCTGAAGCGCCGCTGGATCACCCAGCTGATGGTGGCCTTCATGGTCGCCTACGTCTTCATCGGTGTCGCCAGGGCCATGGGCCACGTCGGACCGAACTTCGCCTGGTACCAGCGTCCCGACGCACTGCTGCTCGGGGTGACGCTGGCGTTCGTGAACGCACGGATCTCGAACGTGTGGTCGCCGACGACCGAGCGGTGGATGCGACGGGCGACGACGCTCGCGACGGCGGGGCTCCTGGGCGTCATGTTCGTGGGGTCGTGGCTCGCACGGCCGTTCGGTGTGTTCGTGCCGTTCCTCGTCCCCGAGGGCGGCAACGTCGACGAGGGCCTCTACTGGGGGCGGTTCGGGTTCACGGTCGCCTCGGCGTGCGTCGCGGTGATGGTGATCACCTTCGTGCGGTGCCCCGACCACCCGGTCGCGAAGTTCCTCTCGAAGAAGGTCTGGACCACCGTCGGGGTGCGGTCCTACGGGATCTACCTGATCCACGTGCCGCTGGGCGTGTTGATGTTCGAGACCGTGGGACGGCGCTCCGAGGCCCTCGCCGTGCTGCTCTACCTCCCGATCCTGGCCGGTGTCAGCGAGCTCGCGCACCGTCTCATCGAGAGGCCGGCCATGCGGTTCAAGACCCGTCTCGCCGAACCCGACGCGTCGGGCCACGGCGTTCGCGACGGCACCTGAGCCGGCACTCTCCGCACCGGCCGCACCGGCCGCACCGGCCGCACCGAGAAACGGTTGGTGCGCTCAGACCCCTCACCCACACCGGCCGCACCGAGAAACGGTTGGTGCGCTCAGACCCCTCACCCACACCGGCCGCACCGAGAAACGGTTGGTGCGCTCAGACCCCCCACCCACACCGGCCGCACCGAGAAACGGTTGGTGCGCTCAGGGCTGCGGGCAGGTGCGCTGACCGATGAGGCGCGAGACGTAGTTCGCCAGGCCCGAGAGCAGCTCGTCGTCATCGACGACGTCCATGTCCGACAGCACGCAGGTCTTCTCGATGGGGAAGACCTGCCATCCGTTGCGTTCGATCGCTTCGTCGACCAGGTCGTTCTGCTGCAGGTAGATGATCAACCAGACCCGGTCGTTCACCTGGGGCACCTCGATCACCTGCGCGTCGTCGGGCAGGTCGTTGAGGTCGACGCTCGGGTAGAGGAAGGTCAGCTCCGACACCCGGTACGCGTCCCGCCCGGCGACGGGGTCGGCGGTCCCCGGCTGGGCGAGCACCAGGCTGACGTCCCGGTCGACGAGGTGCTCCGGGCGGGCCATGCGCACATGTCCGGGGTAGTACGGCTCGATGGCGTACCCCTCGCGGGCGGTGACGGGGTCGGTGAGGCCCAACATGTCGACGGTCGGCAGGTCGGCGAAGTAGGGCAGGACGCCGAGCGGAGCGATGGCGATGGTCGGCTGTCCCTCGACATCGGGACCGCCGGGGAACTGTTCGGCGAGGAACTCGCCCCGTCCCTTCCACGTCGTGGTGGAGTCGTTCGGCCAGTGGCTCAGCTCACGGAAGGTCAGGACGGGGTACGGGATGACCGTCGGCATCACCCGGTGGGAGAACGAGAACATCAGCAGCACGACGAGCAGCACCGCCTGGGCCCGACGGTTGGTGAACCGGTCGAGCAGGAAGGCCGCTGTCATCGCCAGGACGAACATGATCGGCACCATGAAGCGGAACTCCATGAAGTCGCCGCCGACCACACAGATGTAGAGGAACCACACGGGCACCACCACGAGCAGCTGGGCCATGCCGTGCACCGCGAACAGCTCACCGCGGTACCGCCGCCACCGCCCGATGAGCAGGAACGCGGCGTAGGAGATGAAGAACACCAGCAGGTAGAACAGCCCGTAGAGCGGCGGCACGATCGGGCTACCGGCGCTCTTCGCGTAGAAGGTGTTGGGCAGCAGGTTGCCGTAGTAGGCGAGTTTCCAAATCAGCCACGGCACCACGATGAGCGCCGCCGGCCCACCGATGAGCGCCGCCGAGCGGACCAGGTCGAGCGTGCGTCGTTCCGGGCGCGTCGACCGGCGCCACTCCACCACCAGGGCCACTACGATCAGCGTGCCGACCAGCACCGCGGAATCCATACGGGTCAGCACCGCGAGGCCCGCGCACACACCGGCACCCACCCGTCGGGCGACCGCGGCGCCGCGGCCGGTGTCGGGCGCCGGCAGCAACAGGGCCGCGACGGCGACCACGAGCAGCGCCTGCTGCATCGTCTCGAGCCCACCGGTGGCGTAGGTCAGGAACGTCATGTTGGCCAGCAGCACGAGCACGACGAGGAAGGCGAACGCCTCGGAGCCGAACACGCGCCGGGCGAGGCGCAACGTCACTGCGACGGTGGCGACCATGAGTGCGATGCCGACGAGCTGGCTGAACACCGGTGTCGACCAGCCCGCCCATTCGGGCAACGCGTGCAGGACGGTCCACAGGAAGTTGGTGTAGCCCTCGACGCGTTCGCCGGGGTTGAAGACCAGTCCTTCACCGCGGGCCAGGTTGCGGGCGTAGCGATACGTGATGAACGCGTCGTCCTGCACGAACCGCACCGACCACGCCGCGATGGCGGCCAGCACGTACAGGGTCGCCTCGGCCGCGCGCCAACGCCCGTCGATCACGCGGTCGATCCAGTCGCTGAGCCGCCGCTCCCCCGGTGCTGGGTCCCGCCGTGCTGGGTCCCCCGGTGCGTCAGCCCCCGACCGCTCCGCCGTCGCCCCGGCAACGCCCGTGGTCACCGGTTCAGCGTAGTGGAGCGGCGCTGCGGACCCCAGTGGGCGGAAGTGCCCGGATGCGACCGGGCGGTCGATGTCCTCAGCGACAGACGCCGTCGCGCCGGGCGGCGTCGGCGCTGGCCCGGGCCACCGCCACGACGACCTCGGGGTCGAACACCGACGGGATGATGTTCTCCGGTGAGAGGTCGGCCGGCGTGACGACCTCGGCGATCGCCTCGGCCGCAGCGACCTTCATGTTCTCGGTGATCT
The DNA here is from genome assembly GCA_007118345.1 of Microthrixaceae bacterium. Lineage (GTDB taxonomy): Bacteria > Actinomycetota > Acidimicrobiia > Acidimicrobiales > Microtrichaceae > SKRR01. The sequence goes on along the minus strand of SKRR01000324.1, from coordinate 20,827 downwards.
TCTTCGCCCCGGCGTCGAGCGCGCCGCGGAAGACCCCGGGGAAGGCGAGCACGTTGTTGATCTGGTTCGGGAAATCGGAGCGGCCGGTGGCGATGACGGCCGCGACGTCGCCGATGAGCTCGGGGCGGATCTCCGGGTCGGGGTTCGCCATGGCGAACACCACCGGGTCCTTCGCCATGGAGACCACGTCGTCGCGGGTGATCAGGTCGGGTCCCGACAGCCCGATGAACACGTCGGCGCCGCGCATCGAGTCCGACAGCGTGCCCGTCTCGCCGTCGGGGTTCGTGTTCTCGGCGAACCACCGCTTCGAGGTGTTCAGGCCGTCCCGTCCGGTGTGCACCGCGCCCTGCCGGTCGAAGCCGATGACGTTGACCACACCGGCGTTCATCAGGATCTTCGACACCGCGACCCCCGCGGCACCGACGCCGGCGATGACGACCTTGAGGTCCTCCTTGCGCTTGTCGACGATCTTCAGTGCGTTCTCGAGCGCGGCGAGCGTCACGATCGCGGTGCCGTGCTGGTCGTCGTGGAACACCGGGATGTCCATCACCTGATCGAGGCGCTCCTCGACCTCGAACGCCCCCGGGGCGGCGATGTCCTCGAGGTTGACCCCGCCGAAGGTCGGCTCGAGCCGCAACACGGTCTCGATGATCTCCTCGGGGTCCTTGGTGTTCAGACACACCGGGAACGCGTCGACGCCGGCGAAGTGCTTGAACAGCAGCGCCTTGCCCTCCATGACCGGCATGGCCGCCTCGGGCCCGATGTCGCCCAGGCCCAGCACGGCCGTGCCGTCGGACACGATCGCGACCGTGTTGCGCTTGATCGTGTAGCGGTGGGCGGCCTCGGGGTTCTTCGCGATCTCCATGCAGACCCGGGCCACACCCGGCGTGTAGGCCATCGACAGGTCCTCGATGTCGCGCACCGGGGCCAGGGGCAGCACCTCGATCTTGCCGCCCTCGTGCATGTGGAAGGTGCGGTCCTCGAACTCGACGACGTCGACGCCCTCGATGCCCTCGATGGCGGTGCGAACCTGTTCCTGGTGGGCGACGCTGTTGCAGTTGACGACGATGTCCTCGTCGAGCACCGCGCTCTTCACCTCGAAGCCCCGCAGCCCCGAGATGTTGCCGCCCACCTCGCCGATGGCGATCGCGAGCTTGCCCAGCATGCCGGGTTCGTTGTCCATCCGGACCCGGATACGGACGGAGTAGGCAGGAGTGGGGGTGTCAGCCATGATGGACCGCAGAGTATCTGCCGAATCGCCCGCCCGACGAAGCCGGCACCCAGTCGGTCAGGGAGCGGGATCCCAACCGGACAGGCCGTAGGGCTCGTAGTCGCCGATGAAGAAGAACTCGTGCAGGCCGTAGCCCACCGAGCCGTCGGACTGCTCGAAACGCGCCACCTGGTCGACGAGCCCGAACAGCCGCTCCGCGTCGCGCACGTAGTCGACGTCGACACCCTGGACGACCAGTGGGCCCTGGTACATGCCGAAGCGCCAGTCGGGCTCGATACCGTATCCGGTGCCGACCATCAACCAGCAGTCGAGCAGCGGGGTGACCGAGATCTCAAGCGCGCCGCCGGGTGCCTCGGGGAAGGACAGCACCGATGACTCGATGTTGCGGGTGCCGGGGGTGAGCACCGCGCGGTGCTCGGGGCGGCCCAGGTGCTCGGTGGGACGGTCGGGGTCGTTCCAGATCCGTGTCGCCTCCTCGATCGCACGGGTGCCGTCGCCGTGCTCGTTGAGCATGTAGAGGATGGAGTGGTCCTCGAACTGCATCGGGGCGTAGTTCCACATGCCGGTCATCTGACCCTCGGTGCGGATGCCGGCGGGCTCCTCCTCGCCCACCGGGCGCACACCCCAGCTGCGGTCGCGGGTGCCCCACCAACGGTCGGGAGTGACCTCGAACGTGGTGTCGCCGGTGGTGATCGAGCCGGACCACTGGCCGGTCTGCGCCAGGCGCATGGTGTCGAACAGCACCCGACCGTGCTTGCGGATGTACTGCCGGGGCTCTTCGAAGGCGGGCACCGAACCGCGCCAGGTCAGGTCGGCCTCGACACCGTGGTCGTTCGGCTCGACGATGAACCGCAGCTCCTCGAGCGGCTTCACGACCTCGACCCGGATCGGGCCGACCGAGGTGTCCATCCGGTCACCGAGCTCGCGCGACGCCCGCACGACCCGGTGCGAGGTGCCGTGGACGACCACGATGAAGGCGTCCTGAACCGCCAGGTTCGGGTACTGACCCAGCCCCATGATGGCGAAGGCGTCACCGTCGTTCTGGTGGCAGTTGAAGTAGTAGCGGTCGTAGAAGTTCCGGTCGCTCGTGGCCGAGTGCCGGACCGTCTCGGCCACCTGGTGCACCGGATAGTCGTCCCAGGACGACAGGGTTCCGTGCACGCGAGGCGCTCGGAACGGCTCGGACGGACGCGCTGCGGACATGTGCCACCCCCCTGGACGATCCGGACCGACCGGATCTGACGAGGCGTCAGGTTAGTCGTCGAACCGGACCGTTCCGTCGCCGGGTACGACCTCGCCGATGATCCGGGCGCGGGTCCCGGCGGTCCGCAACGTGTCGACGGCACGGTGGGCGGCCTCGGACGGGACCACGACGACCATGCCGACACCCAGGTTGAACACCGAGCGCATCTCGTCGGTCGACACCGAGCCGAGCTGCTGCAGCTCCGAGAAGATCCTCGGCCACTCCCAGCTGCCGGGATCGACCACTGCGTCGGTCCGCTCACCCAGTGCACGGTTGAGGTTGCCGGGCAGTCCCCCACCGGTGATGTGCGCGATCCCGTGCACCTCGACGGCCTCGGTCAGCGCCCGGATGAACGGCGCGTAGATGACCGAGGGCACCAGCAGCTCCTCGCCGACCGTCGGCGCGCCCGCGCCGTCCCAGGCCGGGTCGTCGACCGAGCGCCCGGCGACATCGAACAGGAGCCGCCGTGCCAGCGAGTAGCCGTTGGACCGCAGCCCCGGTGACGGCAGCGCAACGAGCACGTCCCCCGGTGAGACACGTTCGCCGGTCAGCATGCGGTCCCGTTCGACCACACCGACCGCGAACCCGACCAGGTCGAACTCCCCCGGTGCCATGGTGCCGGGGTGCTCGGCCATCTCTCCCCCGACGAGCGCACAGCCGGCGCGACGGCACCCCTCGGCGACGCCGGCGACGAGCTGCTTCACGTGAGCGGGGTCGAGGGTGCCGACCGAGATGTAGTCGAGGAAGAACAACGGCTCGGCACCCGAGCAGACGAGATCGTCGACACACATCGCCACCAGGTCGAGCCCGATGGTGTCGAAGCGTCCGGTGGCGGTGGCGACCTGTGCCTTGGTGCCGACCCCGTCGGTCGACGACACGAGCACCGGGTCGCGGTACCTCGACGGGTCGAAGCGGAACAGTCCGCCGAACCCTCCGATGTCGCCGATCACCTCGGGACGGAACGTGGAGCGCACATCGTCCTTGATCGCCGCGACGGCGTCCTCGCCGGCACGGATTGACACGCCCGCTGCCTCGTAGGTCTCTCCCATCACGTCCGGGTCCCTCTCACGGTCTCAGCCTTCGTCGTCGGGAACCACGAAGAGTGCGGGTGCAGAACGGGCACGCTCGTCGGCCGCCTCGCTCGCAGGGAGCCGCGAGCCGTTGCCGCCGGCGCCCTCGAGCACCGCCAGGGTCGCCTCGGCGGCGGCATCGCTCACCTCGGCCGCCTCACCCGGATCGTCGTCGAGCACGCCGCGCGCCGCCGAGGCGGTGATCGCCACGGGGTACTCCCCCGTCAGGCAGGCGTCGCAGAAGCCCGCTCCCGGTGCGCCGACCGCGGCCACGAGGCGGTCCAGGGTCAGGTACGACAACGTGTCGGCGCCCAGGTAGCGGCGGATCTCCTCGACGTCCATGTTCGCCGCGAGCAGCTCGCCGCGTGACCCGGTGTCCATCCCGTAGAAGCACGGCCAGCGGTACGGGGGCGACGACACGCGCATGTGGATCTCGCGTGCACCCGCCTCGCGCAACATGGCGATCATCGCCCTCGTCGTGGTGCCGCGCACGATGGAGTCGTCGACGACCACCAGACGCTGACCGTCGATGTTCTCCCGCAGCGGGTTGAGCTTCATCCGCACGCCGATGGCGCGCAGCTCCTGGCTCGGGGCGATGAAGGTGCGCCCGATGTAGCGGTTCTTCACCAGCCCGTGACCGAAGGGCAGACCGGACGCCCGGGCGAACCCCTCGGCGGCGGGCAGCCCCGACTCGGGCACACCCATCACCATGTCGGCATCCACCGGCGCCTGTCCGGCGAGCTGCTCGCCCATGCGCACCCGTGCCTGGTGGACGTTGCGGTCGTAGAGCTGGGAGTCGGGACGGGCGAAGTAGACGAACTCGAACAGGCAGAGCTTCGGTTCGACGTGTTCGTCGTCGAACGGACGGACCGAGCGGACGCCGTCGGCGCCGATGATGACCATCTCTCCCGGGTCGAGCTCGCGGACGAAGTGGGCGCCGGCGATGTCCAGTGCGGGCGTCTCCGAGGCCAGCACCCAGCCCGAGTCGAGCTTGCCGAGGCACAGCGGACGGAAACCGTGCGGGTCCCGCACACCGATGACGTTCTGGCGGTCCATGAGGGTGAGCGAGAACGCACCGGTGAAGGTGGGCAGCACCTCGACCAGCGCCCGCTCGAGCGTGTCGTCACCGGCGCCGATCCGCTCACACGCGAGGGCGATCTGCTCGGCCATGGCCTCGGTGTCGCTGCTCACGGTGCCGGGCAGCAGCCCTGCGTCCTCGGCCAGGTCGGCGGTGTTGACCAGGTTGCCGTTGTGGGCGAGCGCGAACTGGGTGTGGGTCACGTCGCGGAACAGCGGCTGGGAGTTCTTCCACATGCTCGACCCCGTGGTCGAGTACCGGGTGTGGCCGATCGCCAGGTCGCCGTCGAGTGCGGCGAGGGTCCGGTCGTCGAACACGTTCGACACCAGCCCCATGTCCTTGACGACCGTCAGGTGGTCGCCGTCGGAGGTGGCGATGCCGGCCGACTCCTGGCCGCGGTGCTGGAGCGCGTAGATGCCCAGGTAGGCGAGGTGCGCCACCGGGGAACCGGGCGAGTAGACGCCGAAGACCCCGCACGCCTCTCGTGGCTTGGATGCATCGGGATCGGCGATCCCATCGATGCCATCGGTCCGGTCCACGTCGTCGAGCCCGTGGTCGGGGAGATCCTCGGACGCATCCGTGGGGGTCACGGTCCCCATCGTGGCACACGTGCGGTGGGGCCCACCCATCGCCGTCATGAGCCATCCGCCACCGGGTGCACGTGGGGTCCGATGTGGAGCCGGCCCGGGTCGAACCGCTCGAGCAGTTCGTCGGCGAGGAACGCCTCGCCGACGTCGGCCAGTCCGACGGACGCCGCGCAGGCCCCGACCACCTGCGCCGGCCCGACGCCGACCTCGGCGAGCTGACCCAGACTGATGGCGCCGTGACGTTTCGCGAGTCGTTCGCCATCGTCACCCAGCACCAGGGGCACGTGCACGTACCGTGGAACCGGCAGCCCCAGCAGGTGGTGCAGGAGCACCTGACGGGGCGTGGTGAACCAGAGGTCGTCGCCGCGCACCACCTGGTCGACCCCCGCCGCCGCATCGTCGACCACGACGGTCAGGTTGTAGGCCGGCATGCCGTCGGCGCGTCGCAGGACCAGGTCGTCCACCTCGGCGACGAGTGGGCCGAGCAGTTCGTCCTGCACCCCGACCTGCGCGCCGTCGGCCGCGAGTCGCAGTGCCGGCCGGCGCCCGGCGGCGACCTGTCGTGCCGTCGCTGCGGCCGTGAGGTGACGGCAGGTGCCGGGATAGGGCTGGAGCCCGCCGGGGCCGTGGGGCGCAGCAGCGGCCTCGCGGATCTCACGACGGGTGCAGTAGCAGTCGTAGGTGCGGCCGGCCGCCGCCAGCTGTCCGATCGCGGCGGCGTACCGCTCGGTGTGGGTCGACTGACGCGTCACCGGACCGTCGTGATCGATCCCGAGCGCTGCCAGGTCGTCGAGCTGCTCCTGCTCGGCCAGCGGCGCCGCACCGGTGGTCAGGTCCTCGACCCGCATGACGAACCGACCGCCGTCGTGGCGCGCGAAGCACCAGGCGAGCAGGGCCGTGCGCAGGTTGCCGACGTGCAGCGGACCCGACGGCGTCGGCGCGTAGCGGCCCGTCGTCACGCGATCGGTTCCGACCGGGCCGTTCGGGACCCGGGCGAGCGGTGTGCCGGCCGCCGGCGACTGCGGCGGCAGCGCCACCTCATCCCTGGGTCGTGCCGGTGCCGAGCGTGTCGGGGAGTCGGTCGCGCCACACCGCCGTCGCGTGATCGAGTGCGAGATCGAACTGGTCCTTGACCACCAGGCGGTCGCCCCCCGCCACGCCGATGCGTTGGTGGGGCACCCCGCGTGCGTCGAGCACGTCGAGCACCACCCGCAGCTGGTCGGGATCGACACACAGCACCGCGCGACCGGAGGACTCACCGAAGAGGTTCGCGTGACCGGCGAGGCGGGCGGCGGTGAACCCGACGCCGGAGCGCACCGACATCTCGGCCAACGTCAGCGCGACCCCGCCACGTGCCACGTCGTGGGCACCGAGCACCAGCCCGGCCGCGACCAGTTCGCGCACCGCCTCGGCAGCCGCGGCGACGGCGGCGGGGTCGAACGACGGCAGCTCCCCGCGTCCGCGGTGTCCCCTCGACGCCGCCCAGGCCGAACCCGACAGCGCGGGATCGGCGCCGCCGACGAGCACCAGGCGTCCGCCCTCGACCAGGCGGGTGCCCGGAGGGGGTGTGGTGAGCTGGTCGACGACACCGAGCACACCGATCACGGGAGTCGGATCGATGTCGCGTCCGCGGCTCTCGTTGTAGAGGCTGACGTTGCCACCGATACAGGGGAAGCCGAACGCGGCGAGCGCCTCGGTGATGCCGTCGACGCTCTCGGAGAGCTGCCACATGACCTCGGGGTGCTCCGGGTTGCCGAAGTTCAGGCAGTTGACCAGCGCGAGCGGCCGGGCGCCGACCACTGCCAGGTTCATCACGGACTCGGCGACGGTCATCGCCGCGCCCCTGCGTGGATCGACCGCACCCCACAGGTGGTTGCCGTCGGTGGTCAGCGCGAGGCCCCGACCGGTGTCCTCACCGGTGGTCGGGTGCTTGAGGCGCAACACCGCGGCGTCGCCACCGGGACCCTCGACGGTGTTGAGGAAGAGCATGTGGTCGTACTGGGACCACACCCAGCTGGTGTCGCACAGCAACTCCAGCAGGTCGGCGCCGGGATCGTCGGGTGCCGCAAGCGCGTCGGCGGAGTCGGCCCGCCGTTCGGCCAGGTCGGCGGGTTCCTCGCGGGGCCGGTCGTAGAGCGGGGCCTCGTCCTCGAGGGAGACGGCGGGAACGTCACCGAGCAGGTCGCCACCCTCACGGTCGAACACCCGCAGGCAGCCCGAGTCGTTGACCCTGCCGATGACGTTCGCCCGGATCTCCCACCGCTCGGCGATCTCGAGCACGGCGTCGAGCTGCGCCGGCTCGACGATCGCGAGCATGCGCTCCTGGGACTCCGAGGTCATGACCTCGAAGGGCTCCATGTTCGGCTCCCGCTGGGGCACGGTGTCGACCCAGACGTCCATGCCGGACCCGCCCTTGGCAGCGGTCTCGGCGGTCGCGCAGGTGATGCCGGCGCCGCCGAGGTCCTGCACGCCGACGGCGAGGTTCCGCTCGAGCAGCTCGAGGCAGGCCTCGATCAGGCGCTTCTCCTCGTAGGGATCTCCGACCTGCACGCTCGGACGCTTCTGCGCGTCGGCCTCGTCGTCGCTGAACCCCGCCGAGGCGAGGACCGACACGCCGCCGATGCCGTCGCGCCCGGTCGTCGACCCGAGCAGCACGGCGAGGTTCCCCGGGCCCTCCGCTCGTCCGAGCACCAGCCGTTCCGACGGCATGATGCCGAGGCAGAGCACGTTGACCAAGGGGTTGTCGGCGTAGCACTCGTCGAACACGGTCTCACCGCCGACGGTCGGCACTCCGACGGAGTTGCCGTAACCGGAGATGCCGGCGACGACACCCTCCGCGATCCAGCGGGAGCGCGCGTCGTCGAGGGGGCCGAGCCGCAACGGGTCCATGACGGCGATGGGCCGGGCGCCCATCGAGAAGATGTCGCGCAGGATCCCGCCGACACCGGTGGCCGCACCTTGGTACGGCTCGATCGCCGACGGGTGGTTGTGACTCTCGATGCGGATCGCGGCCGCGATCCCGTCACCGACGTCGACCACCCCGGCACCCTCGCCGGGACCGACGAGCACCCACGGCGCCTCGGTCGGGAAGCGACGGAGGTGGATGCGGGAGCTCTTGTACGAACAGTGCTCGGACCACATCACCGAGTACATGGCGAGCTCGAGGTGGTTGGGTTCCCGACCGAGGCGATCGCGGATCATCCCGTACTCGTCGTCGGTCAGTCCCAGCGCACGATGAGTCGGCTCGTCGGTGGGGGCGTCAGCCATGCGGCGACGCTACCGCACCCCCAACGGCGCCCTGCCGGGCAGTGGTGCCGCTGTGGGCAACGCCGGCGTAACGTCCACCATGGTTCTGGTGGTGTGTGCGCTCGTGTCGGGGCTGTCGTTCCTCTACTACGGATTCGGGGTGCTGTTCCGGACCGCGTTGAGGGGGGAGTTCGACCGGTACGGAATGTCGGACGTTCGCCGATTCGTCGGACTCATGGAGGTGTTGGGCGGGGCTGGCGTGCTCCTCGGCCTCGCCATTGCACCACTGGGGGCTGTCGCCGCAGCCGGACTCACTGCGATCATGACCCTCGGGCTGATCGTGCGTCTCAGGATCCACGATGCACCTCGCCTCATGGTGCCCGCAGCGTCGCTCGGTGCCCTGAACGCCGTTCTCGTCGTGCTCTTCCTCACGCAGTGATGCGTCGATGATGCGACGTTCAGCCGTCGCTGTTGTCGGCGCTGTTGTCGGCGCTGTTGTCGGCGCTGTTGTCGCCGTTGAGCACCGCTGAGATCGTCGCCAAGGAGAACACCGACAGAGCGGGAAGGGAACGCTTGAGAGGGTCTCCGACCTTGATGTGCATTCCGATTGCGCCCAGCATGAACGCGGCGAGACCGATGGAGGCCGGTCGTGTGAGCCGGGGCACCGCATGCCCCGCAAGCATCAGGCCCGCCAAGCTCACCTTTGCGGCACCGACTGCGTACATCGTCGGCTCCGAGAGCCCGTACTCCTCGAACTCCTCCTTCATGTTCGAGGCGTTGCCGCCCCGATAGCCGGTGTCCTTGTTGAACCGGTTGAACCAGACGTTCAAGATCCACAGCGCTGCAGCCGTCTGGGCGATTCTGCCGATCAAGTTCATGAGCAGGTGTCCTTCCGTCGACGACGAGGGACTCGTCACCGGCCCGCCGACACACCCGGTGGCCCAGACGCTACCCGAGTGCCAGCGCTGGCGTGTCCGGCACCGACCGACAGCGGTCGGCACGTCACCGACGGGCTCGCTGAACTCGGATCAATGGAAGATGCCAACTTCTCTGTAATCGGTCTCGTCGGTAATTGGCCGTGGTTGCGCTGCAACATGATTGGGTGTCCAATATCGCCATGGCACAACGTGGTCCCAAGAACATGACCGACGAGCACAAGGCGGCGTTGGCCGCCGGTCGAGCGGAAGGTCGCGCGGTCAAGAAGTACCTCGAGGCGCTGGCCGAACACAAGCCAAAGCGTGGCCGGAAGCGCACACCTGATTCGATCAATGCGCGCCTCAGGAAGATCGACGACGAGTTCATCGGTGCCGACCCTGTCAAGCAGCTCAACCTGGTGCAGGAGCGCATCGACCTGAACGCCGAACTGGCGTCGATGGAGGACCCGGTGGACCTGTCGGCGCTCGAGGACGAGTTCGTCGGTGCCGCGAAGAGCTACGGCGAGCGCAAGGGCATCAGTTACGCGGCCTGGCGCGAGGTCGGCGTCCCCGCGGCAGCGCTCAAGCGCGCCGGCATCAGCCGATCGGACTGAGGTCCACCCCCGCTGCGCTGAGCAGCGACTCGAACATGACGCGGCCATCGGTCGAGCCCAGGAGCTCGTGCATCGCCCGTTCGGGGTGCGGCATCAGACCGACCACGTTGCGACCCGCGTTGCAGATGCCGGCGATGTCGTCGACCGACCCATTGGGGTTGTCGACGTACCGCACCACGATCCGGTCGTCGGCCCGCAGCTCGGCGAGCGTGTCGTCGTCGCAGGTGTAGTTGCCCTCGAAGTGGTTGATCGGGATCCGCAGCAGGTCACCGACCGTCGCGCGGTTCGTGATCGCGCTGCGGGCCGTCTCGACACGCAGTGTCGCCTCGCCGCACCTGAACTTCAGGCCGGCGTTCTTCTGCAGCGCACCGGGGAGCAGGTGCGCCTCGGTGAGCACCTGGAACCCGTTGCAGATGCCCAGCACCGGACCACCCTGCTCGGCGAAGGACCGTACGGCATCCATGATCGGCGAGAACCGGGCGATCGCACCGGGGCGGAGGTAGTCGCCGTGGGCGAACCCGCCGGCGACGACCACGGCATCGGCGACGCCGAGCGACGTCTCGTCGTGGAAGACGACGCGACCCGTGGCGCCGACCGACCCGAGCGCCTCGACGACGTCGAACTCACAGTTGGTGCCGGGGAATCGGATGACGGCGATGTCGGCAGCCACGGTCAGCCCGCTGTCTGGGCGGCCCGCAGGCTCACCGTCGCGTCCTCGATGACCGGATTCGTGAGGAAGCGGTCGCACATGTCCTGCACCAGCGCACGTGCACCGGCCTCGTCGTCGGCCTCGACGGTGAAGCGGATGCTCTTGCCCACGCCGACCCCGCGAACGCCTTCGAACCCGAGCGCAGGCAGCGCCCGCTCGATCGTCGCGCCCTGTGGGTCCGCGATGCCCGGTCGCAGCTGGACGTCCACCACCACGTCGAAGGTCATGGGTGGGAGTCTCCCACAACGGCTCCGGGCCAGTCGTCGAGCGAGCGCCCACAGATCGACTCGTAGGCCTCGCGATAGCGGGCCGCCGTCGCAGCGACGACATCGACCGGCAACGCGGGTGCGGGTGGACGCTTGTCCCACCCGAGCGTCTCCAGGTAGTCCCGCACGGGTTGCTTGTCGAACCCCTGCGGGGTCGAGCCAGGGCGCCAGTCGTCCGCACGCCAGAAGCGCGAGGAGTCGGGGGTCAGGACCTCGTCCGCGACGATCAGCTCCGTGCCGCCACGCGCGTCGTCGACCAGCCCGAGCTCGAACTTCGTGTCCGCCAGGAGGAAGCCGGCGGACTCGGCGATGGCGCTGGCACGTCGGAACATCTCCAGGCTGACCGCACGCGCCTCCTCGGCCAGGTCGGCCCCGACGAGCTCGACGGCGCGGTCGAACGAGATGTTCTCGTCGTGATCACCGACGTCGGCCTTGGTCGACGGCGTGAACATCGGCGCGGGGAGCCGGTCGGCCTCGTGGAGGCCCGGCGGCGCGCCCATGCCGTGGATGGTCCCGTCGTGGCGGTACTCCTTCCAGGCCGAACCGGCGACGTAGCCGCGCACGATGCACTCGATCGGCAGCATGCGGGCCCGGCGGCACAACATGAAACGGCCGTCGAGTCCCGGCACGACGGCGCCGTCGGGAAGGTCGTCGACGTCGGTGGAGAGCAGGTGGTTGCCGATGACGTCGGAAAGCTCGGCGAACCAGTACGCCGACATGGCCGTGAGCACACGACCCTTGTCGGGGACCGGCTCGGCCATGACGACGTCGAAGGCTGACAGCCGGTCGGACGCGACCATGAGCAGTCGGCCATCGCCCGCATCGTAGAGGTCGCGGACCTTCCCGCGGTGCAGGTGTGCCAGCGCGGGCGCCGGCCCGAGGGGTGGCTCAGTGGGACGTGTCACAGGATCTCCTCGCCGGCGTACTCGGCCGCCTCGGGGTGGTGGCGGACGAGTTCGGCGACGCGCTCGACGAAGACACCGGACTGCGCCTCCGCGGTGCCGACGAACGACAGTGGGGCCCCGAGCGCCGCGTCGAGCGCGTCACGGTCGAGCTCGAGGCGTGGGTCCGCAGCGAGCCGGTCGAGCAGGTCGTTGTCGTCACGACCCTGCTCCCGCAGCTCGAGCGCGACGGCGACGGCGTGCTCCTTGATGGCCTCGTGGGCGACCTCGCGTCCCACACCGGCACGCACGGCGGCCATGAGGACCTTGGTCGTGGCCAGGAACGGGAGGTAACGACGCAGCTCGCGTTCGATCACCGCGGGGTACGCACCGAACCCGTCGAGGACGTCGAGGAACGTCTGGAAGACGCCGTCGGTGGCGAAGCAGGCATCGGGGAGCAGGACCCGGCGGACCACCGAGCACGACACGTCACCCTCGTTCCACTGCACTCCCGACAGACCGGCGGCCATGGTCAGGTGGCCGTCGAGGATCACCCGGAACCCGTTGATGCGCTCAGCGCTGCGGGCGTTCATCTTGTGGGGCATGGCGGACGAGCCGACCTGACCGCCACGGAAGCCCTCGGTCACCAGCTCGTTGCCCGCCATCAGTCGCAGGGTCGTGGCGAACGACGAGGGACCGGCGACGAGCTGCACCAGCGCCGACACGACCTCCAGGTCGAGGGATCGGGGGTACACCTGGCCGACGTTGTCGAGCACGCGACCGAACCCGAGCTCGGCGGCGACCGTTCCCTCGAGCTGCGTGAGGGCATCGCGGTCGTCGCCGAGGAGGTCGAGCAGGTCCTGCTGGGTGCCCACCGGTCCTTTCAGGCCGCGCAACGGATACCGGCCGAGCAGCTCCTCGAGCCGTTCGACGGCCAACAGGAGCTCCTCTCCTGAGTTGGCCAACCGCTTTCCGAGCGTCGTGGCCTGCGCGGCGACGTTGTGGCTGCGCCCCACCACCACGGTGGCGGCGTGCTCGGCGACGAGCGGTGCGAGGCGGGCCAGCGCAGCCACCGCACGGTCACGCAGCAGTTCGAGCGAACGCCGCACCTGGAGCTGCTCGACGTTCTCGGTGAGGTCACGCGACGTCATCCCCTTGTGGGCGTGCTCCTGGCCGGCGAGCGACGAGAACTCCTCGAGCCGGGCCTTGACGTCGTGGCGGGTGATGCGTTCGCGAGCCTCGATCGAGGCCAAGTCGATGTCGTCGACCACTGCCTCGTAGGCGTCGATCGCCGACTCGTCGATGTCGACACCGAGCCGGCGCTGGGCCCGCATCACTGCCAACCACAGCCGACGTTCCAGTGCGACCTTGGCCTCGGAGGACCAGATCTGGACCATCTCGGGACTCGCGTACCGGCTGGCGAGGATGTTCGGGACGTCGCTCACCTGTGCATTCTCGTCCACCACGGTGTCGGCCCACCACCGACCGTCCCTCAAGGTTCCGGCGCGGGACGCCGACATCCCGAACAGACCCCGGACAGCAGTCCCCGACGGAGGTGGACGTGGACGAACCCTCACTCGCGTGCGTGCGACACCCGATGACGCTCGGCGAGCACATCTGCGGCGAGTGCGGCCATCAGTTCTGCCCGGAGTGCGTCGTGCTCCCGTTCGGACCGACCCGTCCTCCGCTGTGCATCGCGTGTGCGCTCGAGCTGGGTGGCGTGCGTCGTCAACGGACGGGACGACCGAAACTGAGTCGTCGTTCGGTCAAGGAACGGCTGATGCTCCAGCGCCAGCGCGACGGGGTGCCGGAACCGGACCCGGTGGAACCGGTCGACCCCGTCGACGACGATCCGGCGTGGCTCGAGGGACACGTCGACCCCGGCCGGCTCCCCGGCGGGTGGCGGGCGACGTTCGAGTAGTCCGGCGTCACGAGCAGCCGGCGCTCAGCGGTTCCCCGCGATCCGGCGCCACCATCGTGTCGGCAGGACCACGAGGACCCCGAACAGCGGGCCGAGGACCTTCGGGACCCAGAGCACCCCGCCACCGGGCCGGGCGAGCCGCGCCGTGATCGCGGTGGCCACCGTGAGGGGGTCGGTCGCGAACGGGGCCGGGTCGAGCCCGCGGGTCATCGACGAACGCACGAACCCGGGGCGGACGACGAGGACATCGACGCCCCGGTCGGTCACCGCGTCGGCCAGCCCGCGGGCGAACGCGTCGAGTCCCGACTTCGACGCCCCGTAGACGTAGTTCGAGCGTCGCGGCCGGACCCCGGCGACCGAGGAGAGCACCACGATCCTGCCCGTGCCCCGCTCGGCCATCCGCGGCGCGAACGCGGCCACGGCCGCAGCCGGCCCGGAGGTGTTCGTGCGCAGCATCCGGTCGACCTCGGCGGGTTCCATCGACACTCCGGCATGGTGCCCGAGTGAGCCGACGGCGCACAGCAGCAGATCCACCCCGCCCGTCATGGCGACGACCTTCGCGGCGAACGCCTCGTGACCGTCGACGTCGAGCGCGTCCCACTCCAGCACCTCGACCGCGGTGTGCTCACCGAGGTCCGGAACAGCGACGCGGTCCGGTGCTCGGACGGCCAGCACGACGAGGTCGAGCTGGCCGTCGCGTGCGAGCTGCTCGACGGTCGCGCGGGCGATGTCGCTGTCGCCGCCGAGCACGACCACGGTCCGCACCGGTGCTGGTCGGGATCCCACGATCAGCCGGGGCGGTCGAGTGAGTCGTCCTGGGCCTGCGCGTACTGCTCGAGCGCCGCCTGGTCCTCGGTGAGCCGCGCGGCGAGCACCTCGTCGCCCAGCGACAGGATCCGTACCGCCAGGAGTCCGGCGTTGCGGGCGCCGCCGATGGCCATGGTCGCGACGGGCACCCCGCCGGGCATCTGGGCGATCGAGTACAGCGAGTCGACCCCACCGAGGTGCTGGGTCGGCACCGGCACCCCGATGACCGGCAGCGTCGTCATCGACGCCACCATGCCGGGCAGGTGGGCTGCGCCGCCGGCGCCGGCGATCACCACCCGCAGACCCCGCTCACGAGCGGTCCGGGCGTACTCGACCATGCGCAGGGGGCTGCGGTGCGCCGAGACCACCCGCACCTCGTGCTGGACGCCGAACGCGGTGAGGACCCCGGCGGCCGCGTCCATGACCGGCAGGTCCGAGGAGCTCCCCATGATGATGCCGACCAGCGGCGACGACTCAACCATCGACCGATCCTGCCACGTCGACGCCGGGGGCGGTGCCGGGGGCGGTGCCGGCGAGCAGGTCGGCGGCCAGGTTCGCCCGACGTCGCACCTCGTCCACCTCGTCGCCGAGCACGGTGACGTGGCCGATCTTGCGAGCCGGGCGCGATCGTTTCCCGTAGAGATGCAGGTGCGCCTCGGGGACCTGTGCGAGCGCGGACGCCTGTCGGTCACGGGGGTCGCCCTCGGGGCCGCCGACGACGTTCACCATGACCGCACACGGTGCCACGGGATCGGTCGGCCCGAGCGGCCAGTCGAGGATGGCCCTGAGGTGCTGCTCGAACTGTGAGGTGGCGCAGCCCTCGATCGTGAGGTGACCGGAGTTGTGCACCCGTGGTGCCAGCTCGTTCACCAGCAACGCGCCGTCGACGACGAAGAGCTCGACCGCCAGCACGCCGACCGCGCCGGTCACCTCGGCGACACGTCGGGCGACCTCGGCGGCGCGTGCCGCCAGGTCCTCGGTCACCGACGCCGGGAGGAACACCTCGTCGCACATCCCGCCGACCTGCACCGTTTCGAGCACGGGCCACGTGGCGGACGCCCCACCGGGTCGGCGCGCCACCAGCACCGCCAGCTCGAGGTCGAGATCGAGGCGCGGTTCGGCCACGAGGGGTGCCCCGTCGTAGCCGTCGAGGAAGTCCTCGAGGTCGTCGGACTCGAGCATCCAGACACCTCGACCGTCGTACCCGCCCCGGCTGGCCTTCGCGACGAGGCGGCCGCCGTGGCGCTCGGCGAACCCGATGAGCTGGTCCAGCGCATCGGGTTCGGCGGGATCGACCACGAGGAAGTCCGGGACCGGGAGGCCGGCGGAGGCGAACGCGACGCGCTGGTGGGCCTTGTCCGAGAAGGCCAGGGTGGCGACGCCCGGTCGGACCGCGACGCCCTCGGCCTCGAGCGCTGCGAGGGCGCCATGGTCGACGTTCTCGTGGTCGAAGGTGACCACGTCGACCGAACTGGCGAAGGCGCGGAGCGCGGCCGGGTCGTCCGGCGCGCCACGAACGAGGTCCGGGACCACCTCGGGCGCACCCTCGTCGGCGTCACCCGCGAGCACACGGAGGTGCACGCCCAACGGTGTGGCCGCCTCGGCCAGCATGCGGGCGAGCTGGCCGGCACCGACGACGCCCACCACGGGCCCGGCGGCGGGGCGGCCCGTCACGCTGATGCCGTGGCCGCGATGTCGCCGCGGTGGGTGAGGCCCGGCCACGAGATCCGAGCGAGGCCCTCGTAGGCGCGGGCACGTGCCGACTCGATGCTCGGACCGGTGCCGCAGACGTTCAGCACCCGGCCAC
This sequence comes from Microthrixaceae bacterium, assembly GCA_007118345.1. Classification (GTDB taxonomy): domain Bacteria; phylum Actinomycetota; class Acidimicrobiia; order Acidimicrobiales; family Microtrichaceae; genus SKRR01. The sequence continues at coordinate 4,453 of SKRR01000324.1, read as the reverse complement.
CGGCGGTGACGAGCTGCCCGTCGGACACACCGACCCCGGCGCAGAAGACCGTGACACCGTCGAGCGCGCGGGCGGCGTCGATCCCGGTGATCACGTCGCCGGTACGCGGGGCGGCGGGGTACCCCTCCGCTGCAGCGACCACGGTGACCATGGCGTCGTCGGTGAACGTCGGCTCGTCGACGATGTGGCCGGCCGCCGCCTGCGCGAGCAGCTCGGCGAGGTCCGAGGTCACCCGGGGGACCACGACCTGGGTCTCGGGGTCACCGAAGCGGACGTTGTACTCGAGCATCCGCGGTCCGGTCGGTGTGAGCATCAGCCCGGCGTAGAGCACCCCCCGGTAGTCGATGCCGCGTCGCGAGAGCTCGGCCAGCGTGGGTGCGACGAACTCGTCCATCACGGTGCCGAGCAGTTGGTCGTCGACGAGCGGCACCGGCGAGTAGGCACCCATCCCCCCGGTGTTGGGCCCGGCGTCACCGTCGCCGATGCGCTTGAAGTCCTGGGCCGGTGCGAGCGGCACCGCCCGAGTGCCGTCGCACACGGCGAGCACGGACAGCTCGGGACCGACCATGCCCTCCTCGATCACGACCGTGCGACCGGCGTCACCGAACGCGCTGCCCGAGAGGTAGTCGTCGATCGCCGAGCGGGCGTCGTCGAGCGAGTCGGTCACGAGCACGCCCTTGCCCGCGGCGAGCCCGTCGGTCTTGACGACGTACGGCGGCACCATCGTGTCGAGGAACGAGTACGCAGGGCCGGCCTCGGTGAACGTGCCGTGCGCCGCGGTGGGCACGCCGGCGGCGACGAGCAGTTCCTTCATCCACGCCTTGGATCCCTCGAGGCGAGCGCCGTCGGCACCGGGGCCGAACACGAGGCGGCCCGCGGCCCGCAACCGGTCGGCGAGCCCGTCGACGAGCGGGGCCTCGGGGCCGATGACGAACAAGTCGGCATCGAGCTGCTCGGGTGGGGTGGGCACCGATCCGGGAATACCGGGGTTCCCCGGGGTCACGACCACCTCGGCCGAGCGCGACAGGACGTGCGCGAGCGCGTGCTCGCGTCCGCCGCTGCCGACGACGCAGACCTTCACGATCAGCCCGCTGGCGGTTCGACGCGCTCGACGACCTCGAACGCGAGCAGCGACGAACCGCTGGCGACCGGCGCCTGCTTCGGGTCGCCACCACCGCCGTGGGCGTGGCCCTTGGCGAAGTCCTGGCTGTTCATCCAGCCCTGGAACGCGTCCTCGGACTCCCACCAGGTGATCACGAAGTACCGCTCCTCGCCCTCGACGGGACGCAGCAGCTGGAAGCCCTCGAAGCCGGGCGAGTTCTCCACCGCACCCGCGCGGGCGGCGAAGCGCTGCTCGAGCTGTGGGCCGGCGCCCTCGGGCACCTCGATGGCGTTGATCTTCACGACGGTCATGTGGAACTCCTTGGAGCGACGGTGGTGGATGCGGTCAGGCGGAGTGCGGTCAGGCGGAGAAGTGGACGTACTGGTCGCGGCCCGGGCCGGTGCCGACCACGCCGATCGGCACGCCGACCTGGGTCTCGAGGAACTCGAGGTAGCGCACGGCGTTCGGTGGGAGCTGATGGCGTTCGGTCGCCCGACTCAGGTCGGTATTCCAACCGGGCAGCTCCTCGTAGACGGGCACGGCGCGGTGCAGGTCGGACTGGTGGTAGGGCAGGTGCTCGTGGCGCACCCCGTCGACCTCGTACGCGACGCACACCTTGAGGGTGTCGAACGTGTCGAAGATGTCGAGCTTGGTGATGGCGATCTCCGTGAGCGAGTTGAGCCGCACCGCATGGCGGAGCATCACGGCGTCGAACCAGCCGGGGCGTCGACGGCGTTTGGTGTTCACGCCGTACTCGTGTCCGAGGTCGACGATGCGTTCGCCGGTCTCGTCGAACAGTTCGGTCGGCATGGGCCCCGACCCCACACGGGTCACGTAGGCCTTCGCGATGCCGATGACCCGGTCGATGTGACGTGGGCCGACGCCTGCGCCGACGCATGCGCCGCCCGAGACCGGGTTCGACGAGGTGACGAAGGGATAGGTGCCGTGGTCGAGATCGAGGAACGTCGCCTGCGCGCCCTCGAAGAGCACGTGCTCGCCACGTTCGAGCGACTCGTGCACGAGCGACACGGTGTCGCTCACGTACGGGGCGACCCGTGGCGCGACCTCGTCGAGGTACCGGTCGGCGAGCTCGTCGGGGTCGAACCCGAGCCGGTTGTAGACCTTGGCGAGCACCAGGTTCTTCTCACCCAGCACCGCGGTCAGCTTCTCGCGGAAGATCTCCGGGTCGAGCAGGTCCTGCACACGAAGGCCGACGCGGCTGGCCTTGTCGGCGTACGCGGGTCCGATGCCCCGCTTGGTGGTGCCGAGCTTGTTCTTGCCGAGGTGGCGCTCGATCAGCCGGTCGAGCTCCTGGTGGTACGGCAGGATGAGGTGGGCGTTGCCCGACACCGCCATGTTCGAGCAGTCGACCCCGCGGGCCTCGAGCACGTCGATCTCGTTCAGCAGCACCACGGGGTCGACCACGACGCCGTTGCCGATCACCGGGGTGATGTGGTCGTAGAGCACGCTCGAGGGGATCAGCTGCAGGGCGAAGGTCTCACCGTCGACCACCAGGGTGTGTCCGGCGTTGTGCCCGCCCTGGTAGCGGACCACGAGCTGCATCTCCTTGGCGATGAGGTCGGTGAGCTTGCCCTTGCCCTCATCACCCCACTGGGTGCCCACCACGACGGTCGCTGGCACGTGAACTCCTCACCTCGACCCGGGCCGTGCCGAACGGCGCCCGGGAGCGAACCATCGTAGCCCCAGCGCCGGGGATCTCCGGCGTCCGGCGCCGGGGCGACGCCCCCGGACGGCCTTGACACGACGACGGCTGGAAAGGAGAGTGCTCACCGGGCTCGGGAGGCACCGCACATGCGTGGCAGATGGATCGCCAAGGCGGTCGCGCAGAAGGCGATCTCGTTCCTCCCCGACCCGCAACGGGCGAACCACTTCTTCCAGGACCGCGTCACCCGTGGCACGACGCTGACCCCTGCGATGCTCGAGCAGTCGGTCGGCTGGGCCGTCCTGCACCTGTCCGCGTTCGATCGATGCGGAGGCCGGCGCCATGGTGCCACCGCGGTCGAGCTCGGCCCCGGCTGGTACCCGGTGGTGCCGCTCTGCCTGTTCCTCGCGGGGTTCGACCGGGTCGACATGGTCGACCTGGAGGACCTGGGGCGCTCCGAGCTGGCCGTGCAGGCGATCGACGGCCTGCTCGCCGCAGCCGACGACGGCGGGTTGGCCGAACTCGGCGAGCTCCAGCCGGGGCGGCTCGAGCGGCTCGGCCGGGCTCGGTCCACGGTGGTCCACCGTGGCCACGTCGCAGGCCTCGAGGAGCTCGGGCTGCTCGTGCGCCCCATGGACGCGCGGCAGCTCGAGCTGCCGGCGCCACCCGATCTGATCTGCTCGAACACCGTGCTCGAGCACATCCGCCCGGAGGTGCTCGAAGGCATCCTCGCCCGCTTCGGCGAGCTGGCGGCGCCGGGCACGGTGATGAGCCACCTGGTCGACCATGCCGACCACTACGCCTACGTCGACGACACGATCGACGTCCACCACTTCCTGCGCTACTCCGATCGCGTCTGGCGACTGATCGACAACGACGTCCAGCCGATGAACCGGTTGCGCGCCTCAGAGTACCTCGAGCTGTACCGCAGGGCCGGCGTCCCGGTCGACGAGGAGCACCGTCGCGGCGACGATCCGCTCCGGCTCGTGGGCATCCCGCTCGCGGACCGCTTCCGCAACATGGACCCTGCGGACGTGGCGTGCGTCGCCAGCCACCTGGTGACCCGTTTCGACCGCCCTGCGACATGACACCGACGGACCACACCGCCTACAGCGGCATCCGGGTCGTGATCGTGGCCCACGGCCCCCCGCTGAAGGGGGGCATCACCACCGTGGCGATGGACCTGGTCGAGGACCCGGTGCTCAACGCCGAGTTCGAGGTGGTGTTCGTGAACACGACCCAGAACGAGGACGCCCGCGGGCAGCTGTCGGTCCGCAACGTCCGACGCCTGCTCGACGACGCGGTCGCGACGTTCCGACGTGCTCGACGCGGTGCGGTGGTGCACACCCACTCGGTGCAGGAGCCCTGGCCGGTGGCGTGGCGTCAGGTGGGGATCGCGCTCGCCGCGCGCCTGCGGGGCGCGAGCGTCGTGCTGCACAACCATGCGGCCGCGCCCTACATGCTCCCGCCCGGTCGGTACCGCCCGTCACGGCCGAACCGTTGGGCGTTCCGGGTGCTCGACCGCCTCGCGGCCGAGAACGTGCTGCTCGCCGACTCCGGCGCACCCAACCTGCGCCCGTGGTTCCCCACGACGTCGCTGCCGGTCGTGGGGAACTCGGTCGTGGTCGACGAGGTGATCGCCTCCACCGTCGACCACGACCCGCCGGTGGTGCTCTTCATCGGTGAGC
>SKRR01000282.1 GCA_007118345.1 Microthrixaceae bacterium | reverse complement strand
GCACTCGACCGGCAGCTGGCGGACGAGGCCGGCACGAAACTGGGCGGGGTCGTCGAGCTCGAGACACCGGCCGGCGCCGTCGAGGCGACGGTGGTGGGCATCTCCCGTTTCGGCGATCGCGACGCGGTCGACGACGGCGGCACGGTGTCGTTCGACCCCGCACGCGCGATCGAGGTGCTCAACGCCGGCGCGCCGGGGTACAGCGACGTGATCGTTCGCACCGACGCCGACCCCGGCGAGGTTGCCGCGTCACTGCGGTCGGTGCTGCCGGGTTCGCTCGAGGTCCTCGACCGTCCGGCCTACCTCGAGGCGGCGACCGCCGACGCCGCGGCGTTCATCGACTTCCTCCGGCCGGTGCTGCAGGGCTTCGCGTACCTCGCCATGTTCGTGAGTGCGTTCGTCATCTTCAACACCTTCTCGGTGGTGGTGACCCAACGATTCCGCGAGCTGGCGCTGATCCGCGCGATCGGGGGCACACCCGGACAGCTCCGACGGTCACTGGTGTTCGAGGGGTTCGGCATCGGCCTCGTCGCCAGTGCGCTCGGCGTGCTGGTCGGACTCGTGCTCACGATCGGGATCCAGTGGCTCCTCGCGCTGCTCGACCTCGGACTCCCCCAGGGCGGTGTCGGCCTGAGCGTCGGCACGGTCGCGCTGTGCCTCGCCGTCGGCACGGTGGTCACGGTGCTGTCGGTGCTCGTCCCCGCGTTCCGGGCGGGGCGGACCCGCCCGGTCGAGGCGATGCGCACCAGCGCGGTCGACACCTCGGGCACCTCGGTGACGCGCGCCGTGATCGGCGGATCGCTCCTGGTGGTCGCGCTCGTGGCGGTGGCCCTCAACGCGACCGTCGGTCCGCAGTGGTACTTCGTGGCAACTGCAGCGTTGGGGCTGTTCCTCGGGGTGTTCATCGGTGGGCCGCTCCTCGCCCGCCTGTTCGCCCGGCTGCTGCAACCGGTCCTGGGTCGCACCGGGCTGACCGGACGACTGGCCACCGACAACCTGGTGCGCAACCCCCGACGCACCGCGACCACCGCGAACGCGCTGGTCATCGGCCTGTTCCTCGTCACGTTGGTCACCGTGTCGGGCGAAGCCATGAAGTCCGCCGTCGTCGACGAGCTCAACCGCCTGTCGGAATCGGACTTCATCGTCACCGCCGAGCGTTCGCTCGACCCCGCGGCGATCGATGAGATCGAGGCGACCGACGGGGTGACCGACATCGCACCCGTCCGGTTCGGCCTGACGTCGTTCGACCTCGGTGGCCCTGCGCTGGTGACGACCGCCGACCTCGACGAACTGACCGCGGCGGCGGGGATGCGCCCGATCGCGGGTGATCCGGAGACGGTCACCTCCGGCAGCGGCCTTGCCGTTCCCGACCTGAGCGAGTTCGGTGGCAGCGCGTCGGGACAACCCGTGCTGCGGCTCGGCGACCAGATCACCCTGGCGTCGACCGACGGCGAGCCGGTGGCCCTCGAGGTCACCGTGCTGCTCGACGGCGGGGTGAACTCCCTGCTGCTCGACTACGTCGTCGGCGAGGCGACCTTCGAGCGCCTGGCGGGCGAGCAGCCCGTGAGCCTCATGTTCGTTCGGGCCGAACCGGGCGAGGCCGACGAGGTGGGACGTCGCCTCGACGCGACGTTGTCGACCTACACCGGGGTCGAGGTGCAGCCCGGGAACTTCTTCGGCCAGATCATCGCGAACGTGTTCGACTTCCTCATCGGTGCCGTGAACGCGTTGCTGGGCATGAGCGTCGTGGTCGCACTGGTCGGCATCGTCAACACGATGACCCTGTCGATCTTCGAACGGCGACGCGAGCTGGGCATGGTCCGAGCACTCGGCATGACACGGGGTCAGGTGGGACGCATGATCCGCTCCGAGGCGGTGCTCATCGGGTTGTTGGGCACGCTCGTCGGCATGGGGTCCGGCATCCTGGTGAGCTGGGTCGTGGTGTCGAGCCTGGCCGACGGCATGATCGGACTGTCGTTCAACTGGGCGCGGGTCGGGCTGATCTTCCTCGTCGGTGTCGGCGCAGGTGGCCTCGCCTCGCTGCTCCCCGCGCGGCGCGCCACCCGGCTCGGCCCGCTCGAGGCGATGCAGGACTGACCGCGCTGCAGGACTGACCGCGCTGCAGGACTGGCAGGGGCAGCAGGACCGAGCCCGTGGGTTCAGGTTCGAGCACCGAGGCCACGCAGCAGGCTGCGGGACAGCTCGTCCTGGTGGGCGAGGGCGTCGTCGACGAAGCCGATGCCCCGCAGCTCGAGCGCCGCCGCGCCGTGGCAGGTCGTCCAGATCTGCTGCGCCACGTCGGTGGCGGGCTCACGATGACGACCGCGCCGTCCACCGAGGCGATCCTGGGGTCGCTGCCCCGGGCGAAGGCGGGCGTCGGCTCGGCGATGAACGACACCACGCGTGAGCTCGGCGGAACGCTCGGGGTCGCCGTGGTCGGCTCGGTGTTCAGCTCGCTGTACGGTCCCCGAATCGTGGAACGACTCGCCGGGCTGCCGATCCCGACCGACGCGCTCGAGGCCGCTCGTGACTCCGTCCCCGCTGCGCTGGCGGTGGCAGAGGCGGCCCCACCCGAAGGGCGGGCCCTCATCATCGAGGCCACCCGTGAGGCGTTCATGGACGGTTTGTCGGCTGGGGTGCGCGTGGCGGCGATCGCCACGGCGCTCGCAGCCCTGGTCGCATGGAGGTTCCTGCCGGCCCGGGGCGTCAACCCCGACGCACCCGTCAGCACCTCCGACGAGGTGGCAGCGTGAGCTTCGCCGAGGCCACCGCCGTGCAGTCGTCGGGACCCGGCCGCTACGCGGGCGAGATCCTCCCGGGATGGGACATCGCGGGCAACGCCAACGGCGGGTACCTGCTCTCGATCGCCGGGCGGGCACTCGCCGACGCCACCGGCCGCCCCGACCCGGTCTCGGTGACCGTGCACTACCTGGCGCCGGGTGCCGCCGGACCGGTCTCGATCGACACCCGGGTGCTGCGAGCGGGGCGACGCTTCGCGACCGCCACCGCACAGTTGCACGGCACCGACCGCCAGCTGCTCAGCGTGCTCGGCACCTTCGGGGACCTCTCCACGCCGGACCGGGACGCCCCGACCCTGGTGAGCGGCGGCCCGCCGGAGCTCCCCGCCCCCGACGACTGCTCGGCGGCGGAACCCGGCGAGCTGTTCCCGCCGCCGTTCATGGGAAAGGTCGAGCTGCGGCTCCATCCCGATGACAGCCGGTTCCTCGACGGCGTGCGCACCGGAACGGCGCTCATCCGCGGCTGGTTCCGGTTGCGGGGCGACGAGCCGACCGACACGATCGCGCTGCTCACCGCCGCCGACGCCCTCCCCCCGACGGTGTTCAACCTCGACCTCCCGCTCGCCTGGGTGCCGACGCTCGAGCTGACCGCCCACGTGCGTCGACGCCCGGCCCCCGGCTGGCTGGCGGTGGCGGTCCGGACCCGGTTCGTCGACGCAGGGTTCCTCGAGGTCGACGGCGAGTTCTGGGACAGCGACGGATCGCTCGTCGCGCAGTCGCGCCAGCTCGCGCTCGTGCCCCGCCCTGCGGGCTGAGTCGATCGCGCGCTGGGGCAGCTGCGGTCCGCGACACTGGGCCGATGACCAGCCGCACCACCACTGCGTCCCACATCGGCATCTGCGTGGGCGACCTCGACCGATCGATGCGCTTCTGGTGCCAGGGGCTGGGCTTCGAGCCCGCGGAACGGTTCGAGCTCGACGACTCCGCCCTCGCTGGCCTCGCCGGGTCCCTCGAGCTCGAACCGCCCGTGTCGGTCGTCTCGCAGTTCGTGCGCCTCGGCGGGTTCGGGGTCGAGTTGCTCGCCTACGCGCAGCCCGGCCCGACGGGCACGCCGTCGACGTCGCGGGGCCAGCTGGGGATCACCCACGTGGCCCTGCACGTCGATGACCTCGACGACGCCGTCGCACGTGCGGAGGCCGCGGGTGGCACGGTCCTCGACCCGACGAAGGCCGACCTCGGCGTGCAGCTGGTGTTCCTCGCCGATCCTGACGGCACCCGCGTCGAGCTCATCCAGCGGTGACACCCACTCGTCGCACGATCGGGGACAATGGGGGCCGATGACGCGGGCCGACACCGGAACAGAACGTGACCGCGCCGGCGGTACCCAACGATGGGTGACCCGGGCGATCATCGCGGTGGCCGTGCTCACACTGATCGGGCTCGGGTTCTTGTGGCCACGTGGCGAGGCGCCCGATCTCGGCATCCAGCCGACGCAGTACGTCGATGCAGAAGTCATCCAGGTCGAGCGCGACGTGTGCGACGCCGTCGAGGCCGACGCGCTGACCGGCTGTTACCGCATCGAGGTGCTGTTGACCTCCGGTCCCGAGGAGGGTGACGAAGGGGTGTTCCTCATCCGCGACACCGACTTCGCCGTGCCAGAGGTCGACGTGGGTGACCAGGTCGTGCTGCTCGACGTGCCGACCTCTCCCCCACCTTTCAGGTACACGTTCTCGGACTTCCAACGCGCCACCCCGATGTGGTGGCTGCTCGGGTTGTTCGTCGCTGCGGTCGTGGCGGTCGGACGGTGGCAGGGGCTGCGCGCGCTCGCCGGCCTGGCCGGCAGCGGGGTGATCATCGTGATCTTCCTCGTGCCGGCGCTGATCCGCAGCGAGTCCGCGGTCCTCGTCGCGCTGACCGCCAGCGCCGCCATCGCGTTCCTTGCGTTCTACCTGGCGCACGGGGTGAACCCGGCGACCACGGTCGCGCTCGCCGGCACCCTGGTGAGCCTCGCGGTCATCACCCTGCTGGCGCTGGTGGGCACCGAGGCGGCGTCGTTGTCGGGTCTGGCCTCCGAGGAGGCTCAGGCGTTGCGGGTCACCGCGGCGGCGCTCGACCTGCGGGGCCTGCTGATCGCCGGCATCGTCATCGGCGCGCTCGGCGTGCTCGACGACGTGACCGTGACACAGGTGTCGACGGTCGCGGCGCTCAAGCGGGCCAACCCCCGCCTCGACCGGGTCGAGGCCTACCGCGGCGCGATGCAGGTCGGCCGCGACCACGTGGCCTCGGTGGTCAACACCCTGATCCTCGCCTACGCCGGCGCGGCCCTCCCGCTGGTGCTGTTGTTCAGCCAGGGGGCGGTCCCGACCGGTCGCCTCATCACCAGCGAGATCATCGCCGTGGAGATCGTGCGGATGATCGTCGGTTCGATCGGTCTGATCCTGTCGGTGCCGATCACCACGGCGCTGGCAGCGGCGGTGCTCACCGGACGCGAGGAGGTCCATCCCGGCCACGACCACGGGTTCGGCGCTGCGGGCGCCGTCGAGCTGGACGACACACTCGCCGTCGAGCCGCGGCCAGCGACTGCGGAGGCCGGGTCCGTCGGCGATGAGATCGGTGAGGGCGGCGAGGGTGGAACCGGCGACGTCGAGGACGTCGGCTGGGACGACTTCGGTCCCCGCGAGGATCCGATCTGACGCCGGATCGGACCTGATGCCGGTTCGGCTGCGCCGGCCGTGACGGAGCAGCGTCGACGGAGCAGGCTCAGAGCAGGGTGGCGACGAAGGCGAAGTGGCACGCTCCCGCGCCGATCGTCATCGCGTGCCAGACCTCGTGGTAGCCGAAGTGGGCCGGCAACGGGTCGGGCCGTCGACGTGCGAGCACGACCGCACCGGTGGTGTACAGCAGGCCGCCCGCCGCCAAGAGCACGAGCTGGCCGACGCTGAGGCTCGTGAGCAGCACCGGCATCGCCGCGACGGCCGCCCACCCCATGACGATGTAGAGCCACGAGCCGCTCGACCCCTCACCGACACCGAGCCGGACCATCTTCATGATCACCCCGGCGAGCGCAGCGACCCAGATGACCGCGAGGAGCGGGATGCCCCAGATGGCGGGCAGTGCGATGAGGCAGACCGGGGTGTAGGTCCCGGCGATCAGGACGAAGATCATCGAGTGGTCCGCCCGACGGAACCACAGCACGGCCCGTTCGGTGCGGGCGATCCGGTGGTAGGAGGCACTCGTGGCGAACAGGCCGGCGAGGCTGGCCCAGTACACGGCGACCGCCACGCGTGCGGCGACCGACTGCGCCGAGCTGAGCAGGTAGAGGCCGGCGGGGATGACAGCGAGGAAGGCCACCGCGTGCAGCCACCCACGCCACGTGGGCCGGTGGCCGTAGTGATCGACGATGTCGCGCAGCGCATGCGCCGCAGCCGACACCGGCCCCTCGGCCGCTCGCTCATCCGGCGCACTGTCGTCGAACGCTGCTCGGGCGACTGCGGTCCCGTCCACTGCGGTCTCGTCCACCGCGTCGTCCGTTGCGCCCTTGTCGATCCTCACATCGGAAGCCTATGCCTCCGGCGACACCTCGTCACTGGGCAAGGTCCCCCGGTCGCGGTGAGTCGTCACAGGTGGCTGAACCCACCGGCCTCCTCCTCGGTCATCGAGACGGTGACCGGGTGCTTGTCGAAGTGAGCGATGGCCTGGTGGAGGTCGCCCAGCAGCAGGTCGATCATGTCGCGGCTGACGTCCTGACGCACCAGGACGCGCTGGACCGAGATGTCCGAGGCCCCGCCCGTCAGCGGGTACGCCGGCACCTGCCAGCCCCGGGTGCGGAGCCGGTCGGCGAGGTCGTAGAGCGTGTAGCCGGGATCCTCGCCATCGGCGATCCGCCAGGTGACCGTCGGGATCCCCGTCGTGGGGTCCGACGTGCACAGCAGCTCGAACGGCCCGAGGCCCGGGAGCTGCGAGGCCAGATGCGCGCCCGCTTCGTACGAGGCGTCGTGCACACGTCGGTACCCCTCGTGGCCGAGCCGGATGAACTCGTAGTACTGGGCGACGATCTGGCCGGCGGGACGCGAGAAGTTGATCTGGAACACCGGCATGTCACCCCCGAGGTACGAGACGTGGAACACGAGGTCGTCGGGCAGCTCCGAGGCGTCGCGCCACACGACCCACCCGACCCCGAGGGGGGCGAGGCCGAACTTGTGGCCCGATGCGCTGATCGACTTCACCCGCGGCAACCGGAAATCCCACACCAGCTCGGGGGCGCAGAAGGGAGCGAGGAAGGCACCACTCGCGCCGTCGACGTGCAGGTCCACGTCGAGGCCCGTGCGTTCCTGCAGGTCGTCGAGTGCGTCGGACAGTTCCTTCACGGGTTCGTAGGCACCGGTGTAGGTCACGCCGAAGGTCGGCATCACGAAGATCGTGTTCTCATCGACCTGTTCGAGCATCGCCTCGGGGGTCATGCACCACGTCCCGTGGGTCATCGGGATCTCGCGGATCTCCACGTCCCAGTACTTGGCGAACTTGTGCCACACCACCTGCACGGGCCCACACACCATGTTCGGCCGGTCCGTCGGCCTGCCCTCGGCCTCCCGCCGGGCCCGCCAGCGCCACTTCGCCGCCATGCCCGCCAACATGCAGGCCTCGGAGGACCCGATCGCGGAGGTCCCGATCATGTTCGCCTCGTCGGGGACGTTCCACAGGTCGGCCAGCATGTGCACGCAGCGGCGCTCGAGCTCGGCGGTCTGGGGGTACTCGTCCTTGTCGATCAGGTTCTTGTCGATGCACTGCTCCATCAGGAGGTGGACCTGGGGCTCCTCCCACGTCTGGCAGAAGGTGGCGAGGTTCTGGCGGGAGTTGCCGTCCAGGATCAACTCGTCGCTCACCAGCTGGTGCGCTTCGGCCGCGCGCATCTCGCGGGTGGGGAAGTGGTCGCGGGGCGCACGGCGCCGGAGGTCGTCGTCGGCGAACACGGCGTCCTCGACGAGATGTCGTGCCGGACGGCGTGGCTGGCCGCTGTGGCGGTCGTGCAGTGGCATGTCGGACTCCTCGGGGACCGGTGGGCGGCCGGTCACGGCGGGCGGTCACGGCGGGTGGGCCCAGCATCCCCATCGGCACCGGTGACGCCATCTGAAGGCCCCGAGTTGTGAACTCTCGGCAGAACCGGCCGACGGTGGAACCGCATGGCGACACCCCGCGTGACCGAGCCTCATGACGCCGCATCCTCAGCGCCACCCGGCGCGCCCGTCGTGCTGGTCACCCTCATCCTCGTCGCCACCGTCGCGAACCTGAACCTGGCGGTGGCCAACGTGGCCCTACCCGACATCGGCCGGGCGTTCGACGCCTCGCAGACGGCGTTGAACCTGGTGGCGGTCGGGTTCTCGCTCGGCCTGGCTGCGTCGGTGCTGTACCTCGGCGCGATCGGTGACCGCTACGGGCGCAAGCTGCTGCTCGTCGTCGGCGTCGTGCTGTCGGTCCCGGCGAGCGCGCTCGCCGCCTGGGCGCCATCGGTGGAGATGCTCGCCGGCGCACGGCTGCTCGGCGGACTGGCCGCGGGAATGGCCTACCCGACGACCCTGGCGTTGATCACGGTGCTCTGGCGAGGCCCGTCGCGAACGAAGGCGATCGCCCTCTGGTCCGCGGTCGGCGGCGCGATGGCGGCCTTCGGGCCGCTCGTCGCCGGGTTCCTCCTCGGGTCGTTCTGGTGGGGATCGGTGTTCGTCGTGACCGTTCCGCTGGCCGTGCTGGCGCTCGTGCTGGCGCTGACCCGCATTCCGGCGCACGTGAGCGAGACCACCGAGGCCGTCGATCACACCGGTGGGGTGCTCTCGGTGCTGGCGATCGCGACGGTGGTGCTCGCGATCAACTTCGCGCCCGTGCCAGGCGGCGGGACCCTGGCGCTGGCCCTCGGCGCTGCCGGGGCCGTGCTGCTCGTCGGGTTCGTGCTGCGCCAGCGAGCCGCCCCCAACCCGCTCTACGACCTCCACGTCGCGGCACGCCCCACGTTCTGGGTCGCGGCGGTCGGCGGCATCATCGTGTTCGGGTCGCTCATGGGCGCGATGTTCATCGGCCAGCAGTTCCTGCAGAACGTGCTCGGCTACTCCTCGGTGGCGGCCGGACTGTCGATCCTGCCCGGCGCGGTGATGATGGTGCTCGTCGCCCCCCGCTCGGCGCGCCTGGTCGAGTCGATCGGCAGCCGGACCACCCTGCTGTTCGGCTACGTGGCCTCGTTGGCGGGGTTCCTGGTGATGCTGGTGCTGTGGGGTGAGGGCGCAGCGGCCTGGACCGTCTGGCTGGCCTTCGCCCTGATCGGCGCCGGCGTCGGGCTGGCGGGCACCCCTGCGTCGCATTCGCTGACCAGCTCGGTGCCCGTGCGCCGTGCGGGCATGGCGTCGGGCACCGCGGACCTGCAACGCGACCTCGGCGGCGCCATCATGCAGTCGATCCTGGGTGCGCTGCTCACCGCCGGGTACGCAACGGCGTTCTCCCGTGCGATCGCCGCGAGCCCCGAGGCCACGTCGGTCAGCGACGACGTGCGACAGGAGCTGCTGAAGTCCTTCTCGAGCGCCTCGGCGACCGCCGAGCGGTACCCGTCGCACTCCAGCGAGATCGTCGAGGCGGCCCGCGAGGCGTTCGTCACCGGCCAACGTTGGGCCTACCTCGCCGGAGTGATCGCCATCGTGGCGGGCATGCTCGTGGTGTTCCGCTGGTACCCGCGCCGCGACGAGGAGCGTCGGATGTTGGCGAGCTACGCCGAAGGTCAGGGTGGGGGTCGTTCGCCCAGCTCGGTCAGCTGACGCTCGATCCGATCCAGTCGGGCGAGCAGTTCGGCGACCACGTCGCCGTCATCAGTGCCACCGGACGTCGCCGATCCCCCGGCGGTGGCGTCGTCGCGCGGTGCGGCCCCGGTTCCCCGGTCGTCAGGGTCATGGGCACCGCGATGACCGAACAAGCGGTGCAGCGGGCCGGCACGTTTCGCTGTCGCCTGCGACACGAAGCTGGAGGACACCTGTGCGGTCACCACCGCGATGGTGGTGATGCCGATGGCCATCATGAGCGAGGCCACGATGCGCCCCCCCAGGGTGACGGGGTACATGTCGCCATAGCCGACGGTCGCCACCGTCACGACCCCCCACCAGACGGCGCCACCGGGCGAGGTGATCGTGGCCCCTTCCGCACCCCGCTCGTAGAAGTACACGATGAGGGCACCGTCGAGGATGAGGATCGCCGCGGCGAAGAGGAACCGCATCAGGTTGCCCCGCACGAACAACGACGAGATCAGCCGGAAGCTGAACACCACCCGCACCGGCGGGATCACCACGGCCAGCAGCCGGACCGGATGGCGCAGCACGTACCGCATCGAGCGGGGGGCGAGCACCGCTCGGATCACGAGGTCGGCACCGAACACCGCTGAGAGCACGATGCGCATCGCCAGGCCCCCCAGGGTGGCGTCGTCACCCGGGCCGAAGCTCTCAATGGGCACGGCGACGATCCACAGCGTGACCAGCGCCAAGATGTCGAGGGGGGTCTCGGTGCGCGCGACGTACGCCTCGAGCCGGTCGGAGGTGTTCGGGTCGCGCGGCTCAGATCGTCGTCGCACGCCGACATGGTCGCCGCTCGAACGCCACGGTGGGTGGACCCGGCGGCCCGTCCGGCCCGGCTCAGAGCGGTGAGGTCGCGACCGACTGGGTGCCCTCGGGCCACAGGAAGCGGACCCGGCCACGCGCTGGCGAGGTGACCCGCAGGGCGTCGACCGTGTAGTAGTCGACCGTCGTCGCATCCGCCGTGCACTCGACCAGCCCGTAGCCGCGCCGGATCAGATCGCTGTAGCGGATCGGGGGCCGGAAGCTCCGCAGCAGCTCACGGGCTGCTTGGTCGAGCGGACCTGCGAGCGCGTCGTCGACCCGGCCGTCGAGGCCCGTCGACGAGATGGAGCCACAGACGAACTCCTGGGCCACCACCTGGGTGGGCCGGGCGTCGTAGTCGCGACGCAGCGCCGCCTGGAAGAACAGGTGGGTGTCGCCGGTGAGGAACGCGGTGTTCGAGATGCGCGCGGCGCCGAGGAACTCGGTGACCTCGAGCCGTTCCGCCTGGTACCCGTCCCAGTCGTCGAAGTTCAGGTACACCCCGGCGCCACGCGGCAGGTCGGGGTCGATCGCGCGGAAGAGCGGCTCGTCGAGGTCGAGCAGCCGCAGCGGGCTGATCATCACCTGGTTGCCGATCAGCTTCCAGCGCACCCCGTCGTCCTGCGCGGCGCCGAGGCCGTCGAGCAGCCAGTCCCGCTGCGTCGCGCCCAGGATGGTGCGGCCGGGCTCGTGCACGGCACTCAGCGGCGGCCGCCGGGTGTCGCCGAACTCGACCTCGCCGTCCTGGCCCTCGATCTGCACGTCGCGGTACTGGCGGGTGTCGAGCATCGTCAGCTCGACGAGGTCACCAAAGCGGGCGCGACGGTGGATCCGGTTGCCGTCGATCGGCCACACCGGCTGGTACTCCCACCACGCCCGGAACGCCGCGGTGGCGCGCTCGGCATGCTGTTCGATGGTGACGCGGTTGAAGTCGTTGACGAACTCGTGGTCGTCCCACACGATCGCCCACGGGTGGGCGGCGTGGGCGGCGCGCAGGTCCGGATCGGAGCGGTACAGCCGGTACTTCGCGCGGTAGGTGGGCAGGTCGACCGCCCGGATCGGATCCGGACGCACGCGGTCACCGGGGTTCTCGTAGATGTAGTCACCGAGGTGGATGACCGCGTCCAGGTCCAGTTGTGCGACGGCGCGCCACGCCGGGTAGTAGCCGACGTCGTACTTCTGACAGCTGCCGACCGCGAAGCGGACCGACGTCGGCGACGTGCCGGCCGCCGGCAGGGTCTTGGTCCGACCGACCGGGCTCGCGACATCACCAACGACGAACCGGTACCAGTAGGTGCCGCCCG
>SKRR01000168.1 GCA_007118345.1 Microthrixaceae bacterium | reverse complement strand
GACGGTGATCGGTGCTGCGGCGCGCCGGCCGAGGTGTCGTGCCTGCGACCTCCGGTGATCGTGTGGACGCACCGTGTCGCCGACGTCGAACGCCCGCTCCATCCCGCCCCGAGTCTACGAAGGTCGGGGAGTCAGTCGATACGGCCGGTCTCGTGATCGGTGAAGACCTCGGCATAGGTGTCGCCGCGCTCGTGCGGGAAGTCGTCGAGCACGGCCTCGTCGAATTCGATGCCGAGGCCGGGACCGCCGGGGATGTGGGTGACGCCATCGGCGATCCGCGACAGCGCGAGGTCGGGCGCCAAGGTGTCGACCAGCGGTTGGTGCGGGTCGATGTCCCACTCGATCATCGGTACGGCAGCAGCAGCGGCCCATTGGAGGTTGGCGGCCAGACCGATCGCGGTCGGACCGCCCACGTGCGGGATCACCTCCAATCCGTGTGCCCTGGCCACCGCAGCGATGTCGAGGCACGCGAGGATCCCGCCGCACAGGCTGGCGTCGGGTTGGAAGACGTGGATCGCACCCCGTTCGGCCAGCATCCGGTACTGACCCGGTGAGTAGATCCGCTCCCCGCCCGCCACGCGAACGGGGAGTGACCGGGCGGCCAGTCGCGCGAGTCCGTCCACGTCGTACTGGGGGCACGGTTCCTCGAAGAAGTAGAGCCCGAAGGGCTTCAGACGGTCGGTCAGCGCGATCGCCTCTTCGGGCGAGTAGCCCCAGTACGCGTCGGCCATGATGCGCTTGTCGGGTCCGATGTAGTCCTTCACGACGCGAACGAGGTCGACGTCGGCATCGGGATTCTTGCCGAGACGGACCTTCACGTTGCGGAACCCGTGGGAGAGGCACTGGTCGAAGTAGTGGGCGTGGTAGTCGGGCCCCTCCTCGAACATGGTGGTGCCCGTGCCGTAGAGCGGGATGGACTCGATGCCACCGCCCAGGAGCTGGGCGACCGATGCGCCGTGGTGTTTGCCGGCGATGTCCCACAGGGCGATCTCGACCGCGCCGATCACCTGGCTCGAGAGACCCTCCCACCCGAGGTAGCCGTCGAGCAGCACGTGCATCTGCGACAGTCGGGCACGGAGCGCGAGCGCGTCGGTGCCCTCGAGGTTGGGCGCGATCACATCACGCACCACCGTCTCCACCACGGTGGGGTAGCTGTGCCCCCAGTTCGAGGATGCCTCGCCCCACCCGACCAACCCGCTGTCGGTCTCGACCCGCACCACGACGAACGCCCGGGCCATCGGTGGGTCGGTCTTGCGGTAGCCGAGGCAGCGGGCAGAGATGTTCGAGATGCGCATCTGCAGACTTTGATAGAAACAAAGTCGCACGTCAATCCGACCGGACCCGACGTAACACGCCGTTGACATGGAGGCCCCGATGACCATCCCCCCACTGCGCATCCGATCCCTCGGCACCACAGGCATCGAGGTGACCGAGCTGGCGTTCGGTACCGCACCGCTTGCCTCGGCGTTCTGGGGCAACACGGCCGCCACGGCGGTGGCGACGGCCACGGCGGCGCTCGACGCCGGCATCGGGTTGTGCGATACCGCACCGCTCTACGGCGTCGGTGAGGCCGAGGAGCGACTCGGTGCGGCCTTGGCCGCCCGCCCCGATCTCGAGGTGGCGGTGGCCACCAAGGTGGGACGGACGGTGGTGGACGTCGAGGGCGGGGGCCGCGACGTGGTGGCCGACCACGGTCGCGACGCCACGCTGCGCCAACTCGAGGCCAGCCTCGGCCGACTCGGACGTGATCACGTCGACATCGTCCACGTGCACGATCCGGAGGATCATCTCGACCAGGCGATCGAGGAGCAGTTTGCCGCGCTCGCCGATCTGCGCGACCAGGGCGTGGTGCGGGCGATCTCGGTGGGTACGAACGTGGTGGCCACAGCACTGGCGTTCCTGCGTCGGGCCGATCCCGACCTCGTGATGGTGGCCGGCCGGCTCACCCTCCTCGACCGGGCTGCCGCCGCCGAACTCATCCCCGAGCTCGAGGCCCGGTCGGTGCCGATGTTCGCCGCCGGTGTCTACAACAGCGGCGTACTCGCCCGACCCGTCGAGGGATCGTGGTTCGACTACGCCCCGGCCTCGCGAGAGGTACTCGAACGGGTGCTGGCGATGGACGGCATCTGTCGTGACGCCGGCATCGAGCTCCGCGCCGCAGCGATGCAGTTCCCCCTCCGCTTCGGCCCAGTGGCCTCCGTGGTCGTCGGCATGGCATCACCGGCCGAGGTCGCCGAGAACGTCGCGCTCATGGGCGCGGAGGTATCCGACGAGGTGTGGACGGCGCTGGATCAGCTCTGAGACCTCGGATCCGGGTGTCCGATCACGGTGAGCCACACGGCGTCGGTGTACCGGACGATCTCACCCACGCGAGCGCGGATCAGGATCCACCAGCGCCCCGGGGGGTGGTCGATCGGGACCTCGATCGGGACTCGAACCTCGGTCGTGCCGCCGGGTTCGAGATCGACGGGAAGGCATCCACGCGGCAGCAGCTCCCACGATCCCCAGGGTGAGACGATGTCGAGCTCGCCCCAGGTGAGCCGGTCGGCTCGGTTGGTGAGTCGCACGAGCAGGTCGGTCCGATCTCCTGCGCGTACGGGCGGCGGTTCGACCGGATCGTCCAACTCGATGTGCGAACCACGGGTCGTGCGCGCCAGCACGTGCTCGTCGTAGGCGGCGATCGGGGCATCGACGATCCGGCCCACCACTCTGACGAGGTGGAATCCGGCGGCGAGGCTCACGGGCTCACCCGTGGACGCGTCGACGCCCATGTGGAGGTCGACCACGGCATGATCGCCGGGTTGCAGCTCGACCGTGGCGTGGTGGAGTTCGCCGGTCCATCCGCCGGGCACCTCCGCGACCAGCGCGACCGTCGCGGGTCGTTGGTGGATGTCGGCCAGTGCGACAGCGACCCGCCAGGGATCGGGTCGCGAGGGATCGACCGGGGGGTGCAGGTGGACCGTGAGCGGGAGGCCACCGAGGGGTACCGGTCCCGTGTCCTGCACCCAGTACCGGGAGAACACCGGTCGGCCGGTCCACGCTGCGCCGGTCGGCGGTGGACTGCGCATCGGGCGGACCGGGGTGATCCGCACCGTGATCGCACCCCAGGCCGAGATCGGGACCCGCAGCGAACCGTCGGGTTCGGGGTCGAGG
>SKRR01000239.1 GCA_007118345.1 Microthrixaceae bacterium | reverse complement strand
GCGCACTGGACTGACCCGGGTCACCCCGGCCCGCGGGCGGTGGGCCGGGCGGTGGGCCGGGCGGTGGGCGCGCCGGTCAGGAACCGGCGACCGACACGACGTACCAGATCACCGACCAGACCGTGCCGATCACGCCGGCGACGATGCCGACGATCGACAGGCGTCGGCCGGAGCCGCGCAGGTTCCGTGCACGTGCCAAACCGACGATGCCCAGCACGATGGCGGGAACGCCGGTGATCGCGCCCAGGCACAACATGCCGGCGAGGCCGAAGATGCACGCGGCGATGGCGACGATGTTCGCCTCGGGCAGCTTGTTGCGCTCGAGTTCGAGCAACGCCCGGTAGTCGGGATCCGACGTCTCGGGCGAGCTCTCGGGTCCCCGGGATGCCTCGGGCGGGCCTGTTCGACGGTCACCGGACTCGTACCTCTCCACTGAAGGAGTCTGCACCCTGGATCCCCACCGTCGCACGGATCCGGCGAAAAAAGGTGATCCGTGTCGACCCGACCTCCTTCATTCGCGAACGACCCTGCCGACGGGAGCACCGAGACCGTTGCACCTCAAGGAGTTCGATGTCGGCAAATCCACGACACCAAGCTGCCGTGGCCCGAGCCGCCGCGGTTCATTCCGCTCACCCTGTCGACGTCACCACGTTGCCGGCGCTCACGAGCCGACGGGCCGACGCGGCACGTGAGGTCGCCCGACGTCGCATGGATGACGCCATCGCCGAGCGGACCAAGGCGGATGCCGAGCTCAGCCGGCAGCGCGCGACGTGGGCGACGACCGAACGGAAGATCCAGACCGCTGAGCGAGCTGTCGATGAGGCGTCCGCCCGGATCGCACAGCTGACCGAGGCAGCCGACCAGGTGGCCGTCACGCTCGAGGAGCTCGACGTGCAGCGGCAGGCGACGACCGACGCCCTTCGCGACGCGACCTCGCGCGCCGACGAACTCGACTCGTTCGCGACCGACGTCGACGACACGGTCACAGCGCTGCTCGAACAGCGTGTGACGCCGCCGCAGGAACGTGCGGCCCTGTCAGCACGACTCGACGAGCTGTCGGCCACCGCGAGCTCCTGCACCGTGGGTGCAGCGGCGCTCGGGTCCGTCGCTGCTGCGCTGTCGAACTGGGCACACGCACTCGCCGACGACACGGCGCCGATCGACCCCACCGCCGAGGCACTTCTCTCCCAGCTGATCCAGCACGAGGAGGACTGGGAGCGGCATGCGTTCGGTGACCTGATGGGCGACCCCGAGGTGGTCGCAGCGCGGTCGACGCTCGAACAGGCGCGCACCGACCTGGTCGAACTCGACTCGCGGGCCTTGGTCGGCGCAGCGGGGAACCGGGCGAAGCAGGCGATCGAGGCGGCGCACCGCCGGCGCACCGCGATCGAGTCACAGGGTGGCGATGCCGACCCCGCCGAGCTCCAAGCGGCCATCGAGGCCGAGGCGACGGCGCTGCGACACGTCGGTTTCGACTCGATGCTCGATTACCGGGTCACGTTGTCGATCGGGGGGAGCGGAGCGCTCGAACAGGCACAGCGTGCCACGGTGCTGGCCCGGATCGAGCAGCTCGAGTCCGAGCTCGAGCAGACACTGCGCGACACCACGGCGCTCCACGCCACGCTGCGTTCGGACCTCGACGCTGTGCGCGAGGAGGTCGACGCGTGGGTGGGCGGCGCTCCGACTGCTGACCGTGTGGCGGCACTGCGCGGCAGCCTCGTCGAACCGGCCGAGGTCGCGACGGCACGCGAACAGCTCGCGCAGGACCGTGCGACGTTGCGAGCTGATGCGGCCGCGATCACCGGTGACCTCGCGACGCTGGACAGCGAGCGCGCCGAGGTCGAAGGGCGCCGATCCGCTCTGTTCACCAAGGCGGGGCGGGCCGACGACGACCTCGACCGGGCGGAGACAACGCTCGCCGACTCGCAGGCCCGTCTCGCTGACCTCGGGGTCGTCCTGGAGCAGCTCCGCGAACGTTCCGAGCGGGCTGTGGACGAATCGGACCATGCCACGGCCGAGTATGACGCGCTGACGGGTCGGCGGTACCTGGACGACGACGTCGACGAGCTGCGTGACGGCCTGCTCGCCGAGGTGACGGAGCGCTGCTCCTCCGAGGACGCGAGCGGCGTCGTGATCGACGACCCCCTCGGGGGCCTCGACGACGCCGATGCGCGAGCGGTGCTCGACGAGCTGTGCGCACGGACCTGGCCCCTGCCGATCGTGTTCATCAGCTCCCGCGGGAAGCTGCTCGCCCAACTGCGGCGCAAGGGTGACGCGGTGACACCTGTCGACGGCCGTCGACGAGCGACCGGTCGACGGTGGTTCCGACGCAGCGACGAGCTCGAGTCGATCGCCGGTTGAGCGGGGGCACCTGTCACGCTGCGCCGGCGGACCGGGTGGGCGGGCGACAGGGTCCAGCAACGACCGGTCGACATGGCTGGATCAGCTCGCGTCGGTGGCTCGGGTGCGGTCGACGAGTTGCACCACACCTGCGGTGTGCGCGGGCAGCCGGACCGTCGTGCAGGTCGCCGCGCCGGGCTCGTCGAGGTGGACCGATGGTTCGGTCGCCACCAGCAGCTCGCCGAACCCGCCGAGCGGCACCGCCACCGAGGCGTCGGTCAGGTTCGCAGCGACGAGGATGCGTTCGTCACCGTCGCTGCGCAGCCACGCGATCGTGCCCGCCGGGGCGCCGGGCACCAGGTCGAGCCGACCGGCGTGCAGGGCCCGGTGCTCGCCGCGCACTCGCAGCAGGTCGCGGTACAGCGACAGCACCGAGTCGGGGTCGCCGGCCTGATCGGCGACATTGGCCGCCGCGCGGTCGTCGTTGACCGGCAACCACGGGGTGACGCCGGGCGGGCTGAAGCCGGCGGTGGGTGTCGCGTCCCACTGCATCGGGGTGCGGACCTCGTCGCGGTTGAGCCGCTCGGGGAGCCGACGGTTGACCGCCTCCGGCAGCCACGGCAGGTGGGTCCGCACGATGGGGTCCTGCGCGTCGCGCAGTGGGATGTAGGTGTTCGACTGGGCGAGCTCCTGTCCCTGGTAGATCGTCGGCACACCGCGCAGCAGCAACAGGACGGTGGCGAGCACCTTGGCCTTGCCGACGTGCCCGCCGACCCGGTCGAGCAGCCGGGTGCGGTCGTGGTTCTCGAGCACGT
>SKRR01000188.1 GCA_007118345.1 Microthrixaceae bacterium | reverse complement strand
TCGACACGAACATGCTGAACAGCGCGGTGATGAGCATGAACCCGCCGATGACACGCGACAGTCGGGTCCCGACGAGCCGCAGCGCCGCGAGCGCGATGCGGCGTTCGAGCCCCCACCGTTGCATCGACAGCGCGATGAGGAACCCGCCGAGGAACAGGAAGATCAGCGGGCTCGCGTAGGGGGCGGCAGCGTCGTCGACCGACATCGCCCCGAACAGCGGCAGGCCGACCAGCGGGATGAGCGCGGTGGCGGGGATCGCGATGGCCTCGGTCATCCACCAGGTCGCCATCCAGACCGTGACCGCCGCGGTGACCCGTCCGGGCTGGCCCAGGTCGATGACCTCACCGGTGCTGGCGGTGACCTCGGCGGGCACCGCGAGGTACGTCGCGAGCGCCAGGAGCGGACCGGCGAACAGGCCGATGCGGCCCACCCGGTCCCGTCCGCCGGATCCGACGTCGTGTTCTGCCTCGGTCATCGGTCCCCGACGGCTCGCATCGGCACATGCTGTCACCTCGGCGGTGGGCGGCCGGAACAGCCAGCGCCGCACGGGCCCCGGACGCGGAACGACGCCCCCGAAGGGGCGCCGTGGTGGGCCGGGGAGGATTCGAACCTCCGAAGGCAATGCCGGCAGGTTTACAGCCTGCTCCCTTTGTCCGCTCGGGCACCGACCCGTGGAGTCGACCACGATAGCGTTGCCGGCCGACGAGCGAGAATCGACGACGGAAGGACGTGTGCCGGTCATGCCCAGCTTCGACATCACCTCAGAGGTCGACCAGCAGGAGATCCGCAACGCCGTGGACCAGGCCACCCGCGAGGTGGTCAACCGCTTCGACTTCAAGAACACCGACCCATCGATCGAGCTGACCGAGACGAGCATCACGCTGAAGTGCTCGACCGAGGACCGGCTCGCGGCGCTGCGTCAGGTGCTCGAGGAGAAGATGGTCAAGCGTGGGGTGTCGCTCAAGGCCCTCGACTACGGCACCGTCGAAGAGGCGTCGGGGGCCACTGCCCGCCAGGTCGTGACCCTCGTGGCGGGCATCAACTCCGACAAGGCGAAGCAGATCAACAAGTTCATCAAGGAGAACGGCCCGAAGGGCGTGCAGTCACAGACGCAGGGCGAGCAGATCCGGGTGACCGCCAAGAAGCGCGACGCCCTTCAGGACGTGATCAACGCCTGCAAGGAACACGACTTCGACATCCCGCTGCAGTTCGGCAACTTCCGCGATTGAATCGGGGCTCAACTCGTTGCGTTGCGGTTGCTGAGCAACCACAACGCGACGAGTGGTGGGACGAGGTCAGACCCAGGCGTTGCTGCGCAGGCGGGCGATGCGCTCGGCCGCCGGCGGGTGCGTCGAGAACAGGTTCGCCATCTGGCGACCCCGCAGCGGGTTCACGATGTAGGCCGAGGCCTCGGCGGGGTTCACGTCGGCGGGGATCCGCTGCGCGCCAGCCTCGAGCTTCTCGAGCGCCCGGGCGAGCGACTCACCGTTGCCGAGCAGGCGGGCGGCCGACGCATCGGCCTCGTATTCGCGGCTGCGACTGATCGCTGCCTGGATCACGCCCGCGGCCAGCGGCGCCAGGATCATCATCGCGAGCGCGCCGATCGGGTTGTTGTTACCGCCGCCGTTGCGGCCGCCGCCACCGAAGATCATCGCCCAGCGCGCCATGCTCGCCGCGAACGTGATGCCCATGGCGACCGCCGCTGCGACCGAGCCGGTGAGGATGTCGCGGTTGCGCACGTGCGCGAGCTCGTGGGCCAGCACGCCCTGGATCTCCTCCCAGCTGAGCGTGCGCAACAGCCCCTCGGTGACACACACCGCCGCGTTCGACGGGTTGCGACCGGTGGCGAACGCGTTGGGCTGGGGGTTCGGCGACACGTACAGGCGCGGCACCGGGATGCCGGCCCGCATGGCCAGGTCGTTCATGATCGAGTGGTACTGCGGCATCTGCTCGGGGGTGACCTCGACGGCCTTGGCCGAGCGGATCGCCAGCTTGTCCGAGAACCAGTAGGAGCCGCCGGCCATGGCGAGGCCGATGAGCAACCCGATGAAGAGGCCCTGCTGACCACCGAGGGTTCCGCCGATGAACATGCACAGACCACCGAGGCTCGCGAGCAGCACTGCGGTCTTGAGGTTGTTGGTCATCGGTGGAGGCCTCCCGGTCCCCGTCGTCGACATCGTCGGGGTGGCACGCACCCCGTTCCCAGTACGCACCACGCTAGATCGCGCGAGCACCACCGCCGACTCGTCCCGTCGGCCCGCTGAAGTGCCGCTCAGTCATTCGTAGTACCCACTGTGGATGTAGATGCAGGGCACGTCCTCGCCGTGGAACATCGCCACGTTGCGGGGATCGTCCTCGAAGGCGAGGCGCAGGTCGAAACCACGGCTGCGCAGCTCACGCACGGTGCGCTGCTTGAACACCCGGGCCGCCATGTAGTCGCCGAACTCCCGCATGATGAGCGTGTCCCACCGCAGCTCGTACCGGTCCAGCCAGGCCAGCGTCTGGGGCTGCACGCGGATCGGACGTGCGGTGAGCAACACGATGCGGTGGTCGTCGTGGATGACGTCGAGCAACCGCGCGACCTCGGCGATCAGCTCGTCGTCGCCACACGCGTGGAAGAAGGAGTCCCAGTCGGGGAAGGGGTAGTCGATGAAGTGCTGCCGGCGGGTGGCGTCGGAGAGCACGCCGTCCATGTCGAACACGATCGTCGGGCCCGCGTCCAATGACTCGTCGCGCCACAACCAGTTCGAGAACGTCGCATCCCAGCTCGGCACGGCGAGCAGATTACTCCTGCCGCGCCGGTGCCGACGGCGACGCAGATCGTGCTGACCCGGCGTGTCCTGCACCACGGTCCGGTCGAGGTGGTGGCGCTCAGGAGTCGGAAGGCCAGGTGGCGAACAGCGCCTCGACCGCGTCGGCCGGTGGATCCGACCAGCCCGGTCCGTACCCGCAGTGCTCGTCGATGGAACGGGTCGCCTGGCCGGCCTCGAGCAGCTCGATCTGCGCCGGCCGCACCAAGGACGGGTGGCGGTGCCCACAGGTACGGGCCAGGCGCAGCAGCTCCTGGCGCAGCGTGGCGACGTAGTTCGCGCACCGCACCGACTTGAGCTGTGGGTCGATCCCCCGTTGGCGCCACGCGGACTGGGTGGCGACACCGGTCGGGC
>SKRR01000096.1 GCA_007118345.1 Microthrixaceae bacterium | reverse complement strand
GACAGGTCGCCCTCGAAGCGCACGCCGCCGGGGCCGCCGAACCCGGGTGCGAAGCCGCCACCGCCACCGGGACCGCCGGGACCGAAGCCTCCCGCCATGGGTCCCATCGCCCGAGCCTCGTCGTACTGGGTTCGCGTCTCGGGATCACCGACGACCTCGTACGCGGCCGAGACCTCCTTGAACCGGTCCTCGGCCGAGGAGTCCCCGGGGTTCGCATCCGGGTGCAGCTCGCGCGCGAGCTTGCGGTACGCGCTGGTGATCTCCTTCTGCGACGCGTCCTTCGCGACGCCGAGGATGGCGTAGTAGTCCTTCTCGAACCACTCACGTTGCACGACGACCTCCAGTCCGGTGCCGCGGCCTCAGCCGCGCACCTTGACCATGGCGGGGCGCAGCACCCGCTCGTTCCAGAGGTACCCGGTGCGCAGGACCTGGGCGACCACCTGCTCGCCGCCGTCACCCTCCTCGTGCATGACTGCTTCGTGCACGTTCGGGTCGAAGGCCACTTCGGCGTCGGTCACCGCTGCCAGGCCGTGCTTCTCGAGCGCCGCGACGAGCTGACCGTGCAGCGGCTTGACGTCGTCGAGACCCTGGGCCAGTGCCGCCTCACCGGCGTCGAGGACCGGGAGCAGCTCGAGCGCGAGCGACTCCGCCGCCCGCTGGCGCTGCTCGTCGCGCTGGATCTCGACCCGACGCTTGTAGTTCTCGAACTCGGCCTGCACCCGTCGGGCCAGGTCGAGGTACTCGTCGCGTTCGGTTGCGATCTTCTCCGCGACCTCGACCATCTCGACCAGGTCGTGGTCGAGCTCCCCGTCCTCGGTGATGTCGGGATACTCCTCACCCGACGCCCCCGGTCCCGGGGTCTCGCCAGCGGTCGTGTCGTCGACCACCTCCGCGTCGACGACCTCGTCCTCGGGCACGCCGCCGTCGGGGTCGGGCATCACTTGTCGTCCTCGACGATCTCGGCGTCGACCACGTCGTCGTCGCTCGCGGCGGTCTCGCCACCGGCCTCACCACCGGGCTGACCGGCACCCGAGGCATCGCTCTGTGACGCCTGCTCGTAGAGCGACTGCGACATCTTCTGCGATGCCACGCTGAGGGCCTCGACCGCGGTGTTCATGCGCTCGACGTCACCGCCGTTGAGCGCCTCCTTGAGCTCCGCCAGGGCCGACTCGACCGCCGCCTTGTCCTCGGCGCCGACCTTGTCGCCCTGCTCGCGCAGCAGCTTCTCGGTCGAGTAGACGAGGGTGTCGGCACGGTTGCGGGCGTCGGCCTCCTCCTTGCGCCGGAGGTCCTCCTCGGCGTGGGACTCGGCGTCACGCACCATCTGGTCGATCTGGTCCTTCGAGAGCGAGGACTGACCGGTGATGGTGATCGACTGCTCCTTGTTCGTCGCGCGGTCCTTCGCGGACACGTTGACGATGCCGTTGGCGTCGATGTCGAAGGTGACCTCGATCTGGGGCACGCCGCGGGGTGCGGGCGGCAGGTCGACGAGCTGGAACTTGCCGAGCGTCTTGTTGAAGTCGGCCATCTCGCGCTCGCCCTGGAGCACGTGGATCTCGACCGAGGGCTGGTTGTCCTCGGCGGTGGTGAACACCTCGGCCCGACGGGTCGGGATGGTGGTGTTGCGCTCGATCAGCTTGGTCATGACCCCGCCCTTGGTCTCGATGCCGAGCGACAGCGGGGTGACGTCCAACAGCAGCACGTCCTTGACGTCGCCCTTGAGCACACCGGCCTGGATGGCGGCACCCATGGCGACGACCTCGTCGGGGTTCACGCCCTTGTGGGGCTCGGAGCCGGTGAGCTCCTTGACCAGGTCCTGCACCGCCGGCATCCGGGTGGAGCCGCCGACGAGGATGATGTGGTCGACCTGGCCGGTGGTCAGCCCTGCGTCCTTGATGGCGTGGTCGAACGCGACCTTGCACCGCTGGATCAGGTCCTCGGTCATCTCCTGGAACTTCGACCGGCTCAACGAGTAGTCGAGGTGGAGCGGACCGGCGTCGGTGGCGGTGATGAACGGCAGGTTGATCTGGGTCTGGGCGACCTGCGACAGCTCGATCTTGGCCTTCTCGGCGGCCTCCTTGAGGCGCTGCATGGCCATCTTGTCGTTGGAGAGGTCGACGCCGTGGTCGCCCTTGAACGAGTCGACCAACCAGTCGATGACCCGCTGGTCCCAGTCGTCGCCGCCGAGGCTCGTGTCGCCGTGGGTGGACTTGACCTCGAACACGCCGTCACCGATCTCGAGCACCGAGACGTCGAAGGTGCCGCCACCGAGGTCGAACACCAGGATCGTCTGGTCCTCGTTCTCCTTGTCCATGCCGTAGGCGAGTGCGGCGGCGGTGGGCTCGTTGATGATCCGCAGCACCTCGAGGCCGGCCACCTGACCGGCCTCCTTCGTAGCGGTGCGCTGGGCGTCGTCGAAGTAGGCCGGCACGGTGATGACCGCCTGGGTGACCGTGTCGCCCAGGTACGACTCGGCGTCACGCTTCAGCTTCATGAGCGTGCGGGCGGAGATCTCCTGGGACGTGTACTTCTTTCCGTCGATGTCGACGGACCAGTTGGTGCCCATGTGCCGCTTCACCGAGCGGATCGTGCGATCCGCGTTGGTGACGGCCTGGCGCTTGGCGACCTCGCCGACGAGCACCTCGCCGTCCTTGGCGAACGCGACGACCGACGGGGTCGTGCGCGCGCCTTCGGCGTTGGGGATCACGACGGCCTCACCGGCCTCGAGAACACTGACGACCGAGTTGGTGGTACCGAGATCGATTCCGACGGCCTTTGGCATTTCGTCACTCTCCTCTGCGGATCCAGCGGATGGGATCCAGAACGGGGGTTGGGGGGCCGAGCGGCCCGATGAGGTCGAGGTTACGGCACTGATCCGCTGTTCCCACAACCGGTGATTGCGTAGAGGATAGCAAACCTGCGTGTCATGTTGTCAGGTTTCTCGGTGCCGCTGAGCACGCCCTCAATCAAGGAGGGTCAGCGGGCGGGCCGGGTGACCCGCTCGATCATGCGTCGAACACGACGGAGCGCGCCGTTGGCCCATCGCAGTGCGGCATGGCCGGGCCGCCCGGTCACCCGCACCGCGATCGCGGCGATGCGCAGTCGCCAGTACTCGAACGTGCGCCGCAACGCCGGCTGGTACCCCGCCGCGCGATCCAGGTGCTCGAGCG
>SKRR01000306.1 GCA_007118345.1 Microthrixaceae bacterium | reverse complement strand
GCATCCCGACCCGCCAGGGCGGTCGCCGTGCGAGCACCGCGGCGCCGATCGCGACCGCGGCGGCGAGCAGGCCCGCCCACGGCAACTGGTCGTCGCGGTGCACGAGGGTGCCGGTGAGCTCGACAGGTGACCCGTCGACGGTCAGCGGGACCTGCCAGTTCTGCACGAACCCGTCGGCACCGGTGCCCGGGGCCTCGTCGAGCATCCAGTGGATGCGGTGGTCGTGCCACGCGATCTCGCCGTCGGCGCCGACCGTCGCCCAGCGGGGATCGCCACCCCCGACGTCGTCGGGCACGTCGACGCCGGCGCCGCTGCGGGTGGCGTTCACATAGGTGGCGGCGGAACGTTCGTTGCGCCGCACCGTCCCGTCGGCGTCGATCCGCAGGTACGGCTCGCCGTCGTAGCCGGGGATCTCGACCTCGGTGCCCGGCCGGGCCCGCACCAGCAGGAACGCGTCACCGCCCACCACCTCGACGTCGATCGGCGTGTCGGCCGGTTCGACCGATGTCAGCTCGGACTCGAAGTTGGTCGGTCGGATCCCGTCGGCGCCGGCGGGCGCGGCGTCGTGGAGGAGCCACCCGGTGGCGACCACCGCGACGGTCGCCACCATCCTGGTCCACCGTATGGAGGTCCTCCGCCGGACCGGAACCCACCGTCGCTCGTGCATCTCCCATGGTGGTCGTCGGTCGGCACGGCACGGTTCCCGGTGACCTCGTAGCATGCGCGGGTGACCGTCGAGACCCCAGACCAGCTCGAGGCCCGGCTCTACACGGTGCCACGGGTGTTCCCCCGTGAGCTCCCGCCCACCTCGCGGCGCGACGTCGCCCGCAGGGCCCGCCAGATCGCGACGGTGGCGACGAAGCGCTTCACCCCGCTGGCGCTCCGACATGCGCTGACCCGGCGGGTGCCCGCTGATGCCTACGCCCGACCGCTGCGGCGCACCTTCGAGGAACTCGGCGCCACGTTCATGAAGTTCGGCCAGTTGGTCGGGTCGTCACCAGGGGTGTTCGGCGACCCCGTGGCGGCGGAGTTCCGCTCGTGCCTCGACACCGGTTCGCCGGTGCCCTTCGACGAGGTGCGCCGAGCGGTCGAGGCCGACCTCGGCATGCCGCTCGACGAGGCGTTCTGGAGCTTCTCCGAGACGCCGATCGGGCGGGCGTCGATCTCGGTGGTGCACAAGGCGACCACCCACGACGGGCGGCGGGTCGCGGTGAAGGTGCTGCGCCCCGACATCGAGTACCAGGTCGCCCGCGACCTCGACCTGTTCCAGCCCCTGCTCGAGATCGTGGCCAAGCAGACCGGCGAGTACGTGGCGAGCCAGCTGCTGTCCATGTTCCAAGGCTTCCGCGTGCAGATCGGCGAGGAGCTCGACCTGCGCAACGAGGCCCGTGCCATGGCGCACTACCGGCGCCTGCTCACCGAGGTCGACCTGCCCCGGGTGACCGTGCCCGAGGTGTTCGAGCACCTCTCGGGTCCACGGGTGCTGACGATGGAGCACTTCGAGGGGGTGGCCGTCGACGACCTGATCACCGTGGCCGGGTACGGCTACGACCCCGCTCCGATCGTGCAGGAGGTCATCAAGGGGTTCCTGCTGACCGCCATCCGCTGGGGCACGTTCCACGGC
Organism: Microthrixaceae bacterium; assembly: GCA_007118345.1. GTDB lineage: Bacteria > Actinomycetota > Acidimicrobiia > Acidimicrobiales > Microtrichaceae > SKRR01. The sequence continues at coordinate 10,112 of SKRR01000306.1, read as the reverse complement.
GACGTCCACGCAGGCAACCTGTTGCTGCTGCCCGACGGTCGTGTGGGGGTGATCGACTGGGGAATCGTCGGCCGCCTCGATCCCGACAGTCACCGGTTCTTCCGCAGTCTCATCGCGGCGGCGCTCGGCGACGAGCAGGCGTGGGACCAGATCGCGGCGCACGCCATCCGGATGTACGGCCCCGTGTTGCAGAACGACCTGGGGATGGACACCGATCAGGTCACGATGTTCATGCGCATCGCGCTCGAGCCGTTGCTGACCCGCCCGTTCGGGGAGGTGTCCCTGGCGGACCTGCTCGCAGCACCGCACCGCAAGGTGGTCGAGGCGCGTGGCATCGAGACCGAGAAGCTGACCATGCGGTCGATCTACCGGCGGTTCGCCGAGCAGCGCCGGGTGCGGGCCGCTGCTGCGGCCCACGGGGTGTACGACTCCGATCAGGACCGTGCCCTGTTCATGTTGAGCAAGCAGCTCATGTACTTCGAGCGGTACGGCAAGATCTTCCTCTCCGACGTCGGGCTCTTCGAGGACGAGGCGTTCTTCCACGCCGCCCTCGCGGCGCCCACCACGGCGAGTCGTTCGTGACCGACTGGGCGCCCACCACCGGATCCGCAACGGGGTTCGGCCGCCGTTCCGACTACGACCGCTGGACCCTCACCGAGCACGACGCCGGCCCGGACCCGGTGGCCCTGCTGCGGACGTGGCTCGACGTCGCCGAGCGGGAGCAGGTGCCGGAGTCGAACGCGATGGTGCTCACCACCGTCGACCCGACGGGACGCCCCACGTCGCGCAACGTGTTGCTGCGCGACCTCGACGACCAGGGGCACCTGGTGTTCTTCACCAATCGTCGCAGCCACAAGGGCAACGACCTCGCTGCCAACCCCAACGTGTGTCTGCTGTTCTCGTGGCTCGGGCTGCACCGCCAAGTACGGGTGCAGGGCATCGCCGAACCGGTTCCCGAGGCGGTGAGCGACGCCTACTTCGCCACCCGCCCACGCGAGAGCCAGCTCGGGGCCTGGGCCAGCCCGCAGTCGACCGTGCTCGCCGGCCGTGCCGAGCTCGACGAGCGCGTCGCTGCGGCGACCGAACGCTTCGCCGGCCAGGACGTGCCGCGACCTCCGTTCTGGGGCGGTTACTCCGTTCGGGCCACCGAGTTCGAGTTCTGGCAGGGCCGACCGAGCCGGCTGCACGACCGGCTGCACTTCTGGCGCCACGGCGATCGTTGGCGCACCGAACGCCTCTCGCCCTGAGTCGTCAGATCTCCAGCGGGCGGCGGACGGCGTCGGCGCCGCAATACGACGAGGCCCACGGCCAGATGTGGTCGACGTCGTCGGGCAGGTGGACCTGCACACCGGTGAACACCGACAGGTCCATGTCCTCGTGGGCGCGCAGTGCGTCCAGCTCGGCCCAGATCTCGTCGTCGACCGCCCGTACGGCGAGCTTCGTGAGCGCGACGAGGTCGTCGGGCAGATCCTCGACCTGCTCCTCGATGACCCGGCGGAGCCGGTCGGCCTCGAGGTCGTTGAGCCCCGCCGGCAACGGGTCGTAGCCGTTGCGCAACGAGTCGAGCAGGGCGACCATCGCGCCGCACGTCGGGGTGGCCATGCGTTGGTGGCGGCGCACGGTCTGGCCGAGGCTCCCGTCAGGGGCGATCCCCAGGTGCGGGAACCCGAACACGATGAGACGGCCCCGGCCGTCGTGCTCGGGGACGTGGCTCAGCGCCGCGCGCCACCCGGTGCGGCCCAGCGCCGGGACCGCACCGAGACCACCGAGGTTGAACGGACGGTCCCACCGTCGTGCGATGGCCTCGAGCAGCGGCTCGGTCATCTCGTCCCTGCACAACGAGACGGCGGCGAACGCGCGTTCCCGGTCGAAACCGAGGGGCATCGCGACCCGCTCGACCCGGACGAGGAAGTTCTCGTAGCTGACCGAGCCTGGGAACGATGTGGCGAGAGCGGTCCGTGGCACTGTCCGGGACCCTAACTGCCCGCTTCGGGCCCCGCCATCTGTGATCCGTCGTCCGCCGCGCCGTCGAGCGGTTCGCCGACGGGGTCGGCGTGGTCCTGTCCTGACCGCAGGACCCAGGTGATCGCGACCGCAGCGGCCACCACGATGATCGCGCCCAGCGCCAACCGGGTGCCGCCGACCGACTCGACCCAGCGGAGCGCCGATGACTGCAGGTCCCGGGTCCACGAGACCAGACTGCTGCCGCCGCGCTGGTTCAGCTCCTGGATCTCGACCCATGCGTAGTACGCGACGAATGCACCGGCGGCGATCAGCAGCCCGCCCGAGATGCGGTTCACGTGCGGCAGGATCCGCTTGAAGCTGGTGACGATCCCCGACCGGGCCAACGCCACCGCGATCGTCAGCACCGACAGGGTCAGACCCATGCCGAGCCCGTAGGCGAGGAACGTGGCGACCCCCGCGGTGAAGCTGGTGCGCTCCAGCGTGGTCGACACGATGCCGATGAAGATCGGGATCGTGCAGCTGAGGGAGGCGATCGCGTAGGAGATGCCGAACAGGAACATCGAGCCCATCTCGCGGCTCGTCGAGCCGAGCTGGACCTTCGGCAGCCGGACCACGGGCTCGAAGCCCCGCAGCATCGCGACACCCAGCGCGATCAGTGCCACCCCGATGACGATGGTGAAGTACGGCAACCGACGGCCGATCACGCCCGAGATCGAGGTCCAGGCGAAGCCCATGACGGCGAACACGACCAGGAAGCCGAGGGTGACCGCCAGACTGACCGCGAGTGCCCGCATCACCGGCGCGCGCCGTGGGGTCTCGCTGCCGGCCTCGAGGCCGAGGAAGTAGGACAGGTAGGCGGGGAGCAGGGCGAACCCGCACGGGTTGATCGTGGCGACCATCCCGGCGGAGAAGGCGAGGGCCAGCGGCGCGCCGTTCATGGGAGCTGGCCGTTCACGCGGGCAGCAGGCCGTGTCGGTCGAGCATCGCCCGGATGTCGTCGGCGTCCAGCTCGCCGCTGTGGGTCTCGACCACGGTGCCGTCGCCGGTGATCACCACCGTGCGCGGCAGCGCGATGCCGCCGTAGACCGCGAAGATCTCCGACCGCGGATCTCGTGCGTTGCGATAGGTCACACCGGTGCGCTCGACCATCTCGATCGCCGCGTCCTCGCCGTCGGCGACCGCGACGCCGAGGAAAGTGACCCGGCCGTCGAGCTCGTTGCTGACCTCCTCGAGCGCCGGCATCTCGTTGAGGCAGGGGATGCAGGTCGACGCCCAGAAGTTGAGCACCACCGGCGTGCCGACCCCGGCCAGCTCGGCGAGGTCCTGGACGCCACCGTCGAGGAACTCGAGGCGGACGTTCGGTGCAGGGCCGTCCAGCTCGACCCGCGTGTCCAGATCGGTGACCAGGGGCGCCTGCGCCTGGTCGTCGAGCACGTCCTGCACGTCGGGGACGGGCTCGGAGAGCAACCCGATCACGAGACGAGCGGCCAGGAACGCGACCAGCAGTGCGATCGCGGTGATCACCAGCAGGCCAACCGGTCCCACCGGCAGCCCGCGTCGACCCCGGGTGGGCGGATCGGAGACGTCGGCGTCGGTCATGGGTGCGAACACCGTACCGACGCCGACGTCCCACGGTCAGGTCGGCGCTGGCATGCTGGCGGATCAGGCCGGCGGATCAGGCCGGCCCGGCGCTCACCAGCCGCCGGTAGGGCTCGGGGACGGGCACCTCGGGCAGCGTGTCGCCCGGTCGGGGGGTCGCAGGGGGACGGCCCCGCCGGCGCTTGGACAGCACGATCCTGCCGGCCACGAAGAGGTGCCCGCCCCAGACCCCGTACTGTTCGCCCCGCTTCACGGCGCCGTCCAGACATCGGCGCCGGACCGGGCAGTCCAGACACGCCCGTTTGGCCTCGGCGATGTCGTCGAGCTCGTCGGAGAAGAACAGCGCCGTGTCGAGGTCCGCGCACCGCGCCGAGGGGATCCAGGTGGTGTCGATCTCGACCCCACCGGGGCGTTCGAGGAGTTCGGTCGGTGACATCTTGGGACTCGTTTCTCTCTGAGGTGCGGGACGCTGGGTGGGCTGCGGTGGCAAGGGAGGGAGCCGCTGGCTCGGGACGGACGGTGCGTATCGGGACGACGAGAAGAGCCGCCGGGTCGATGACCCGACGGCTCCTGGAGTCCGTACCTACCGATGTGCCGGTGCGGCTACAGCGGTGGGGCTCCCCGTCGGGTCGGTCGGTGCGTGGCGCCGAAGGCGGACACGAACACCGAGCCGTTGTCACCCTTGGTCTCGATGATCGAACGGGTGGTCGTCACAGAACGCACACGCGCAGCATCGGAACGCCAGGTGGCGGCCGGATGGGTGTACGTCGTGGTGAACATCGGAACGACTCGGTCCTCGGTCGAAGGGAAAGGTTCCGACGAGCGAACCACCCCTCCGAGTGGAACGCAAGTGGTTTATCCGGCGGCGACCGACTCGGCGACCGGCCGGTAGCGGACCATGCCGTCCTCGCCGCGGCGCGCGGCGACCTGCCCGGACAGCCGCAGGTGCTCCAGGTGCGCGTACGTCTCGGACTCGGCCATCGGGCCCCAGGAGCGTTCGCGGAACAGCTGCTGGGAGTACGCGCGCACGTCGTCCTCGCCGAGGTCGTCCGCGATCCCGACGAGGGTGGTGAGTCGTTGCTCGTGGTGCACGACGATGTCGTCGACGCGGCCGGCCAGGTCGTCGAAGGGCAGGCCGTGGGCCGGCAGCACCGTGCGCACTCCCTCGATCTCGGCGACGCGGTGCAGCCCGGCGAAGAAGTCGGCGAGCGAGTCGGTGGGGGGTTCGTGGCCGGGCGGGGCCATGCCGGAGATGTGCGGTGTGATCGTGGGGAGGACGTGGTCGCCCGAGAGCAACGTGCCGTGCTCCGGGTCGAACAGGCAGATGTGGTCGCCGGTGTGGCCGGGGGTGTGGACCACGATCCATTCGGTGTCGCCGAGGGTGATGACCTGTTCGTCGTGCACCCGGCGGGTGGGGGTCAGGGAGAGCAGCCCCTGCTTGGAGAGGTCGTCCCAGGCGCGCATGTGCTCGAGCTCGGCGTCCGAGGGCCGGAACCCCTCACCGCCCCACGGGGTGATGCGCGGGGAGATCTCGGGCAGCGGACCCTCGCCGAAGAGGACCTCGCGCAGCGTGGTCGCCCGCGTGGGTTCCGTCTGGTGCAGGTCGACGAGCTCGTCGAGGTCGCCGTCGAGCGCGGTGACGCCGGCCGGGGTGGCGGGTGCCTGCTCGAAGGGCGTGACGAAGCGGTCGTGCGCCACGATGTCGCACCCGTGCTCGGCGTGGAGCCTGCCGGCGCCGCCGAAGTGGTCGGGGTGCGAATGGGTGACCAGCACGGTGTGGACCCGCTCGGGAGGCAGCCCTGCACGCCGCAACCGGCGCGCCAGTTCGTCGGACGACTCAGGTCCCGGGAGGCCCGGATCGACGAGGGTCAGGCCCGCAGCATCCTCGAGGACGTAGCAGTTCACGTGGCCGAGCCCCGGCAGCATGATCGGCAACTGGATGCGGACCACCCCCGGAGCGACCTCGGCGGCGTCGTCCTCGGCCGGCAGCTGCTCCTGTTTCTGCCCACCCGGCGACGACGTCATCGGAACACCCGTTCGCGGTAGAAGCGCAACTCGGCGACGGACTCCTTGATGTCGTCCATCGCACGGTGGGCCGAGGACTTCTTGTGCAGATCGTCGAGCACCTCGGGCGACCAGCGGCGGGTGAGCTCTTTGATCGTCGACACGTCGACCGAGCGGTAGTGGAGGAACTCCTCGATCTCGGGCAGGTACGTCGTGAGGAACCTGCGGTCCATCCCGATCGAGTTGCCGCACAACGGCACGGTGCGGGGCTGGTCGATGTGCTCACGGAGGAAGTCGAGCGTGGCGGTGCCGGCCTCCTCGAGGGTGGTGGTGGAGGCGCGGATCTGGTCGAGCAGGCCGCTCGCGGTGTGCATCTTGAGCACCACCGGGTCCATTCCCTCGAGCTGCTCGTCGGTCGCGTGGACCACCAGATCGGGCCCTTCGGCGACGACCTCGAGGTCGTCGTCGGTGATCAGGGTGGCGATCTCGACGATCACGTCGCGGGTCGCGTCGAGTCCGGTCATCTCCAGATCCATCCAGGCCAGCACCTCCACAGGGTAGGTGGCCCCGGGGCGTCTAACGTCCCGGCCGTGCTGAAGGTGCCGATCCGACGACTCGACCCCGACCTGCCCCTGCCGGAGTACGCGAGACCCGGCGACGCGGGGGTGGACCTGCGTGCCGCCGAGGCGGTGACCCTCGATGCCGGGGGCGGGCGGGCCCTGGTGCGGACCGGCGCGGCGGTCGCCATCCCGCGAGGCTACGCGGGGTTCATCCAGCCGCGCAGCGGGCTCGCGCTGAAGCACGGGGTGACCTGTCTCAACACACCCGGACTGATCGACGCCGACTACCGCGGCGAGCTGAAGGTGCTGCTGGTGAACACCGACCCGGCCGAGCCGTTCGAGATCACCCGCGGTGAACGCATCGCCCAACTGGTGATCCAGGCCGTCGAACACGTGGAGTTCGTCGAGGTGGACGTGCTCGACGACACCGAACGCGGCCTCGGCGGGTTCGGCCACACCGGACGCTGAGCGGTCGGACCGGGTTCGCTCACACGGGGCCGAGGTACCGCCCGTCGGGCCGCAGCTCGACCCGTTCGACGCCGGTGCCGCCGGTGACCGAGCGATCGGCGGTCCACGCGACGACCCGCACCGGGCGCTCCTCGTCGGCGGGGTCCCATTCGAGCGCGGTGACGGTGCGGGGCATGACCCCGCAACCCGAGTTCGCGTACCGGACCGCACGTCCGGACGCGTCGAGGGGTTCGAGCATGGGGAAGTGGGTGTGGCCGAACAGCAGCCATGGCCACCCTCCGTCGGGTTCTTCGCGGCCGAGTCGCTCGAAGAGACGCTCCTCGTCGAGGCTGTCGAAGCGGCGGTTGCCCCCGTAGCGGGCATCGACGCTGATCAACCGGTTGCGGCCACGCCCGGCGAGGAGTCGCGCGGCGGCGTGCTCCTCGGCGCCGTCGGAGAGGCTCGGGGTCCATGGGAGGTCGCCGAACGCGGTGGCCAGCCAGGTGATCACCCGGCCGAGCGCGGCGAACCCGGGGCCGTTCCACGAGTCGGTGAGGTGCCCGTGGGCGATGACGGCCCGGACGCCCGCGATCCCCTCGGCAGCTGTCGCCCCCGGTCGGTCCAACAGGATCGTGTCCGCCGCTCGCAGCCCCGGGAGCGACGTTGCGAGGTGCTCGACGAGCTCGTCGTCGGTCAGCGCGTCGTCGTGGTTGCCGACCGTGCGGTGGTAGCGCCCGTCGGCACAGAACCCGTCGCGCAACAACCCGTAGATCTCGGCGTTGTTCTCCACGATCCGGTCGAGTTGCGCGCGGAGCACCGAGCGGCTCGGGCGACGGTCGATGAGGCTCGTCACCCCGGTGGCCAGCAGGGACACGTCGTAGACGGCCCCTGAGGCCGACCCACCGGTCATCCACAGGTCCTCGACGTCACCGTTCTCGATGAGGTGCCAGCCCTGTTCGGCGTAGTGTTCGAGCAGTCGGGGATAGACGGCGTCGGTGCGCTGGTGCGCCGGCCAGTCGAGCGCTCCGGGGCCGCAACGGTGCAGGTCCGAGGTGATGACGTACCGGTCGCGACCGGGGAGCCGCAACGTTCGAGGCGCCGGCAGCGGCGACGGTCGGTCCTCGGCGACGGCGTGCAGGTGCTCCCCGAACCGGTCGATGCGCAGCGCGGCGCGCCGGGCGGTGTGCATGGCGGCGGCGGTGAGCGCCGGCACGGTGACCGGTGCGCTGACCGCGCTCGCCGCCGTTCGGGTCAGCGCCCAGGCGCCCGGGACCAACCGGTCGAGGTTCACCTCGGCAGTCTGCTCGCCGGAGGGCTCACGGAACGGTCAGTGGCGCCGATGCCTCGACGGTGGTCTCGATCTCGGTGCTCTCGTCGGAGGTGCCGGGGCAGCCGTCGCCGCGGCCCGACACGGCGGCGACCGTCACGGTGTGCTCACCGGGTTCGAGCGGCGGCGTGTCGAACTCGAAGGTCGACGTCGCCGGACGGGTCGACGTGGGCGGTTCCTCGTCGGGATCCGCGCGGGTGACCTGTGGTGCACACGCGCTGATCGCCAGCTCGGGCGACACCGGATCGACGGACACCTCGCTCGACGGCTGGTCGCCGGGACCGAGGTTGCAGCCGTGGCCGTTCGCCACCTCGTCGCCGGACTCGTCGAGGATCGTCACGACCACGCACTGGTTCGCGTCGTCGACCGCGATCTGCTCGGGATCGGCGACCACGATGGTGGTGCGGTCCGGGCCGGGGTCGACCGAGACGGTCATCTCCTCGGGTGCCGGTGGCGCCGGGGTGGTGTCGGGCGCAGCGGTCGTGGTGGTGGGGTCCTCGGTGGGGCCGTCGGCGATCACGCCCCCCTCGTTGCCCCCGGAACCGGCGACGACCATCACCCCTGCGGCCACGACCGCGACGATGCCGGCTGCGCCGACCCCCGTGGTGGCCTGGCGGCGTCGGCGCATCGAGCGCCCACGCGACACGATCGAGTCGAAGCGGTCGGGGTCGCCGACCGGCGGGTAGGAGCGCTCAGCCATGTTGCGCCTCCTGGGGCCCCGGGAGCGGGTCGGCGCCGTCGAGATCGGCCCGCAGCTTGGTGGTCGCCCGGTGGAGGTGGGTCTTGACCGACCCGGTGCTCATGCCGAGCGTGACGGCGACGTCCTCCTCGGTGAGGTCGATCAGGTAGCGCATCACCACGACCTCCTGCTGGCGGCCCGACAGGCGGTGGAGCGCGTCCGCGAGGTCGACCCGCAGCGTGGCGTGATCGGCCGACGGGTCGTGCCGGACCGGGTCGGGTCGATGGTCCGGCCGGCGGGATTCGCGGCGGACGTGATCGATGGCGAGGTTGCCCACGACCCGGAGCAGCCACGCATCGGGATTCGGGTGCCGTTGCACCTCACGCCAGCGTGCGTACGCACGTGCGAACGCCTCTGCGGCCAGATCGTCGGCCACGCCGGCCGTGCCGACGAGGCGCCTCGCGACGCCGACCGCACGCGGCTGCATCCGTTCGTAGAACTCTCTGAAGACATCATCGCCCCTCTTGGGTCGCACCACACCCCCCTCCACGAACGGCCAGCGCCATTGGTTGACAGCCACGCCCGGATTTCCCGTTGCGGCGCTCTCCGGCAGGGTAGCCCCGCCCGGGTGGGTCGACGGTGCCCGGTACCCTGCGGTGGGTGACATTGCCCGATCGCGTGCTGCGCGTCGCGAAGACCCACCTCGACGTCGGGTTCACCGACACCGCCGCCACGGTGCGTCGCCGGTACCTCGACGACTTCTTCCCACGGGCGCTCGCCGTCGCGGCAGAACTCCGCCGTCGCGGCGGTCCGGCGCGGCTGCGGTGGACGACCGGGTCGTGGATCCTCGCCGAGGCGCTCGACGACGCACGGGGTGATGAGCGCGACGCGCTCATCGCCGCCATCGAGGCCGGCGACCTGTGTTGGCACGCCATGCCCTTCACCACCCACACCGAGTACGCCGGGCGGTCGCTGCTCGAGCACGGGCTGTCGATCTCGGCGGGGCTCGACCGCCGGTTCGGCCGTCGCACACGGGCGGCGAAGATGACCGACGTACCGGGCCACACCCGGGGGCTCGTGTCGCTGCTGGCGGCACACGGGGTCGAGCTGTTGCACATCGGGGTCAACCCGGCGGCCACCGCTCCGGCGGTGCCGACCCGGTTCCGCTGGCGCGACACCGCCGCGGTGGGCGAACCGGAGTTGCTCGTGATGTACCAGCCCGGTGGGTACGGCGCCGAGCAGCAGGTCGGCGACACCGTGGTCGCGATCGACCTCACGGGCGACAACCTGGGGCCACCCTCGGCCGACGAGGTCGAGGCCCGGTTCGCCGACCTGGCGGCGCGCCACCCCGGTGCCGACGTCGTCGCAGCGACCCTCGACGACGTCGCCGACGCGATGGTCGCGGCCGCACAGGACCTCCCGGTCGTGAGCTCCGAGATCGGCGACTCGTGGCTCCACGGCGTCGGCTCTGCCCCCCGCATGACCGCCGGGTTCCGGGCGCTCGCTCGTCAACGGCGTGCGTGGCTCGACG
>SKRR01000118.1 GCA_007118345.1 Microthrixaceae bacterium | reverse complement strand
GGTGGTGGCGAAGCTCTTCAACGTGGTCGGGGCCTCTCGGGCCTACTTCGGTGAGAAGGACTACCAGCAGCTCGCGATCGTCACCCGGATGGCCGAGGACCTGTCGTTCCCCGTCGAGGTGGTGGGCTGTCCCATCGTGAGGGAACCCGACGGTCTCGCGATGTCGAGCCGCAACGTGTACCTCACCGACGACGAACGTGCCGAGGCGCCGGTGCTGTACCGGGCACTCCGGCTGGCTGCCGCCGCGGTGCGTTCCGGCACCACCGACGCGGACGAGGTCCGGACGGTGTTGCGCTCGGAGCTCCAGACCGCCTCGCTCGGCCGGGTCGACTACGTCGAGGTGGCCGACCCCGAGACCCTCCGGGCCCAGATCCACGCCGACCGTTCGTCGCGACTCTTCGTGGCGATGCAGTTCGGGCGAGCTCGTCTGATCGACAACCTCTCGGTGTCGGACCACGCCGTCGACGGCACCAGCGTGTTCGACCTCCTGGGATGAACGCGACCGGGGGGACCGCTGCTGATCCGCTCGACCTGCTGGTGCTGGGCTCCGGCGTCGCGGGCCTGTCGGCCGCCGTGCGGGCCGCCGCCAATCACGGACTTCGCACCGGGGTGCTGACCAAGGGCGGGCTCGACCTGGCCACCACCCGATGGGCCCAGGGCGGGGTGGCCGCAGCGTTGTCCGGCGGCTCCGAGGAGATCGATCTGCACCTCGCCGACACCCTCGCCGCCGGTGCGGGGCTGTGCGACGCGGACGCCGCCCGCGTGCTCGTCGACGAGGGTCCCCGGCGCGTCGAGGAGCTCATCGCACTCGGCGCGGAGTTCGACCGCGACGAGCGGGGGAACCTCGAGTTGGCCCGCGAGGGAGGCCACTCGGTCGCGCGGGTCGTCCACGCCGGCGGTGCGGCGACCGGCGCAGAGATCGAACGGGCACTCGTCGTCGCGGTGCGCCGCACCGCGGCGGTGCTGCACGAGCACACCTTCGCGCTCGATCTGCTGGTGCGCGACGGTTGCTGCGTGGGCGTGGTCGCCGTCGACCCGTCCGGCCGGGTCCACGAGGTCCACGCCCGCTCGACGCTGCTCGCCACCGGTGGAGCCGGCCAGCTGTACTCGGTGACCACCAACCCGGCGGTCGCGACCGGCGACGGAGTGGCCATGGCGTTGCGGGCGGGCGTCGCCGTGGCCGATCTGGAGTTCTTCCAGTTCCACCCCACCGCGCTGCACCACCCGTTGATGCCCCGGCCGTTGCTCTCCGAGGCGCTGCGCGGGCACGGGGCGTTGCTGCGCGACGCCGACGGTGAACGCTTCGTCGACGAGCTCCAGCCCCGCGACGTGGTGTCGCGGGCGATCCTCACCTCGATGCTCGAGCACGGGACCGATCACGTGTGGCTCGATGCCACCGGTCTCGCGCAGTTCGGCCGACGCTTCCCGACCATCCACGACGACCTCGCCCGCATCGGTCTCGACCCGAGCCGTGAGTGGCTCCCGGTCGCGCCGGCGGCCCACCACCAGTGCGGCGGGATCGTCACCGACCTGTGGGGCGCCAGTTCGCTGCCGGGTCTCTGGGCGGCGGGGGAGACGGCCTGCAGCGGCGTCCACGGTGCGAATCGGCTCGCCTCCAACTCGCTGCTCGAGGGCATGGTCTTCGGACCCCGCGCGGTCGAGGCGATCGGGGAGGGGGTCGACGGTCCGACGGCCACCGGCGCCATGCGCGCCGTGCGGACGCCGGGCCGCGTCCCCGCCGACGATCCGCTCGTGATCGGAGGGGTGCAGCTCCGGCTGCCGCCGCCGGTCGACAGCGGTCGCGCGAGCGGCGACGTCGCCGAGCTCCGCCGATCGCTGCAGCGCCACCTGAGCACCGACGCGGGTGTCGTGCGGAGCCGCGAGCGGCTCGACGCCGCCATGAGGACCGTCGACGCGACGCTCCGCAGCCTCGACGCCATCGGCGCGCCGCTGACCGGGCCGGTGGCCCACGAGGGCCGGGTCCGGGTCGACGCGATCGAGGTCCGCAACCTCGCCGAGATCGCACGGGTGCTCGTGGCGGCGGCGCTGGCCCGCACCGAGAGCCGCGGCACGCACGCCCGCGCCGACTTCCCCACCACCGACCCCGCGCAGACACACCGGCTGGTCCTGACCCGCGATTCCTGAGCGATCCGACGTGCCACACTCGCGAGGTGAACGCCGACGATCCTGACTGGCTCCATCCCCCGGTGGCCGCAGTGCGCGAGGCCGTGCAGCGAGCCCTCGCTGAGGACCTCACTCCCTTGGGTGACCTGACCTCGTCACTGCTGCCGTCCGGCCCGGCCGAGGCACGCATCGCCGCTCGTGACGCCGGCCGCCTCGCCGGCACGCGCTGCGTCGTGGAGACCTTCGCCCAGCTCGACCCGTCGATCGAGGTGTCCTGGTCGGTCCCGGAGGGGGCGGAGGTGGCAGCAGGTGAGGTCGTGGGCCTGGTCCGCGGTCCGTTCCCCGCGCTGCTGACCGGCGAACGGACCGCGCTGAACTTCCTGTGCTTCCTGTCCGGCATCGCGACGCTCACGTCGCAGTACGTCGCAGCTGCTGCAGCAGCAGGTCAGGCCCGCGTGTGGGACACGCGCAAGACGGTCCCGGGCCTGCGGAGCCTCTCGAAGGCCGCCGTCCGGGCCGGGGGCGGGCGCAACCACCGGGGGAACCTGTCGGACTGGCTGCTCATCAAGGACAACCACCTGGGTGGTGTGTCGATCACCGATGCCGTCGCGCTCGCTCGGCACCGGTGGCCCGGCCGCACCGTCCACGTCGAGTGCGACACCGTGGCCCAGTGCGTCGAGGGCCTCGAGGCGGGTGCCGACGCGCTCCTGTTGGACAACATGACACCGGACGAGGTCGTCACCTGCGTCGAGTCTCGCAGGAGCCGCCAGGAGGGATGGCCCCGCCAGACCCTGCTCGAGGTCTCCGGGGAGATCACCCTCGACTCGATCGGGGGGTACGCGGCGACGGGGGTCGACATGATCTCGGTGGGGCGGCTGACCAAGTCGGCGGTCGCGCTCGACCTCGGTCTCGACCTCGCCTGAGCCGCCGACGTGCGTCGCAGCCGCTTCGGGCGCAATGATGGCGTCGCCGGACGCGAGGGGCCCCACCGACCCGGGGGGCCACCCGTGAGGTCCGGGACCGAGGAGGTCGTCGTGCGCTGCTCGATGCATCGCTGCTGGATCCGGGAGGGCGATCGTCGTGCTGCTGGTCATTGACGTCGGCAACACCCAGACCGTGGTCGGGCTCTACGACGCGGGCAACCGCTCCCACGAGCTGGTGGACCACTGGCGCATGGCGACCAGGGCGGAGCGGACCAGCGACGAGCTGGCGCTCTTCCTGCGTCACCTGCTGGCCACCCGTGACCTCGACCTGTCCGCCGACATCACCGGGGTGGCGGTGTCCTCGGGCGTGCCGAGCATCACCTTCGAGCTGCGGCACATGTGCGAGCGCTACCTCGACGTCGACCCGATCATCCTCGGCACGGGTGTGAAGACCGGCATGCCGGTGCTCTACGACAATCCCCGCGAGGTCGGTGCGGACCGCATCGCCAACGCCGTGGGCGCCTACGAACTCTACGGCGGGCCCACGATCGTGGTCGACTTCGGGACCGCCACCACGTTCGACGTCATCTCCGACAAGGGCGAGTACCTCGGAGGTGCGATCTTCCCCGGCATCGAGATCTCGATGGACGCGCTGTTCGGCCGTGCTGCTGCGTTGCGTCGGGTGGAGCTCTCCGAGCCCCGCAGCGTGATCGGCAAGACCACGATGGAGTCGGTGCAGTCGGGGGCGGTGTACGGCTACTCGGCCATGGTCGACGGCATGTGCGACCGCATCGAGGAGGTCATCGGTGAATCCACCATCGTGTCGACGGGTGGCCTGGCGACGCTCATCGCCCCGATCGCCGAGTCCATCGAGCACGAAGAGCCCTGGCTGACGCTGCACGGTCTCCGGCTCATCTGGGAGAAGAACCAGCACCGTGACTGAGCCCGACATCCCACCACCCGTCGACGAGGTGCCGAGCCGGTACGCACCGCCGGACGGCTACGAGCAGCCCTACCGGTACGCACCGGACACGACGACGGCCGAGCTCGCCGAGCGGTTCGCCGGGCTCGAGCCGGGGACCGAGACGGGCACCGAGGTGACCGTCGCCGGGCGACTCATGTTGCGACGCGTGCAGGGCAAGCTCGCCTTCGGCACGCTCGCCGACGGTTCCGGCCGCGTCCAGTTGTTCGCCCCGGCCGCCACCACGCCGGACTTCGAGACCTTCGGTGAGTTGCACCTGGGTGACTGGATCGGGGTGCACGGTGAGGTCATGACCACACGCCGGGGGGAGTTGTCGGTCCGTGTCGACGACTGGACGCTGCTGGCACCGACCCGACGGGCCTTTCCGGACAAGTGGCACGGCATCAGTGACCAGGACCTGCGGTACCGGCAGCGCTACGTCGACCTGTGGGTCACCGACGAGGCACGCCGGGCGTTCCGGCTGCGGTCGCGCCTCATGTCGCTGACCCGGCGGTTCATGGACGAACGCGGCTACCTCGAGGTGGAGACCCCCGTGCTGCACCCCATCCCGGGTGGCGCACTGGCCAAGCCGTTCACGACCCACCACAACGCGCTCGACCAGGACATGTACCTGCGGATCGCGCCGGAGCTGTACCTCAAGCGACTGGTCGTCGGTGGGTTCGAGCGGGTGTTCGAGCTGGCGCGGGTGTTCCGCAACGAGGGCATCTCGAACCGGCACAACCCCGAGTTCACGATGCTCGAGGCCTACGAGGCCTACGGGGACTACCACGTGCACATGGAGCTGGTGGAACAGCTGGTGTCGTGGCTCGCGACCGAGTTGTGCGGCTCGACCACGGTGACCTTCGACGACCGCGAGGTGGACCTCTCGGCGCCGTGGCGTCGGGCGACCATGGCCGAGCTCACCTCGGACCGTGTGGGCGAGCCGATCGACATCCACACGCCGGTCGACCGGCTCCGCGAGCTCTGCGACGCCCACGAGGTGCCCTGGAAGCCGACCCACGGCCCCGGGAAGCTCCTGCTCGAGCTCTACGAGAAGACCACCGAGCACACGCTGTGGGACCCCACGTTCGTGATCGACTACCCCGTCGAGGTGTCGCCGCTGTCACGCGCCCACCGCGACCAGCCCGGTCTCGTCGAGCGGTTCGAGGCGATCGTCGTCGGCCGCGAGCTGTGCAACGGGTTCTCCGAGCTCACCGACCCCGACGAGCAACGCGCCAGGTTCGTCGAGCAGGCGGCGCAGAAGGATGCCGGCGACGAGGAGGCCATGGCCGTCGACCACGACTACCTGCGTGCCCTCGAGTACGGCCTGCCGCCCACCGTGGGACTGGGCATCGGGATGGACCGGTTGGCCCAGCTGCTCACCGACACCCACACGATCCGCGACGTCGTGTTGTTCCCGACCCTCCGACCGGAGCAGACATCCGATGGGTGACGTCCGCGTCAGCGAGGTCTCGAAGACCTTCGACGGCGTCATCGCCGTGCTCGACGGCGTGAGCGTCGCGGTCGACGCCGGCGACACGCTCGCACTGCTGGGTCCGAGTGGCTGTGGCAAGACGACGTTGTTGCGGGTCATCGCCGGGCTCGAGGTGCCCGATGCCGGCACCGTGACGATCGCAGGGCGCACGCTCACCAGCCCCGGACGTGTCGTGCCGCCCGAGAAGCGCCGGATCGGCATGGTGTTCCAGGACTGGGCGCTGTTCCCCCACCTGAACGTGGGCCGCAACGTCGGCTTCGGCCTGCCCCGGGGCGAGCGCAAGTCCTCGCCGCGCATCGACGAGGCCCTCGAGCTGGTCGGTCTGGGCGGCCTCGCCGACCGCATGCCGGCGACGCTGTCCGGGGGCCAGCAACAGCGCGTCGCGCTGGCACGGGCGATCGCACCGCGACCGTCGGTCCTGCTGCTCGACGAGCCGTTCTCGAACCTCGACGCGTCGCTGCGGGCGCAGGTGCGGACCGAGATCCACCAGCTCCTCGTCGAGCTCGGCGTCACGACCGTGTTCGTCACCCACGACCAGGACGAGGCGTTCGTGCTGGGTGACCGGGTGGCGGTGCTCGCCGACGGGCGCGTCGTGCAGGTGGGTGAGCCGGCGGAGATCTACCAGCGTCCGGCCACGCGATGGTTGGCCGGGTTCGTGGGCGACGCGAACTTCATCGCGGCCGACGCCGCCGGCGACGCCGCACGCACCCTGATCGGTACGGTGCCCCTGTCGAGCCCGGTCGGTGGTGGCAGTGCGGTCGAGGTGCTCGTGCGACCAGAGGAGATCTCGATCGTCCCGGTCGGCGTCGACGCATCGGACGGCGTCGAGGCCGAGGTCGAGCTGGTCGAGTTCGTCGGCCACGACACGACCTATCTGGTGCGACTCGACGGCGAGCTGCTGCGGGTCCGGCGCCCCTCGGCACCGGTGCTCGCTCGCGGGGACCGGGCCAGGATCGGCTTCTGCGGCGACACCGTCACCTGGTTCCCGACCTCGCCCTGAGCCCGGCGCACACCGTCGCTCAGGACAGTCAGTCGTCGTGGTGCAGCTGCTGCGCGAGGTAGTTCTCGATGCCGATCTCGTTCACGACCCTGAGCTGGGTCTCGATCCAGTCGAGGTGCTCCTCCTCGTCGACGAGGCGATGCTCGAGCAGCTCCCTGGTGCCGTTGTCGCCCTTCTCCACCGCCAGGGCGATGCCACGGTTGTACCGCTCGACGGCGGCGACCTCGGTCTGCAGGTCGAGCTCGAACTGCTCGACGACCGTCTCGCCGACGTTGACGTCGCCGAGACGCTGCAGGTTGGGCACGCCGTCGAGGTACAGGATGCGCTCGATGAGCTTCTCGGCGTCCTTCATCTCGTCGATGGACTCTTCGTAGAACTTGTGCGCGAGCCGGCGGTACCCCCAGTTCTCGTTCATCTTGGCGTGGATGAAGTACTGGTTGATCGCCGTCAGTTCGGCGGTGAGCGCCTCGTTGAGGAACTGGATGATGTCGGGGTCGCCGCGCACGTCTACTCCTGGAGGGTCGTGATCGGGGCGATCCTACGGCTCAGGAGGCCAGTGCTGCGTCGGTGGACTCGCCGACCAGACGGATCTCGAGGAGGTCCTCGATGCGGTTCGTGCAACCGCCGCAGTCGGTGCCGGCACCGCACCGACGCGCGATGTCGTGGGAGTCGCCGGCTCCCAGGCCGGCCTCGGCAAGGATCCGGCGGTCACTGACCCCGAAGCAGTGGCACACGATCACGAGGATGATGTTAAGCACTCCGAACCTCATCCGTCCACCCCCCATCTCAGAATCTCTGAGGGTGGTGGGTGGGGCTACGCTCCCGCCCATGTTGATCGTGTCCGGCATCATCTCCGTCGAACCTGGTGACCACGACGCCATGGTCGAGCTCATCGGCCCGCTCGTCGAAGCCACCCTGGCCGAGGAGGGCAACATCACCTACGGGTTCTGGGCGAGTCCCACCGAGCCGGGCGTGTTCCGCGTCTACGAGGAGTGGGCATCGACCGATGCGATGGGTGAGCACATGGCGACCCCTCACATGGCCACGTTCCTCGCGGGAATGGGCCAGCTCGCGGTCACCGGCACCGAGCTGCACCAGCACACCGTCTCGGAGAGCTCACGCCTGATGTGAACCGACGTCGTGCGAACGGTGCGTCGAACGCACCGTTCGCAGGACACCGTCGACAGGGGCGGGCTCACCCGTGCGGCTGTTCGGCCTCCACGCCGAGGAGCATCTTGCCGACCATCTCGTGCACGTGGACGTGGTTGCCGGGATGGAGCCCGCCGCACGGCGCGGCGCGGGAGGGCGGTCGAGCTCGTTGCCCCGGCGGCTGCGTCGTCGGTTCAGGCGGCGGCGGCGCGCACGTTGTCGAGCAGGTAGTCCGCCGCTGCGCTCAGTCCGGTCAATCCGGCGCTGGCCGGCAGGGTGGACAACGCCGCGCGACCCCGGTCGGCGTAGTCGGTGGCACGACGGATGGCACGGTCGATGCCGTCGCCGTCGCGCACGAGCTCCGCTGCACGGTCGCGTTGGTCCGGGTCGACCGGCCCCCCGAGCAGCGATCGCAACGCCGCACCGTCGGGTCCCTCGAGGGTGAACAGCACCGGAAGTGTGTAGACGCCCTCTTCGAGGTCGTGCCCTGCGGGCTTGCCGAGCTGTGCCGCTGATGCCACCAGGTCGAGCACGTCGTCCACGATCTGGAAGGCCATCCCGTAGCTGTACCCGAACGTGGTGAGTGCCTCGACGTGGTCCCGTGGGACCTGCGCCACCAGCCCACCGATCCGGCAGCTCGACGCCAGCAGCGACGCGGTCTTGCCCTCGATCGACCGGAGGTAGAGCGACTCGGTGCGGTTCACGTCGAAGGCGTGCTGCAGCTCGAGGAGCTGCCCCTCGCAGAGGCGGCCGATGGTGTTGGCGAGCAGTCCCGCCACCTCGACGCCGAGCGATGCAGCGAGCTCCGATGCCCGCGCCAGCAGGAAGTCGCCCGCGAGGATGGCCTTGAGGTTGCCCCAGCGGGCGTTGACGCTGTCGACGGTGCGTCGCAGTTCGGCCTCGTCGATGACGTCGTCGTGGTACAGCGAACCCAGGTGGACCAGCTCGACCGCGACGCCGCCGGTGACGGCCTCCTCGGACGCAGGGGCGTCCACGGTCAGGGCCGTGGCTGCTGCGGCGATGCTGAAACCGGGCCGGACCCGCTTGCCACCAGCGGTGATCAGGTGGGTGGCGATCTCGGTCAGGAATGCGTCCGTCGTGCTGACCGATTCGAGCAGACGCTGCTCGACGCGGGCCAGATCGTCGGCCATCGACGGCATCACCTGCATGGGATTGTGTGCGGTCACGCCGCCGAAGATAGTTGCCGGACCGCCGAGGACCCCATGCGGCGCACATCCGCGGCTTCGGATGTGCCGGATGACCCGGTGTGAAGCGGCCCGTGCGTGGGAACTGGATGAGAAACCTGTGAGAACCGTCGGACTGGCCGATGGTCACGGACCCATGCCGGGAACGCCGAGTCACCACCGGGCGTTACACTGAGCCACGAACTCTTTCTGGGAGGCAGCACCGTGTTCGAACGCTTCACCGACCGGGCCCGTCGAGTGGTCGTGCTGGCCCAGGAGGAAGCGCGCCTCCTGCAGCACAACTACATCGGGACCGAACACATCCTCCTCGGCCTGATCCACGAGGGCGAGGGCGTCGCCGCCAAGGCGCTCGAATCGCTCGGGATCTCGCTCGAGGCGGTCCGCCAGCAGGTCGAGGAGATCATCGGTCAGGGCGGCTCGTCGCCGTCGGGCCACATCCCCTTCACCCCACGCGCCAAGAAGGTCCTCGAGTTGTCGCTGCGCGAGGCGCTCCAGCTCGGCCACAACTACATCGGCACCGAGCACATCCTGCTCGGGCTCATCCGCGAGGGCGAGGGCGTGGCCGCTCAGGTGCTCGTCAAGCTCGGCGCCGACCTGTCCCGGGTTCGCCAGCAGGTCATCCAGCTGCTGTCGGGGTACCCCGGGGCACAGGGCCAGCAGCCCCAGGGTGGCGAGAAGGCCGGTGCCAGCACCGGCTCCTCGGGCGAGACCCAGTCGGGCTCGCTCGTGCTCGACCAGTTCGGTCGCAACTTCACCCAGTTGGCGCGCGACAAGAAGCTCGACCCGGTGATCGGTCGCGATCGTGAGACCGAGCGGATGATGCAGGTGCTCAGCCGCCGGACCAAGAACAACCCGGTGCTCGTGGGTGAGCCCGGCGTCGGCAAGACCGCCATCGTCGAGGGCCTCGCCCAGGCCATCGCGGCCGACAACGTCCCCGAGACGCTGCAGGGCAAGCAGCTGTACACCCTCGATCTCGGCGCCCTGGTCGCCGGGTCGCGCTACCGCGGCGACTTCGAGGAGCGGCTCAAGAAGGTCCTCAAGGAGATCAAGACCCGCGGCGACATCATCCTCTTCATCGACGAGATCCACACCCTCGTCGGCGCGGGTGCCGCCGAGGGCGCGATCGACGCGGCCAGCATCCTCAAGCCGATGCTCGCCCGTGGCGAGCTCCAGACCATCGGCGCCACCACGCTCGACGAGTACCGCAAGCACCTCGAGAAGGACGCCGCGCTCGAGCGCCGCTTCCAGAAGGTCGTGGTCGACGAGCCGTCGGTGCCCCACACCATCGAGATCCTCAAGGGGCTCCGCGAACGGTACGAGACCCACCACCGGGTCACCATCACCGACCAGGCGCTCGTCGCGGCGGCGAACCTCGCCGATCGCTACATCTCCGACCGGTTCCTGCCCGACAAGGCCATCGACCTGATCGACGAGGCCGGTTCGCGGTTGCGGATCCGTCGCATGCAGACCCCGCCGGACTACCGCGAGATCGAGAACGAGCTGGCCGACGTCGTGCGGCAGAAGAAGGACGCGGTCGAGAGCCAGGACTTCGAGGAGGCCGGACGGCTGCGCGACCGCGAGAAGGAGCTCCTCGCGAAGAAGGAGGAGAAGGACGTCGAGATGAAGGCCGCCGGCGTCGACCTGTTCGACGAGGTCGACGAAGAGGCGATCGCCGAGGTCCTCTCGCTGTGGACCGGCATCCCCGTCTACAAGCTCACCGAGGAGGAGACCGCCAAGCTCCTGCGCATGGAGGACGAGCTGCACCGTCGGGTCATCGGCCAGGAGCAGGCCATCAAGGCCGTCTCACAGGCCATCCGCCGGACGCGCGCCGGGCTCAAGGACCCCAAGCGACCCTCGGGTTCGTTCATCTTCCTCGGTCCGTCGGGCGTGGGGAAGACCGAGCTGGCGAAGACACTCGCCGAGTTCCTGTTCGGTGACGAGGCCGCCATGATCAGCCTCGACATGTCCGAGTACATGGAGAAGCACACCGTCAGCCGACTCGTGGGCTCACCCCCCGGGTACGTCGGCTACGAGGAGGGTGGCCAGCTGACCGAGGCCGTGCGGCGCAAGCCGTTCTCGGTGGTGCTGTTCGACGAGATCGAAAAGGCCCACCCAGACGTGTTCAACACGTTGCTGCAGATCCTCGAAGAGGGTCGCCTCACCGACTCCCAGGGTCGCTCGGTCGACTTCCGCAACACCGTGCTGATCATGACCTCCAACCTGGGAACCCAGGACCTCCGCAAGGCCAACCTCGGCTTCACCCGGTCCGACGAGGCAGTCACCTACGAGCGCATGAAGGAAAAGGTCAACGACGCGCTCAAGGCGCACTTCCGGCCCGAGTTCCTGAACCGCATCGACGACACGATCGTGTTCCACGAGCTCACCAGGGCCGAGGTCACCCAGATCGTCGATCTGATGATCCGCCGTCTGCAGACCCAGCTCGAAGCGCAGGGCATCGGGCTCGAGCTCACCCCCGAGTCCAAGGTGCTCCTCGCCGACAGGGGCTACGACGCCACGCTGGGGGCACGGCCGCTGCGCCGGGCCATCCAGCGCCTCATCGAGGACCCGCTGTCCGAGCGGCTGCTCTGGAAGCAGTACCGCGCCGGAGAGACGATCATCGTCGATGTCGGCATCGACCCCGACAAGCCCGACGAGCCCGAGACCATCGTGTTCCAGGCGGTCGAGGGGTTCGAACCACCCCCGGTCGAGCTGGCCGAGGCCGGTCCGACCGACTGATCCAAACCCGATCCGCACATCCGATGGTGGCCCCGTTCCGGCGGGGCCACTGTCGCGTCCGGCGCGAGCTGAGCGGACCGATCCGCTGCTCTAGTGTCGGAGCCAGCATGACCCGGTTCCACGCTCGCCTCATCGTTCTCGTCCTCGTGTTGACCGTGGCGCTCACCGCCTGCCGGGCCGATGTCGAGGTGACGGTCCTGGTCGATCCCGACGGGGACGG
>SKRR01000098.1 GCA_007118345.1 Microthrixaceae bacterium | reverse complement strand
GCCGACGGGGGGCTGTCGTGAAGCGTTGCCGGGTCGGGCTGCGATATGTCAAGGCGAAGGGCCGGTTCGTGCCGTGCGCCCCGGACGATAAGCGGGCGACGATCATCACCGATGTGGACGAGTTGGGTCGTCCGCTGATGCGGGACGGCGCGGGCCGGTGGATGGTGACGCCTGGTGCAGGAACCAACCGTTACGGGCCGGCTCCGGCCGAGGTGGTCGAGTGGCTCAACAACAGAAAGGCGAAACGATGAACGAGGACAAGTTGCAGGAGCTCGAGGACAAGGTGCGGCGCATGATCGTGGACGCGCTGGAAACGGCGCTCGCCCCCGAAGACCCGGAGGTGCGGGCTGCACGGCTCACCGGGTTCGTCAACGGCGAGGTAGGCGTCTACGTGGACGACCGCGGGG
Source organism: Microthrixaceae bacterium (assembly GCA_007118345.1). Taxonomy (GTDB): domain Bacteria; phylum Actinomycetota; class Acidimicrobiia; order Acidimicrobiales; family Microtrichaceae; genus SKRR01. The sequence goes on along the minus strand of SKRR01000098.1, from coordinate 2,806 downwards.
TGCGGATCATGGCGCTGCAGCAGACCTCACCCAACTGATGATGGTTTGTGAGCGTTCACTAACATGTGGTAGGCTTGCGGTGCCGACGGCGCCACCTTCGGGTCCCGCCGTCAACGCGAAAGAGGCTGCAGAGCCTGCCACGAGCCGCCTTCACGGCCCCTCGCTGGAGACGCGACACACCCTGCCCAGGGTGTGTCTATCCCGTCCCCGAGGAGGCCGATCGTGAGCCCTCGAAACCTGTTGGAGCGTCGTCGCACGCTCGACGGCAAGGCGGACAACCTGCGCCGCCAGCTCGCCGACACCCGGTCGGCTGACAAGCGTGACCGGCTACGTCGTGGGCTGGACAAGGTCGACGCCGAACGCACCGAGGCGCATCAGGCGTTCATGGATTCGCTGCACTCTGTCGACCGACCCACGGTCCAACGTCAGCAGGCGATCGCCGGCGAGCTGGAACGGCTCGCCGCCAAGGATCAGCTTCCCGAGCACGACGAGACCTACTGGGATCAGCTGGTCGGGGAGTTCGAACGGTCCGAGGAGCAGCTGATCGAGCTGGCGGAGAGGGCCGCGTCCGACGACGCACGCCGTACCGCCCTGGAGGCCAAGGCTTCCAACCCTCGGGCACGCATCGCCGGTTCGCAGCCGGACGCCGAACCTGACGACGACCCGCCCGCACATCGACACACCATCGGAGAGATCATGTCTACCACGACACATCGGGCGGGCCCTGTCGCCGACGCCCACGAAGCGCTCACCCGCAACAGCGCGATCGAGGAGCGTGCAGCCGAGCTGGTCGCCCGCCTGATCGAGCGTGACGAATCCGGCGCGGCTGCGTCGTGGGCGGCTGCCGCTGCCGACGACGACTACCGGACCGCGTTCGCGAAGCTCGCCCGCGACCCGCAGAACGGTAACCGGGAGTTCACCACTGCCGAGCTTGCCGCCTACCAGCGGGCCCAGATCGCCGCCCGGTCGCTGAACCTGACCTCAGGTGGTGCGCTGGTGCCCACCCACCTCGACCCGACCATCGGCATCCGTACCGACGGGTCGGTCGATCCGATGCGCCAGCTCGCAACGACGGTCACCGTCGCAACCGACACTTGGAATGGTGTGACCGGCGACCACGTCGTCGCCGAATGGTTGGACGAGGAAGCCGAGGCTGCCGACGCGACCCCCGACCTCGCCCCGGTACCGATCCCGGTCCACAAGGCGTCCGCGTTCGTGCCGGTGTCGTTCGAAGCGTTCGGGGACATGACCGACGGTGGGGCACAGATCGGCCGGCTGCTGGCGGACGGCCACGACCAGCACGAGGCCCCCGCGTTTGTGACCGGGTCGGGTAACGGCCAGCCCACCGGAGTGATCACCGGGCTTGCAGCCGGACAGACGGTCAACACCGCCACCGCCGGGACGTTCGCGTCCGATGACATCTACGCGCTGATCGAGGCGCTGCCGCCCCGGTTCCGGGCCCGTGCCCGCTGGCTCGCTTCGCTGCCGATCATCAACGCGGCCGACCAGTTCGAAACCTCCAACGGTGCGAAGCAGTTCCCACGGGTCGGGGATGCCGATCCGGTGCTCCTCCGCAAGCCGCTCCACGAACACTCCGAGCTGGACAGTGCGGTCACCGCCGGCAACCACATCCTCGCTGTCGGCGCGTTCGACCGGTATGTGATCGTTGACCGGATCGGCGCGACCGTGGAGCTGGTCCCGCACCTGTTCGGCGAGAACCGCCGCCCGACCGGTCAGCGCGGCTGGTTCCTGTGGTGGAGGGTCGGTGGCGCACCGGCGATCCCCAACGCGTTCCGCCGCCTCGAGGTCGCTGCCTAGTTGTCCGGGGAGCATGGGGGCGGCGGTCCCCGGAGCGGCTACTGCTTGGCCGTAGTTCAGCCGCCGCCCCACCCACCCGGCTGGCCGTCTAGGCTCCGGTCTGCCGTCGGGCGGCGTCTCCCCCCGTGGCGTCCCCCGACGGCTCCTGGCCCATCCTCGCTGTTGTCGGTGGACGTGACGACGCCCCCGACCAGCAAGGCCGGAGGCGTCGAGGTGGAGACGGTCAGGACGGCTCAGCTTCGTAGCGCTCCTGCGGTGGCATCCGCCGACCGGCGACCGCGTCGGCCGGTCCCTCAACGTCACAGAAGCTGTTGCCGGTGTCCGTGTGGATCCACGGTGCTACGTCGTCGCCCGGCCGGATCGGCCGTTGGCAGTGTCGGCAGACGGTGGTCATATGTCCTCCGGTCGCTCGTGACCGTAGCGGGGTTACGGTTGGCGCTGTCCACGTCAACCCGTCGGCCCGTGGTGAGTGCTGACGGCACCAGCTAAGCGACCCACCAGCGAGCGGGTCGCGACGGGCCGCGTCTATCGCCGCCCATCCGTTTATGCGGCGTATCGTTCGTGTGTTGCCGAGCGCGACGATGGCGACCATCAGCAGCCAGCCGGCCAGCACCCCGAAGGCGACGAAGGCTATCCACCAGAGCGGGCTCATCGGTCGACCCGCTGTAGGTAGGCCGCGAACACTCCAGGGATGGTTGCGACCGCGACCTCGTCGCCGTCGGCCCACACGGTCGCCGTGTCGTTCCGGTCGATGGTGACGCCGGCATGCTGGGTGGGTAGGCCGCATGCGAGGACGTCGTCGCCGAGCCAGTAGACCTGGTCGAGGTCGAGGTCGGTCGTGCCGACGGCCGCCTCGATGGTGCGGCGCACGAGGTGGTCGAGAGCGGTGGTGTACAGGCTGCTATCACCGTTCATGGCCGCACCTCTAGGTACGGGTCGGCCAGGGTCGCGGTGAGCCCGTCGAGCGCGTAGGCCGCCTCACGGGCCG
>SKRR01000352.1 GCA_007118345.1 Microthrixaceae bacterium | reverse complement strand
GTCCCACCCCCGTCGAGTTCGTCCTCCACGCCCTCGCATCGTGCCTGACCGCCGGCATCGCCAACATCGCTGCTGCCCGCGGGGTCACCCTGCACGAGGTCCGGTCGACCGTCGCCGGCGACATCGACGTGAACGGCCTGCTCGGTCTCGACCCCGAGGTTCGCAACGGCTACCAGCAGATCACGGTCACCTTCGACATTGCCGGTGACGCCGACGCCGAGACCCTGCGCTCGATCGTCGATCGTTCCCGTGACCGATCGGCGGTCTATGACGTCATCACCAACACGGTGCCGGTCAGCATCGAGGTCAGGAGCGGATCGTGACCTCGACCTCGTTTCCCGCCATCACCCACGTCGCCATCACCGTCACCGACCTCGCCGCCAGCGTCGAGTGGTACCAGCGACTGTTCGACGTCGAACCGGTCCTCGACGAGGACGCCGGGCCGTTCCACCACACCGTGTTCCTGGTCGGGACGACCCTGTTCGGCGTCCACGCCTTCCCCGAAGGCATCCCCGCGGAGCCCTTCGACGAGCGCCGAGCCGGTCTCGATCATGTGGCCTTCGGCGTGACCGATCGGGCTGAGCTCGAGAAGTGGGCGTCCCGCCTCGATGAGCTGGGCATCGCCCGCTCGGACATCAAGGACGCCCACTACGGCTCCGCCCTGTCGTTCCGCGACCCGGACAACATCGCCCTCGAGCTGTTCGCTCCGCCGTCATGAGAGCGACTTCGCTGGCCGGAGCGCCGTGGCGGAGGTTGCTCGTGATCGGCGACAGCATCGCCGAGGGCATCGGTGACCCGGTCCCCGGGTTTCCCGACCGACCGTGGGCCGATCAGCTCGCGGTCGTCATCGACGAGGCGGCTCCGGGCCTGGTCTACCGGAACCTCGGATACCGGGGACTCACCTCGGACCAGGTCCTGGTGCGTCAGGTCCCCGCCGGGATGGTCTTTCATCCCGACCTGGCGGTCGTGTCGGCGGGAGGCAACGACATCCTCGCTCCCCGGTTCGATGCGGATCTGACCGCTCGGCGTATCGACGCCATCGTCGGCTCGCTGGCGTCGGTCGGTGCGCTGGTGGTCACGGGTGAGCCGCCCGCCTTCTGCGCCGGTGCGGACCTGTCACAGCTCGGCGCATCGCGCGAGGACGGGCTGCGCAGGATCTACGCCGGCTTCCTCGCGGTGGCGGACTGCCCGTTGCCGACGATCGCCGCGGTCAACGGCGCAGCTGTCGGCGCGGGGATGAACCTGGCGCTCGCCTGCGACGTCCGGTTGGCCGGTCACCGGGCCCGGTTCGACACCAGGTTCTTGGACCTCGGCATCCACCCCGGCGGTGGGCACACCTGGATGCTGCGGCGCATCGTCGGCCCGCAGGCCGCCGCTGCGATGGTGCTGTTCGGCGAACGCCTCGACGGCGAGGCCGCCGAGCGGGTCGGGCTGGTCTGGCAGTGCGTCCCCGACGAGGAGCTGCTCACGACCGCGGTCGCCATGGCGTCGCGCGCCGCCGCCGCACCGAGGGAGCTGGTGTGTCGCACCGCCGCCACCCTTGCCGACGTCGCGTCGATCGAACGGCACGACGACGCGGTGACACGCGAGCTGCGCGACCAGGTCTGGTCGATGGATCAGCCCGAGTTCGCCGCCCGGCTCGCCGAGCTCCGGTCCCGGATCTCGCAGAGCTGAGCCTCGCGGTTCACCACACCCATTCGGTCAGCAGCTGCTCGCCGCGCGCCTGCCACTCCTCGGCGGTGATCGCGTAGCGGACGTGGTCCTCCCACACGCCGTTGATCTCGAGGTACCGCTCGGCGATCCCCTCGTCGCGCAGCTCGAGCTTGTCGACGACGCGACGGCTCGCGGTGTTGCGCGGGATGATCGAGACCTGGAGTCGGTGCAGGCCGAGCTGTTCGAACGAGAACCGGCAGAGCACGACGAGCGCCTCGGGCATGTACCCGTGGCCGGCGAGCCGCTCATCGATCCAGTAGCCCACGTACGCGCTCTGGTGCGCTCCTCGGTGGATCGAGTTCAGGTTGATCTCGCCCCCGAAGGCGCCCTCGACGAACACCCCGAAGCCGTACCCCGTGCCCAGCTGGATCTCGCGCATCCTCGCGGAGCAGCGGGCCGAGAAGGCGTGCCGGTCCTCCACCGTGTCGGGCTGGCCGGGGATCCGCTCGGGCTCCCACTTGGTCAGCCAGTCCGAGCAGCGGCGCCTGACCTCGCGCCAGTCGTCGAAGTCGTGCAACGTGAGCGGACGTAGCACCACACGACGACCGTGCAGCACCGTTGCCGCGCCGACCCCACCGTCGTTCGTCCTGCGTCGGAGCACCGGGTGAGACTAGCGAGCAATCGGGCGGCGGCCCTGTGGGAACCGAGCGGACCGCCGGTGCATGATCTCCCTGGCCTCTCCACCGGCTCGCAAGTCGCCCGGCCATGAACCGCATCGGTGCGCATCGTCGTGGTCGCGATGTTGCCCAGCAGGTGGACCGGTCGCCGGACCTGCTCGGCGAGCTCCACCGCCCGGCGGAAGAACTCCACCCCCATCAGTGTCGGCCATCAGTGTCGGCGCACCTCCCTGTCAGGCAACCGTCACCTCACCGTCGGGGGCGGCTCGGCCGTGGCGGTGCTCCACCCGGCCGGGACCTCATCGTGGCCGGACCACGAGGCGGCCGACGCGGCCCGACAGCCGGCCCCATGCCCGCCGGAGCGCGACCGCCGAGCCCGTGCCGCCCGTGAGCCACCCGACGAGCACCAGCACCACTCCCACCGCGAACAGGACGCGGGTCGCCTGCAGCATGGAGCGGGTCAGCGTGTCGAACACGACCGCCGCCGCATCAGGCCGCTCGACGACGTCGGGCAGGTTCGACAGGTACGCGTCGCGTCCCACGGCGACGCCCACGCGCAGCACGACCATGGAGACCGCGATGCCGAGGCCGATGAACCAGACTCCACGGCGACGGTCCGCAGCGACGGCCACCGCTCCGGCGAACAGCGCGACCACCAGCACCGGCGCGAACCACGAGAGACGATCCAGCCATCGGACGGCGATCTGGACATCTGCCAGCTGTCCGGAGTCGATGATCACGAAGTCGACGTCCCGCTGGTCCACCGCCACGCGACCGGACAGGTTCGACCCGAACCGGTCGTCGACGCGGTCGAGCACCTCCGCCACGACGGCCCCGAGCCGTATCACGACCGTGCCGTTCCCGAGCGTCACGACGTCACCCT
>SKRR01000198.1 GCA_007118345.1 Microthrixaceae bacterium | reverse complement strand
CTCGGGCTGGCGGCGGTCTCGTACCGGTTCGTCGAGCAACCGTTCCGTGCCACCGCGACGCGACGCGTGGCCGGGGCGAGACCGACGCTGCTCGTGGGGGCTGCGAGCCTGCTGGTGCTGGCGGGGGTCGGGGTGGTGACCCTCGTCGACACGGATCGCTGGTCACGACTGGCAATGCCGGAATCGGCGGAGGCGGCGCTGCGGGAGAACCGCACGGTGGCGGATTCCTGCCCGATGAACCCGACCGGCGGCGACGATCCGGTCGACTGCGTCGTGGGAGCGCCGTCGGACACCGTTCTGGCCCTCGTGGGTGACTCGCACGCGCTCGCCCTGCTGCCCGCCGTCGAGACCGCGGCCGACGAGCTGGGCTGGCAGCTCGAGGTGCTGTGGGACACCGCGTGCCCGTACGTCGTCGGTTACCGGTCACCGGACGGGGTGCGCCGGCTCGGAGCGGATTGTGAGCGTGAGAACGACGTGCGCCACGCGTACCTGCTCGGCGAGGCGGATCGGATCGGTGCCGTGGTCACCACGGCACGGTCCACGTCGGCGGTGCTGCGCGATGCTCCCGGCGCCACGGCCGCTGCGGCCGAGGCGTGGGGGGACGCATTGGCGTCGACCGTCGGCGAGTTGGCCGATGCCGCTGTCCCGGTGTTCGTGGTGCAGGACGTGCCGCACTTCGACCTCGACGTCCCCGAGTGCGTCATCAGGCGGGACGACGGCTGCGACGTCGGGGTTGATCGCGCGCGTGCGTTCCGACAACCTGTCGCCGACGTGGAGGCTGCGTTGGACAGGACCGGGGGGGCGTTGGGCGTGTGGGATCCGTTCGAGGTGTTGTGCGACGACACGACGTGTCGCGCGACCGATGGGCCGACCGTGCTCTACCGGGACCGCACGCACCTGTCCGAGGCCGGCGCGATGTTCCTCACCGACGAGCTCAGTGAGGCGCTGGGTCGGTTCCTCGACAACGCAGGGAGACCGGGATGACGCGGAGGACCGGGTCGCCACGGGCCGTCGGGCGTCTCCGGGTGTTCGAGATGATCGCCCAGCCCCCCGCCACCGAACCGGAGTTCGCGGCGGACGGCTACCGGCTCGACCGCCGCCGTGACGATGCCGGAACGACGGTGGTGACCGTTCGTGACGCATCAGACCGTGTCGTCGGGACGCTGTCGGTCTACGCGCAGGAGCACGCCGACCGCTTCTACGGACGGTACTCGCGCCCCGACGACCGCTACTGCTACGGCTCGGCACTCGAGGTCGACCCGGCGGCCCGCGGGCACGCCCTCGGGCGTCAGCTCCTGCTGCAGGGCATTTGGGTGGCGGGCCAGGAGGGAGGCCGCGCGCTCAAGGGCATGATCGCCACCGACAACGCCGTGAGCATCCACGTGCACGAGTCCGCCGGCGCCATCAAGGTCGCCGAGCTGGGTGGCGTCAGGATCGGGGGGCGGACGATCTGGATCGTGCGCCGTCCGGTCACCTGATGCGGATCCTCCGCGTCATCACACGACTCGACGTGCACGGTGGCGCCGAGCTCTCCACGTTGGTCGAGCTCGAGGAGCTGGCCGCCGGCGGCCACGACACCATGGTCGCCACGGTCTCGGCGCCAGCGACCCCACCCGCGGTCCTGCGCCTCGACGCCGCCGGAGTGACCCACTGCCACCTGTCGGGACGTTCGCCGCGCCAGGCGGTGGAGCTGGCGGGTCTGGTCCGGTCCTGGCGGCCCGACGTGGTGCACGCGGTGATCTTCCGTGCCGAGCTGGTGACCGCGCTCGGGACCCTCGGGCGTTCGACCCCGACGGTGGTGAGCCTGGTGAACATGCAGTACGCCCCCGAAGCGGTGGCGTCGGCGACCTCGCCCCGCCGGTTGGAGGTCATCCGCCGCGTCGAGTCCTTCGCGCTGCGTCACGGCATCGACCGGTTCCACTGTCTCACCTCGGCAGGGGCACGACACTCCGCCGAACGGCTCGGGATCGAACCTGACCGCATCACCGTCGTGCCGCGCGGACGCCGTGCGGAGGACCTGGCCGTGGCGGCCGACGAGGTCCGCCGAGTTCGCGCGGAACTCGACGCTGGCGACTCCCCCCTGCTCGTGAACGTCGGACGGCACGAGACCCAGAAGGGCCAGGACCTGTTGCTCGACGCGGTGGCTCGGCTACGCGAGGGAGGCCACGATCTGCAGCTTGCAATCGTCGGTCGGGAGGGCAACCTGACCCCGGCGCTCGTCGACGGGATCGCCACCCGGGGCCTCGGAGCGAACGTGTCGATGCTGGGCGAGCGCGACGACGTCCCCGCGTTGCTCGCGGCGGCCGATGTGGTGTGTGTGACGTCGAGGTGGGAAGGACTGGGCGGCTCCATCATCGAGGCGTTGGGGGTCGGTGCGCCGATCGTGGGCTTCGGTGTCGACGCCGTCGAGGAGGTCGTGGGTGACGCCGGCGTGCTCGTCGACCCCTTCGACATCGACGGGTTCGCGGCCTCGGTCGCCGAGGTGGTCGGCGACCCAGCTCGGCAGCGGCGGATGTCGGTCGCGGCAGCTGAGCGTTTCACGACCGAGTTCGAGATCGGACCCGTCATCGACCGTGTCGAACGCCTCTACGCCGACGCGACCCGCTGATCGCGCCGCGACCGCAGGTGGTGCTTCATCCGGAGCGCCGCGCCCCCGACCCCCCGGGGGACCACGATGCTGGTGTTCGACACGTCGGTCGCACCGAACCGGTACTTGTACTCCTCGCCACCCCGCAGGAAGTCGTAGGTGTGGACGCCTGCCTCGGCGAGCAGCTCGAACGCCACGGCGTGGACGACCGTGCCGAGCCCCAGTCGCGACCACGACGGGTCCCAGCCGCTCTGGAAGAACGCGAAGGTCCCGTTCCACACGAAGCCGTACACGATGCCCACCACGTCGGGCCCGGATTCGGCGACGACGGCGGCGGGTCCCCGGTCGGCCGCCGCGTGGTCGATGAGTCGACGATGGAGCGCGAGTCGGTCGCGGCCGAAGGCCGACGTGCCCTCGAGCTCGCTCCAGCGGAGCTCGTGCAACTCCATCAGCCGGTCGAGCAGCTCCTCACCGAAGTGGCCCGGGGGGACGTAACGGAACCTGGCTCCGGCGGCGGTGGCCTTGCGGACCTTCGACCGGACCTGACGGCGGTAGCTCGACGAACGGCCGATCGGGTGGTCGGCGCCGATGGGCATCCGTGGGCAGACCGGCTGCTCGACCACGACGTGGTCGAGCG
>SKRR01000122.1 GCA_007118345.1 Microthrixaceae bacterium | reverse complement strand
CGTCGCTGGGCCGGACGAGCAGCGACCCGTCGAACCGGAACCGGGCTTCGAGGACCTCGACGGGCTCGTCGCGGCGATCGCCGGACCCGGCCACGGTGTGGTCATGGTGATGGGCAAGGGTGGGGTCGGCAAGACGACCGTCGCGGTGGCGGTGGCGGTGGGCCTCGTCGAAGCGGGCCACGAGGTGCACCTGTCCACCACCGATCCCGCGGGCCGCCTCGACGATGTCCTCGGCGGCGACCAGATCGAGGGCCTCACGGTCAGTCGTGTCGATCCGGCCGAGGAGGTGCGGCGGTACACCGCCGAACAACTCGAGCGCGCCGGCGACCTCGACCGGGAGCAGCGGGCGCTGCTCGAAGAAGACCTGCGGTCGCCGTGCACCGAGGAGATCGCGGTGTTCTCGGAGTTCACCCGGTTGCTGCGTGAGGGGCGTCGGGGGTTCGTCGTGATCGACACGGCCCCGAGTGGCCACACGCTGTTGTTGTTGGACCGCACCGGTGCGTACCACCACGAGGCGATGCGCCGCAGCGAGGGCGTGCAAGGTCGGGTGACGACCCCACTCATGTGGTTGCAGGACCCCGACCGCACCAAGGTGCTGCTGGTGGCGCTGGCCGAGGCGACGCCGGTCCAGGAAGCGGCGGACCTGCAGGACGACCTGCGGCGGGCGGACATCGAGCCCTACGGGTGGGTGGTGAACGCCAGCCTCTCCGCGAGCGAGACGCGCGACCCGCTCCTGGGTCGCCGCGCCGCACTCGAGCGCCGACACCTCGCTCGCATCCGCGACGAGCTCGCCGAGCGCGCCTACCTGGTGCCGTGGAGCACCGACCCGGCCGGGATCAGCGAGCGTCTCGGACGGCGGGGTCGACCCGCCTGACCGACGATGACTGGCCCTTCACGATCGGAGCGTCGCGCTCACGAATCGACGCGCCGCGCTCGCCGCCGCCCGAGCACTCGACCGACGTCGTCGCCTGGCCAAGGGATGCCGCCGCGTGGTTCCCTCGCCACGTACGGCCACGGCGTGTGGCGAGACGGGATGCATCGGTTCCGCTGACGGTCGAGTTCTCCCACCAGATGGTCGCGCAGCTCGGAGAGCTCTGGGTCGGTCCAGCGGTTACGGGACTCGGTCGAATCCTCGTCGAGGTCGTAGAACTCCCACTGGTCGTCGAGCGGAGTCGTGCGGTACGTGTCGCCGAGGTAGCCGGTGCGGTCGAGCTGCCGGACGTGGGGCTCGGTCCAGGTGGCGGGGTCGTCGAAGGTGCGCACCAGCTTCCACAGGTGGCCGCCCCAACCCGGAACCGAGTCGTCGACCCGGCCGACGATCCCTTCGACGGCCGTGCCGACGCCTGCGGGCACTGCGGCGCGCAGCACCGGTGGTGGGTCGTGCTCGAAACCCAGCTTGCTGGCCGCCGCCGTCGCGAGGACGTCGCCCTCGAAGATGTTGCCGCGGGTCTGCAGGTAGACGACCCGACCCTCGTCGGGCGGCGCACCGTCCACGACGGGCAACAGGTTGCGCCCCGGCAACGGGTGCACCTCGGTGAACCGCTCGGCGAGCTGCGCGGCGACCGATTCCGTGTCGACGCCGGCAGCGGCGAGCAGGGTGGGGACCAGGTCGACGTGTGAGGTGGGTGCCGTGACCGTGCGCGGCTCGGTGGTCCGCCGCCCGGTGCGGGCGATGGCGAACGGCACGCGGATGGCCTCGTCGTAGAGCGTGAACCACTTCTGCTGCAGCCCACCATGCAGGCCAGCGATCCGGTGCAGTGGCGCTCGAAGCGAACGGCGTGCTCGGCGAACCACTGCTCACACCGCAGGTGCTGCTGACGCCAGCGGCGCAGCTCGGGAGGTTCGTACGGTGGCGCCGCGCTCCTGGTCGGTCATCAGGAGCACCACGTCGGGGCGGTGGGGTTCAGTGCTCACGTCGGGCTCAGCAGCCTCGGACGACGGCCGGCACGACCCTCGTCGCGTAGCGCCGCAGTGTGTCGGGGTCGTGGAGATCGAGCTCGAGGATCGGATCGGATGTCGACGGGGTCGCTTCGTCGGTGACAGGGTCGGGACCTGGCAGCAGCGCGGTCTGCAGCGGCTCGGCGAGGGTCGGTGCCGTCATCGGTGACGTCAACTCCAGCGTTCAGATCCAGGACGTGTCGGCGGTCAGGCCGAGCTCCGGCCACGTACCGGTGATGATCGGCTGGCAGTTGGACACACCGATCCCGCCACCGACCGGGTCGGTCACCTTCACCACGGTGTCGCGGATCTGGTGCAGCTCTCGAGCGGCCGACGGCACCGTGCAGTCCGCGACGTGCTCGCCCTCGACGTGCAGCTCGCCGCGGTACTCGCCGTGGTGGTGCCCGGCGTAGCCGAAGTAGAGCCCGGCGCCGAGGTGGAAGCCCGTGTCGCCGAGCGTCTCGATCGTCAGTTCCCGCGCCGAACCGTCGGCTGCGGTGCAGTGGATCGTGCCGCCGAGCAACCGCCGGTTCGTCGTGTCGTAGCGCAGCTCGGGACGCAACGCCGTGAACCGGTCGAAGCTCCCGTCGGGGTGCTCGACCCCGGCGGTGTGGGAGTGCTGTTCGTAGAAGCCCGGCACCTCGATGTCGACGAAGTGCAGGAACAATCCGTAGCGGGTGCCGTCGGGGCGTTCCATCAGGATCGGTGACCAGATCATCCGGAAGTTCGCGACCTCGGCCACGTCGAAGGACGGCTCCAGGTCGGGTGGCGTCGCGCCCACGTCGTAGCGCACGCCCCAACTGTGGTCCCGGGTGCTGACCCAGTCCGTGTCGGTGAAGGCGGTGCGGTCGCCGTCGACGTCGACCCAGCCCGACGCCACACCGATCTGGTGGTAGCGCACGAGCTCGGCGTTGACCCGTCCGTGCAGGGAGCGCTGGTGGGTACGGTCCTCGGCGAACGGGCCGAGCTCGGCGGTGAAGGTCCACTCGAACGAGATCGGCTGGGTGTCGTTCGACTCGAGGCGGAACCGCACGATGCGCATCGGTTCGAGCACCTCGTAGTGCACCGGGCCGATCGAGGTCCGTTCGCGTTCGGGTGCGAGGCTCCGGCTCGCCCGCACCGTCCACTGCTCCCTGCTGCGCGACACGCCGCCGTAGCCGTCCATGACGTTGCGGTTCGGGTACTTGCCGAGGCCGAAGCCGAGCTGCAGGCTGCCGTCGCGGGCGCACGCCATGGCGCAGACCTTCTCGGTCCAGGCGAGGTCCGACTGCGACACCGTGGCGAACGTGTCGATGATCTGGTGGTTCAGCGCCTCGTCGGCCGGCCCGAGCGGCCCGATGGGGTTCGTCATGGCGATCGAGCGTAGGTGCGTCCGGCGGTGCCGCAACGGGATGCGCGCCGGACGCTGCGTCGCTCACTCGCGTCGTCCCAGCTCGAACACGGCGAACAGTGCCACCAGCGGCACCAGGAGGACCGCGGGTCCGATGATCCACAGCGGCCGGGTCAACCACCACGACAGGGTGGGTTCGGACCCCAGCGTGCCGCCGAACGCCTCGAAGATCTCGATCGCGAACCACAACGCCACCATGTGCCACAGGAAGATCGTCATGATCACCGCGTTGACCGCCACCACGGGCCGCCACGCCGCGTCACCCTCCAGCAGCCGGGCGAGGGTCGGGCGCAGCAGCAGGATCACCCCCAGCTGCAGCACCGCGGCGGCGACGAGTACGACCGTCGGTGGGCTCAGATGGCTGATCTCGGTGCCAGCGGTCGCGACCAGTGATCGCGGATAGACCGCCAGCGACGTCAGCGCGACCAGCGCCACGAGTCCGCCGGCGGTGACCATCACGGTGCGGCGGTTCACTCCGCCGCGCAGCGTGCCGTCGGCCCACAGGTAGCCGAGCTGGTGGATGAGCAGCCACACCAGGCCCAGGTTCAGCCAGCCGATCGGCTCGAAACCGGTGCTGAACCGGACCACGTCGACGGCGACGACCGCGCCGAGCAGCACGGCGAACGTGGCGACGGGGCGTGCCCGGTGCGCCGACGCGGTGAGCGGCACGCAGAGCACCACGAACAGGTACGGCCCGATGAACCACAGCGGGTTGAACACGATGTCGATCTCGTCGAGCACGGTGCGGTGCGTGTCCACCAGTGCCCACGCCGCTGCGTCCGCCACGATCCACACTCCGAGGAACGCCCCGACGGGGGCCAGTAGCCGCCGGGCCCGGCGTCGCAGGAACGACCTTGCTCCGCCCCCCTTGGAGATCTCGGACCGCCAGGCCGCGCAGTTGGCGAACCCTCCGACGACGAAGAACAATGGCATGACCTGCGCGAACCAGGTGAAGAACCAACCGGCGGGGACCTGGTCGAGCGGGTTGGGGTTGACCAGCGCGCCCTCGGGTGTCCGGTGGGTGATCGACAACGACCAGTGCCAGACCAGCACCACCAGGATGCTGAACGCACGCACCGCGTCGACCACACGGTCGCGGTCCGATGGTGTGCGTTCGACCAGACGATCGAGGGTGCGCAGCGGTGCCCGCAGCGCGTCGGGCGCGGCCATGGCCGTCCCCTACCCACGAAACCGACCACTGCATGCGCCGATCCGCACGAACAGCCGCAGCTGGGCAGCGAGGCGACCAGAATGGGACGGTGCCGGAGGATTCCGTGGTGACGCCTGCTGTGCCGACGGCGCGAGCGTTCCATGTGCTCGCGAAGCCGACGGGTCCGATCTGCAACCTCGACTGCAGCTACTGCTTCTTCCTGTCGAAAGAGGCGCTGTATCCGGGTGACCGGTTCCGGATGACCGACGAGGTGCTCGAGCGATACCTCCGCCAGCTCCTCGACGCCCATCCCGATGGTGAGGTGACCGTTGCCTGGCAGGGCGGGGAACCGACACTGATGGGCGTGGACTTCTTCCGACGAGCCGTCGAGCTCGCCGAACAGGTCCGCCGACCGCGACAGCGTCTGGCGCACACGATCCAGACCAACGCGACCCTCATCGACGACGAGTGGGCGGCGATGCTCGCCGAGCACCGGTTCCTCGTGGGGGTGAGCCTGGACGGCCCGCCGGAGCTCAACGACACCTATCGGGTCGACAAGCGCGGCGGGCCGTCATCGGCGAAGGTGCTGCGCGGGCTCGGTCACCTCGTACGTCGAGGGGTCGACGTGAACGTGTTGTGCACGGTGCACCGTGCCAACCAGGACCGGGCGGTCGAGGTGTACCGGTACTTCCGTGACGACCTCGATGTGCGTCACGTGCAGTTCATCCCGATCGTGGAACGTGACAACGACACCGGTTTCCAGGAGGGCGACCGGGTCACCGGGCGTTCGGTCGAACCGGACGCCTGGGGGCGCTTCCTCATCGAGGTGTTCGACGAGTGGGTCGTGCGTGACGTGGGCGAGGTGTTCGTGCAGATGTTCGACGCGGCGCTCGCATCCTGGCTGGGGCTGCCGGCGTCGATGTGCATCTTCGCCGAGACGTGTGGTGACGCCGTGGCGCTCGAGCACAACGGGGACCTGTACTCCTGTGACCACTTCGTCGAGCCCGACCACCTGCTCGGCAACATCGCCACCACCACGATGGTCGAGCTCGTCACCTCGCCCCAGCAGCGGGCGTTCGGGCGGGCCAAGCGCGACACGTTGCCCGGGTACTGCCGCGAGTGCGAGGTCCGGTTCGCCTGCAACGGCGAGTGCCCCAAGAACCGGTTCGTGTCGACCCCCGACGGTGAGCCGGGGCTCAACTACCTGTGCGAGGGGTACCGGGCGTTCTTCAACCACGTCGACGAGCCGATGCGGATCATGGCGGCGTTGTTGCGTGCCGGCCGCCCCGCCGACGAGGTGATGACGATCGCCCGACGCGCTCAGACGTCCTGATCGGCGACGTCCTGATCGGCGGAGCACACGTGGGTTCCTACAGCTCGGGTCCGAGGGTCCCGCGCGTGATCGACGGGTCGAGCGGACGGCGCACGGGCACCCGCATCATCGAGAAGTCCGCCGAGGCGATCACCCGATCCTCCCCGTCGAGGACCTTGCAGTCGATCACGATCAACTGCGACCCCATCCGCACGACCTCGGCGCGTGCGGTGACCCGATCCGTGTTCGGCCGACCGAGGTAGCGCACGTGCAGGTCGGCGGTGACGAGCGACTCCTTGGTGAGGTCCACGTCGGTGGCCCGGGCCGCCACCAGCCCGCAGGCCAGGTCGACCAAGGTGGCGATCGCGCCGCCGTGCAGGTTGGCGGTGAACCCGAACGCCTCGGGTCGCACCGGCATGTGGACCTCTGCGACGGTGGAACCGAGCGGTGGCGCCTCGAACTCGAAGCCCAGCAGGTCGTGCAGCGGGATGCCGTGGTTCACGACCCCGCTCCGGCATCGGCGGGGCGGCTGCCCTCGTAGAACTGCTCGTACCAGCGGCGGAACTCGACGATCGGGCCGTCACCCCTGACCAGCAGCGGTCGCTCCCGGAACACCTTGTCGCGCCAGATCGGCTGGTCGGCACCCAGCCCGTGGTCGCCGACGACCCCCTCGACGATCGCGTCGGCGACCTCGGGGGTGTCCCCGACCCCGGGTGGGAAGTAGAAGTGCCAGAGCAGTCGCACGTGACGCCGGTCGATGGGGGTGGTCGTGGTGAGCACCGTCGCCAGGTCGGGGATCCGCAGCAGCGCCACACCGGGCCCGTACGTGAAGCGGGTGAAGGTCAGCCCCTCGTCCTCGAAGGTCTCCACCACGGTCGAGAACGGTCCGTCGGTGTGGAACCGAGAGGTCGACTCATCGAGCGCGTTGCGGCCGTGCACGAAGAAGAAGTGGGTGTAGTCGATGTTGTTCTCGGCCATGTCCTGCAGCGAGGCGACGAACTCGCGGCGGAACACGGTCGGCCCGGTCCAGTCCGGGTCGTGCGCCTCGTCGAAGGTCGGCACCTCGTAGGTCGGCGGTGTCCCCGTTGCGTGGAACCAGAACAGCACCAGGCCGTCGCGTTCGTGAACGGGGTAGCTGGTCACACAGGCACGCGACGGGATGCGAGTCGTCGAGTAGGGGATCTCCACGCACGTCCCGTCGCCACCGAAGCGCCACCCGTGGTACGGGCACTGCAGCGTGTCGTCCGACACCGACCCCCCGCCCAGATGAGCGCCCATGTGGGGGCAGTGCGCATCCAGCACGTGGGCGTCGCCGTGCCCGTCGCGGAACGCGACCAGTTCGCGTTCGACCGCGACGAACGGCTCGACCGCTCCGGCGGGGAGCGAAGCGGTGTCGATCGCCGCGTACCAGCCGTTGGGTACCGGAGGAGATGCGGGACGGTCGACGAGGTCGTAGCCGAGCGACTCGGGCGCCGGTCGGTCGACGCGTGCCGCCTCGGACACCGTGGTGTCGCGCCGGGGGATCACCATGTTCCATGCCGCCGACGGTGTGAGCGCCGCCGACGGTGTCAGCGGCGCCGAGGCCGTGTGAGCAGCCGAGGTTGCGTGTGGTGTCGAGGCACCGCTCGAGTCCTTGGTCCCCACGGACGGTGACGCTAGTCAGCCTGCGGCGGGTCGGTGCTACCAAGGTGGGATGAGCGGACGTGACCTCGTCGTGCTCGGCACCGCCAGCCAGGCGCCGACACGCACCCGGAACCACAACGGGTACCTGCTGCGCTGGGACACCGAGGGTCTGTTGTTCGACCCGGGCGAGGGCACCCAGCGACAGCTCATCCACGCGGGTGTCGCTTCGACGCGCATCACCCGGGTCCTGCTCACCCACCTGCACGGCGACCACTGCCTCGGTCTGCCCGGTGTGCTGCAACGCATCGCGCTGGACCAGCCCGACCACGAGGTGCCGATCCACTTCCCCGCCAGCGGGTCGCCGTACGTCGAGCGCCTGTGCGCTGCGAGCATCGGTGACTACCCGCCGGTGCACCTCGACCCGGTCGACGAGGTCGGTGCGGTCGTGACGGAGCAGCCGCTGCGCATCAGCGCCCTGCCACTCGACCACCGGGTCCCCACTCTGGGGTGGCGGGTCGAGGAACCGGCACGCATGCACCTGCTGCCCGACCGGCTCGACGCTGCCGGCGTGCACGGCCCGGCGGCGGGTCGGCTGCTCGAGGACGGATCGGTGCAGATCGAGGACCGCACGGTGACCCTCGACGAGGTGGGTGAGCTGCGTCGGGGAGCGTCGGCGGCGGTCGTCATGGACACCGCCGTGTGCGACAACGCCGTTCGTCTGGCCGAGGGGGTCGATCTGCTGGTGTGCGAGGCGACGTTCCTCGGGTCCGAGACGCAGCTGGCCCGCGACTACGGGCACCTCACGGCGCGCCAGGCGGCGACGATCGCACGCGAAGCCGGCGCGGGTCGGTTGGTGCTCACCCACATCTCGGCCCGCTACCCCGACCTCGACGCCCACCTCGCGGAAGCCGCGGAGGTGTTTCCCGACGTCGTCGTGGCCAGCGATCTCCAGGTGGTTCCGTTCCCCGTGTCGTGACCGCTGCTGGGCGCGCCGCCTGCAGCGGCCGCGTCACCTCGTCCGGTGGGTTCACGTAGTGTGTCCTCGCGTCCAGAGTTCGAAGACTCTGGTCCGGGGCAACGCACGGGGGGACCATGATCCGCATCACCGATCACGGCGCGCGCACCAGCGCTGCCGGTCGACAGGTACGCAAGCAACGCACCGCGCTGAGCGGTCTGGCGATCGCCGCCGCAGCGCTGCTGGTCGCCGGATGCGCACCTCCGGTCGACGACCCCCCGCCGTCGAGGACGGCACCGCCGGTGGCCGAGCCCACCGTCGCGCCGTGGATCACCGACGGTGAGCGCCTCGGCATCGGCGGGTGCCCGCTGTTCCCGCCGGACCACGCATGGCGCGCCTCGATCGCATCCCTGCCGGTCCACGACCGCTCCGACGAGATGATCGAGACGACCGGCCGCTCGTTGCCCGTTCGGGGCGGCTTCACCGCCGGCGTCTGGGAGGGGTCGCGCAGCGGCATCCCGACCAACACCGTCGACGGCAGCACCGCCCGCCGCATCGACGTGAGGGTGACCTACGACTACGGGCGCACCGACGCCCACCTCGACTACCCGCTGCCCGAGAACCCCCGCTTCGAGGGGTGGCCGGGCAAGGCCTGGGACGTCCATCTGGTGACCGTCGACACCGAGCGGTGTGAGGTGCGCGAGCTGCTCAACGTCCGGACCCCCGAGGACGACTTCTGGGGCTTCGGCGGGGGACATTGGTACGCCGATTCGGCGGGCACCTTCGACCTGACGACCAACGAGACCGACGGGTGGGGCACGACGGCGGCGAACTCGTCGCTGCTCGCCGGGCTGATCCGCTTCGACGAGGTGGCCGCCGGACGGATCGACCACGCCATCACCGCGACCCTCGAGACGATCCTGGCCGACGAGGTGGTCTGGCCGGCGATGGGCACCGACGGCCGCTCGACCGATCCGGACGCCATGCCGATGGGCACCTGGTTGCGGTTGCGCGACGACGTCGACGTGTCGCACCTCGGCCCCCAGGCGCAGGTGGTCGCTCGGGCGTTGCGTGAGCACGGGGTGATCATCAACGACACGGGTCCCGGGTTCGTGCTCCAGGGTGAGCCCGACCTGCGCTGGGACGACGAGGACATCAGGACACTGCGCACCCTCGCCATGGGTGACTTCGAGGTCGTCGATGCCAGCGAGATGATGGTCTCGCCCGACAGCTACCAGCTGCGCACCACCCGCTCGGGCTGACACGCAGGTCGGGCGCGGGGTTCGTCCCGACCGATCCGGATCTCCCGTGCAGCGGCGCCAACGGCCCGTCACCCTGGCATCATCTCGGGATGACCACCGACGCCGGGCACCAGGGGTGAACCCCGGGTCGCTGCTCGTCCACGGTGCAGCGTTGATCGACGCGTCCGGTCGACGCGACAACGGTTGGATCCACGTCGCCGACGGGACCATCACCGCCACCGCGACCGGCGACGACTGGCGGGGGCTCGCTGCGGACGCCGATCGTGTCATCGATGCCGCCGGCAAGGTCGTGACCCCAGGATTCATCGACCTGCACTGCCATGGTGGTGGCGGCGTGGCCTACAGCGACGAGGACCCAGCTACGGCCCTTGCCTTCCACCGCGCCCACGGCACCACCCGCACGCTGCTCAGTCTGGTGTCGGCACCGATCGACCGTCAGGCCGAATGGCTGGCCCGAATCGCCGCGGTCGCTGCCGAGGACCCGCTCGTGCTGGGGAGCCACCTCGAGGGGCCGTACCTTGCGACGCAGCGGTGCGGGGCGCACGACCCGAGCGTGCTGGTCACACCGACCGCCGGTTCGGTCGAACGGCAGCTCGCAGCGGCACGCGGCACGCTCGCGATGGTCACGATCGCTCCCGAGCTCGATGGCGCGGATGACGCGATCAGGACCTTCCGCGACGCGGGGGCCGTGGTGGCACTCGGCCACACCGACGCCGACTACGACACCACTCGCCGGGCGTTCGACTCGGGTGCAACGGTCCTGACCCACGCCTTCAACGCCATGGCGCCGCTGCTGCACCGCTCGCCGGGCCCGGTGATGGCGGGCGTCGACGCCGGCGCGACCCTCGAACTGATCGTCGACGGCGTCCACGTGCACCCGGCGGTCGCCGCCGGGCTGTTCCGCCTGGCGCCGGGGCGGGTGGCGCTGATCACCGACGCCATCGCCGCCGCGGGTGGCGCCAGCGGGTCGTACCGTCTCGGGTCGAGCACGGTCGAGGTGCGTGACGGTCGGGCCACCCTCGCCGGGACCTCGACCCTCGCGGGATCGGTCCTGACCCAGGACGTCGCCCTGCGCCTCGCGGTCGAGCAGCTCCACATCGATCCGGTCGACGCGGTCGCAGCGCTCACCACGGTTCCCGCCCGGGTGCTCGGGCGAGCGGACCTGGGCCGGTTGCAGGCGGGCTTCCGCGCCGACCTGCTGCTGCTCGACGCCTCGTGGTCGCCGACCCTCGTCGTGGCCGACGGGCAGGTGCTCCTCGCAGGCTGAGTCCCGTTGGCGCCCACGTCGCGCACGAACCTTCAGCGCAGCGCCCGTCGTGCCGACTGGGGGATGCAGACCGGTCGTCGGAGGAGGACGTGGTGCCACGGTTCGTGCAACAGGTGGAGATGCTGGTCGGCGAGGGCGCCGGCAGTCCGGTACGTGCGCGTCGTGGGTCGGATCCGACGCCGGGGGTGCTGATGATCGGGTTGCTCGTCGCCGTGGGCATCGGGGTCAGCACCGGTCTCGACGGCTGGGCCGGCATCACCGCGAGCGGGTTCGTGCTCCTGATCGTGGTGTTCGTGGCGATGGTGACGCTTCGCGACCAGGTCGCACTGGTTCCGCGCGGCGACGACGTCGCAGTCGTCGGGTTGTCGTCGCTGGGCCGTCCGCTGCGGCTCGAGGGGTTCCTGCCGGGACCGGTCCGGGCGGAGGAGTCGAAGGGTTCGGTGTACCACCGCGTCGAGCTCGGCGACGACGTGTTCTGGATCAGCTCGCGGCGAGGTGCCCACCGGATCGCGCTCAGCGGCTGACCCGGTGCGATCGCCCCGAGGGCGATCGACAGCGGCCCCGGCCCCGGCCCCAACACGAAGGACGTTGCGTTCCGGTGGGTCCGGCGCGAGGGTGGATCCTGCGGGTTCTTCGGCCGACGACCTCGCACGACGGTCTCACGGGATCGCCGCACGTCGCCCCGACGGGCTCGCCGAAGGTCATCATCCGACGGAGAAAGGAGCGTCGCGATGAAGGCGACACTCGTCCACACCGTCATCGACCCACGGCGGATCGCCGACGCGATCCGTGCCGCCCAGGAGGAACTCGTTCCGGGTCTTCTCCAGCATCCGGGTGCTCGGCACGGCTACTGGATGGTCCATCGACGGAGCGGGCGCCTGTGGGTCCTCGCCGTGTGGGACGACGTCGGCGATCTGCTCTCGGCGTCGGCGGCCGAAGCCGCACGACGGGTCGGTGTCGCCGAGCGAATCGGCGCCCGAACGCT
>SKRR01000017.1 GCA_007118345.1 Microthrixaceae bacterium | reverse complement strand
CGGTTCCTACCCACGATCGACGACCCTATCGAGCGAAGCCTCCACTCCGACGTCGCCCGGTAGCGTGCCGGTGCTCGCCACGGCGGGCGCCCACACTGCCGAAGGAACGCACCATGACCTACTGCCTCGCGATGCGACTGGACGAGGGGCTGGTGTTCCTGTCGGACACGCGGACCAACGCTGGGGTCGACAACATCAGCACGTACCGAAAGCTGCACGTGTTCACCCCTGCGGAGGACCGCGTGTTCGTCCTCCAGCCCGCGGGCAGCCTGGCGACCACCCACCAGGTGCTCGATCGCATCCGGGTCGACCTCGCTGCGCCCAACGGCACCGAGAGCCTGCGCTCGGTCGACCACCTGCACGAAGCAGCGCTCTACCTCGGCCGGCTCAATCGTGAGGTCGCTGCCGAACACGCCCAGGCGCTCGCCGCGGTCGGTGCCGACGGCACCGCCACCTTCATCCTCGGTGGCCAGGTGGGCGACGAGCCGCCTGAACTGTTCCTCGTTCACGGCGAGGGCAACTACATCCACGTGTCCGAGGACCGGCCCTTCCTGCAGATCGGCGAGAGCAAGTACGGCAAGTTCCTCCTCGACTTCGCGGTGACGGCGGGCGTGGACCTGGACACCGCCACCAAGGTCGCCCTCGGCTCGATGATGAGCACCTCGCGGGCGAACCTCAGCGTCGGCCCGCCCTACGACGGTGCCGTCTACCGCAACGGCTCGCACGAGCTGCACCAGTTCCGTGTGGAGGCGGACTCCTCGGTGCTGCGGGAACTCCAGGAGATCTGGTACCTGCACCTGCTCTCCGTCATCGAGGCGCTCCCGAGCCTGGCAGCACCCGAGGAGACCGACGCGGTGCAGCCGGACTGAGCCGTCGCTCCCCTGCCGCCGGGGAGTCGGCGCTCAGGCGACGAGCACGGTCATTCCGGTGATCACCACGACCACGCTGAGCGTGAGCGGCCATCCGGTGCGGAGGTAGTCGGTGAACCGGTACCCACCCGGCCCGTAGACCATCGTGTTGGTCTGGTACCCGATCGGCGACAGGAACGATGCCGACGCGGCGATCGCGACGGCGATCGCGATGGCGCGACCGTCCAGACCGGCCGGCCCGGCGATCGACAGTGCGATCGGCAGGACGACCACAGCAGCAGCGTTGTTGGTCACGATCTCGGTGAGCAGGACCGTCGCCAGCACGATGCCCAGCACGATGCCGACCTCACCCCAGCCGGAGAACACATCGGTGAAGCCCTCGGCGATCACCAACGCCAGACCGCTGGTCTCCAACGCGGCGCCGAGTCCGAACGCCGCGGCGATGAGCACGATCACGTCCAGGTCGATGGCATCACGGGCCTCGCTGTAGGTGAGCACCCTGGCGACCACCAGTGCACCTGCGCCCAGCAGTGCGGCCTGCAGGATCGGCAGGATGCCGATCGCCGCGGTCGCCACGATGCCGAGCGCGACGATGCCGACGATCGGAGCGCGCCGGGTCGCCCCCGGCGGGTCGCCGCCCACGTGGGCGACCACCAGGAAGTCCGAGTTCGCCCGCCAACGCTGCGCGAACCCGGGCCGGGCGAGCACCAGCAAGGTGTCGGTCGGTCGGAGCCGTACGTCACCCAACTTGGCGTCGACCCGGTGCCCATCGCGGTGGATGGCGACGACCGCGGCCTGGTACCTGCTGCGGAACCGCGTCTCCTTCAGCGTCTGTCCCGACAGGACCGAGGAACGTCCGATGACCGCCTCGAAGAAGGTGTGACCGGGCCGATCCATCTCGAGCACGTGCTCCTGCTCCGCTGAACGGAGTCCCCGCATCCGCTGCAGGTCGACGATCTCGTCGACCTGGCCGGCGAAGGTGAGCACGTCACCGCCGTGGAGCACCACGTCGGGGTTGGGCGGCGTGATGGACTCGCCGTCACGTTCGAGCTCCACGAGGTACACGCCCTCGAGGTCACGCAGCCGGGCGCCGGCGACCGTCGCTCCCTCGAGCGGCCCGCTGGGAACGACCTCCATCGACACGACGTACTCACGGGCGTTGGCCTCGGCCTGCTCGGGCACCGTCAAGCGGTCGGGCACCAGACGAGAGCACACCAGCACCAGGACGACGACACCCACGAGTGCGACGGGACCGCCGACGCTGGTCACCTCGAACACCCCGAAGGGCTCCTCACCGCGCGCCTCGAGCAGCCCCGAGACCACCAGGGTGGTCGACGTGCCCAGCACCGTGACCGTCCCGCCCAGGATCGTGGCGTAGGACATCGGCATCAGCAGCCGGGACGCCGAGGTGCGCTGGCGGCGCGCCCAGGCGAGCACGTCGGGGATCAACATCGCGACCACCGGCGTGTTGTTGAGGAACGCCGATGCGCCCGCGGTCGGCACCGCCAGGCGGGTGAGCGCGCTCCGACCGGTTCGGTCACCGAGGAGTCGGGAGGTCACCGGGGAGAGCAGCCCGGTGGTCTGCGCCGCACGGGCCACGACGTACAGCGCCGCCACGGTCAGCGGTGCAGGGTTCGAGAAGCCCGCGAACGCCTCGGCGGTGTCGATGACGCCGAGCACCAGGAGCGACACGGTGGCCGCCAGCACGATGCCGCTCGGTGGGAGCCGGCTGACCGCCAGCAGGACGAGCGTGACCAGCAGCACTGCGAGGGTGACCCACGCATCTGCGCTCACCAGCGGGACTCGCTCGACGGCATTCCCGACACTTCAGCAGATTTCGGGGCCGGGCCGGCAGTTCACCCCCGCCCCGGACGGGCACGTCGCCGCCTCGGTGGCCGGCCGCGGACGTCAGCCCGGAGCGACGGGACCCTCGGCCCGCCGGCGTGCGCCTTCGAGGTCGGCACCCGCCTGCGTCAACGCGCCTCGGAGACTGCACGTGGACATCTCGACCGGCGGGGCGACCTCGGTCCGGATCACCTCGGCCAGATCGCTGAGCGCCCGGCTCGCGGGTGAGTCGGGGTCGGCGGTGGCGATGGGCTCCCCGTCGTCACCTCCGGCGGCGAGGGCCGGATCGAGCGGGATGGACGCCAGCAGCGGGACCCCGATGGTCTCCGCCAGTTGCTGTCCGCCACCCGACCCGAACCAGGCATGGGTGGTGCCGTCGGCGTCGACCGTCGGGCCCATGTTCTCGATCACCCCTGCGACCCGCAGGAAACCCTTCCGCGCCATGTCGGCGGCGCGGGAGGCGACCTTCTGCGCCGCAGTGGCGGGGGTGGTGACGATGAGCACGTCGGTTCGCGGCAACATCCGCGCCAGACCCATCTG
>SKRR01000268.1 GCA_007118345.1 Microthrixaceae bacterium | reverse complement strand
TCCACTGTCGCGGCGATCGTGCCGGGTTCGAACTCGAACGATCGCGACACTTGGAACTGGTACGTCAACGCGTCGCCGTCGGGATCCGACGCGTCGACCGACACCGCCGGCGCGGTCGTGTCGACCATCAACGGCACCACTGGTTGCTCAACAACCGGGATGAAATTCTCCGACCACGTCACGTACAACGACGCAAAGAAGCTCTTCCAGGTCACCACCCCCGACGTCTCTGGCCCCCGGAACTGGAACTTCGTCGGCGAGTTGCGGGTCACCGACGACGTCACGTTCGTCCCAGCCAGCGCCGCGAACGGTACCGAGGTCAACAGGTTCGAGGTACCACCGGACCAGTTCCACGCAGAGAACGTGCGCGTATGCATCGTTTGAGTTGTCGTGACGCCCGCCTCACGCTCGAAGATGATCGCGGCGTCGTGTACTTCGCGCACCCGATCCGGCAGGTCACCGAGCACCGACGGCGTGTCGTACTCCGCGTTCGTGCGATGGTTGAAATCGGCAGTGAAGTAGGCGTTGCCGTTGCGTGGCCAACAGAACGTCGAGATCCCCGAGTAGTTCCAGCCGCACAGGTTCGAGCCGTTGCGCATCACCTGCCACCGCGTCGGTGGTATCTCCTGCGACACGTGCATGATGTCGGGATCCAACACCAGCGGGAACGCATCCTCGGGCTGGGACCGCAACCACTCCGCATCGACACCCACCGACCACATGGACCCAGCACCTCGATCCGTCGCGGAGGCCGACACCGGCGCCTCCCACAGATCCATCCCGGTCGAGTCCAACATGCGGGGCGCGCCCACCTCGATCGACTCCACACCCTCGACGGCGAACCGCTGCAGCTCACGCTGCTGCGCCGGGAGCCCCTCCTCATCTGACGCGGCGCGCTCCGCGGCGGTGTCGCGTACCAGGCGTTGGTCCACCACGAACTCGAACGACGACGGCGCCTCTGGTGAGGACAACACCATCTCTTCGCGGATCCCGATCGTCGACAACTGGTACCGCAGATCGACCCCCGGCCACACCTGCGGATACGTCACCGACTCGCCGTCATCGCCGACCACCGGCGCCACGACCTCCGACGGCGGGTCAGCAGGACGCCACCCCAACCGGGCACCGTCCTCGGCCACCACCGACACGCCGCCGCCCTCGACTGAGATCGGCGCGAACGTCGCCGACCACGGCCCGTCGCTCGTCGTCACCGCACCCGGCGACCCCTCGGATGGCACCAACGACACGTCGATTTCACGCCACCGGCCGTCGACCTCGAACCACTTCGGCATCACCGAGAGCTCCGCTGCGTACGCGCCCTCACCGGTGCGCCACACCAACTCCGTCGAGGACGACCGCTCATGATCCACCTGCTCGTCGTCGGGCGACGGTGGATCGTCGCGGTCGATTTCCAACGGCTCATCCACCCGACCCGGGCCAATCTCTCCCAACGGCGTCGACACGTCACGAACCCGACGCTCTGACCGCTCACCCGGCGCATCGAACGCGCCGACACCGCCGCCGCGGCGGATCCGCCACGCTCGCCGGGTTGTGCCGACACCGGCACACCGAACGGCGTCCACAACGCCATCGCGGCGGCAAGCACCGCACCAGCGACAACACGCATCGGCCTGGACATGTCGAGCTCCTCGGGTCCTGACGAGACGGCCCGAGGAATCGTTGGTCGCCACCGGAATGGGGCTCGGTGGCGACCAACGAGACCGGCGGATCCACCCTGCATCGTCGTGATGCCCCCGCAGCATCTCCGTGCCGGTGGGTCCGGGCAATGACCCCCATGGCTCATCGCGTGAACCCTCTGGGCCGCTCGCGTTGCGTCGTCGGGTCCCCTGACGGTGTGGCCGTCTTGTCAGACACTGGCTGGGTGGTGCAGCGTGAGAGTTCGTGGGGCACCGTCGCATCGGCGACCGTCGGCGGGATGTCGGCGGGATCGAGGCCGTGGTCGTCGCGCTCTACGACGAACACGCCGACGCGCTCCGCGGCTGGCTGTTCTCGCGCACCGCGTCGTCCGACGTGGCAGCCGATCTGTGTGCAGAGTGCTTCGCGGTCGCGATCGAGCGGTTCGACACCTACGACCCCACCCGAGCCGCGGCGGGGGCGTGGCTGTGGGGCATCGCCCGCAACCTGTTGCGTGACTACCAGCGCAGCGCCGCGATCGACGACCGCGCCCGGCGACGTCTCGCCATGCGCACCCCGTTGGTGCACCACGACACCGACACCACCGACCGGCTCGACGCCGAGCTCACAGCAGCGGTGCTCCACGCCGCGCTCGACACGCTGTCGGACCCGCTCGCCCGTGCTGTGCGGCTGCGGGTGGTCGACGGACTCGCCTTCTCCGAGGTCGCCGCTGCGTGTGGCTGCAGCGAAGCAGCCGCACGCACGCGTGTCAGCCGCGCACTGTCCGCCTTGCTCGACCAGCTCGGCGACGCGCTCGACCCGCGGGTGGTTCGATGACTGACCCGTTCCTGGCCGAGCTCCGCACCGAGGTCGTCGCCGCCGCGCGCCGCCAGGACCGTCGTCGACGACGACACCGAACCGGCGGGCTCACCGCCGCAGCGGTCGTGATCGCACTGCTCACCAGCGGCGTGCTGCTGTTCGACGCTGCAAGCGACGCTGACGCACGGGTCGAGGTCGTCGAAGTCGACGGCGAGCTGCGCGTGCGGATCACCGACATCGAAGCTCGCCCGCACGAGATCGAAACCGCGGCGGCCGACGCGGGTCTCGACCTCGAGATCGAACCGGTGCCCGTCGGGCCGTCCAACGTCGGACGCTTCGTCGGCGCGTACGGCGCCGAGGGCCTCCCACCTGATCTGCGCCGCACCGACGGCGACGGCGCCACCTCCTTCGACGGGTTCCTCATCCCCGCCGGGTTCGACGGTCAGCTCCGGCTGTCGCTCGGCCGGCCGGCCGAACCGGGCGAGGAGTGGACGGTGGGTTCCAACGCCCTGTCGAGGGGTGAGCTGCTCGCCTGCGAACCGCTGCAGGACGCGCCGCTGTCCGACACCCTCGCCGCCATCGACGCGCTCGACACCGAGCCCGAGGTCCGCATCTACGCCATCGACGCGAACATCGACCTGACACCCGAACAGCACCACGAATGGTCCGACGCGACGGTGACAGGAATCCTCAGCGCCTCACCGACACTGCTGTTCGTCGACGTCGCCTACGACCCCGCACTGATCCCGACCCGAGACGAACCCATCGGCTGCTGACACCCAGCTCACCCCGACGGGAGCGACT
>SKRR01000005.1 GCA_007118345.1 Microthrixaceae bacterium | reverse complement strand
TGCAACGGGAGGCGCGGCTGGTGCCGAGTGTGGCCTTCCACCCGAGGAAGAGTGGGCCCGGCGCATGGTCGCCACCGCCACCGGCCTCCGAGTGGTTCAGCACGACGACGGCTCCGCCGACGGCATGCACGATCTCGACCTCTTCGATGCCGCGCACCGCATCGGTGCGATCGAGGTGACCGCCGCCGTGGACGGCGAGCTGATCGCGCTGTGGAACTTGATCAACGGCCGCGGCGAGCGGTGGATCGAGCCGGCCTTGAAGGGCGGCTGGATGGTCACGCTCGACCTCGATGCGCGCGGCAAGGGGACCCGGAAGGAGACGCTGGGCCTCTTGTACGAGTTGGACCTGCTGGAGTCACGAGCGTCCAACCGGGTCGCGCCCAGGTGGTCGATCTCGACATGGAGCGCTCCGGGGGCTTCGTGACAGGGACCACAGACGCAGTGACGCGCTGGGCCAATGGGTCCCTCGTGCCGCGCCCGTGAACGTTCGCCTGGACTCCAGGGCCGTCACTGACCCGGAGCAGGTGACTCCTCCACCCGTTACATGGAACATCGGGTCATGACTCGGCGATCCAGCACTCCGCCAGCTGAACGCGTTCGCGCCTACAGCGAGCGCCTGCGCGCCCAGGGCCTGCGTTCCGTGCAGATTTGGGTCCCCGACGTTCGCTCACCCCAGTTCATCGAACAGGCCCACCTGCAGTCAGCGGCAGTTGCGGCGAGCGCGCACGAGACGGACGACCAGGCCTTCATCGATGCCCTCAGCTCGGACGACGAGTGAGACGCGGCGAGATCTGGACCGCAGCGGCAGGCAGCGGATACGTCGGAAAGCCATGGCCGGTCGTCATCGTCCAGGACGACCGCTTCGATGCCACCGCATCGGTGACCGTCTGTGCGCTCACCACCGATCCCACCGAGGCGCCACTGTTCCGGCTGCTGGTGACTCCGGACGAGACGAACGGAATCCGAGAACCGAGCAGCCTGATGGTGGACAAGATCACGACGGTTCCACGCGCCAAGCTCGGCGAACAGGTCGGCCGGCTCGGCGATGACGACATGGTTCGACTCGGGCGCGCAGTCGTCGTCTTCCTCGGCGTCGCAGGCAACTGAACGCTGCTGGGTGATTCCGCGGAATCACCGGAACACGACTCTTGGGCCGGAGATCGACACGTCGTGTCGATGAGGACCCCCAATGTCGGGGGTGTGGCTGATGTGCCGGTCGGTGACACCCCGGCGGGCGGCGAAGGGCAGGGCAGTAGCTTGGCCACATGGACGAAAAGGGACTCCCGGTCACCCCGGAGCTCCGCCGGTACCTGCTCGACCACTCGTTGCCCCGCACCGACGTCCACCGTCGACTCGTCCAGCTCACCGCTGAGCAGCTCGGCGACACCGCGATCATGCAGATCGCCGAGGAGCAGGGGCCGGCGCTCACCTTCCTGACGCGGCTCATCGGGGCCCGGGTGGCGGTCGAGATCGGCACCTTCACCGGACTGTCGGCGTTGTGCATCGCCGAAGGTCTGCCCGACGACGGCCGACTCACCTGCTTCGACGTCTCGTCGGCGTGGACCGACATGGGTCGACCGTTCTGGGAGGAAGCGGGTGTGGCCGATCGGATCGAGGTCGTGATCGGCCCCGCCGCGGAACGGCTCGCCGGGCGGAGCTTTGACCGACCGATCGACCTGGCGTTCATCGACGCCGACAAGACCGGGTACCCCGAGTACCTCGAGCTCGTGCTCGAACGCATGCGACCCGGTGGACTCGTGTTGGTCGACAACACCCTCTTCGGCGGGGCCGTGCTCGATCCGCGGGCACAGGATGAGTCGGTGGTCGCGATCCGTGTGTTCAACGATGCCGTCGTCGCCGACGAGCGGGTGGACACGGTGCTGCTGAACGTCGGCGACGGGTTGACCTGCCTTCGCAAGCGCTGAACGGTTCGATCCGGGCCTTCGTGTGGTTGGGGCCGGACCGCGATGGTGGGCCAACATGGCGGACGTGGCCGATCCCTCGCCGTTGCTGGAACCGCTGACCCTCGGCGCCGCCACCGCGCCCAACCGGGTGGTCTTCGGCCCCCACGAGACCAACCTGGGTCGTCGTCGGAGCCTCTCGGACCGCCATGTCGCCTACTACCGTCGTCGAGCCGAGGGCGGCGCCGGCATCATC
Organism: Microthrixaceae bacterium; assembly: GCA_007118345.1. Classification (GTDB taxonomy): domain Bacteria; phylum Actinomycetota; class Acidimicrobiia; order Acidimicrobiales; family Microtrichaceae; genus SKRR01. The sequence continues at coordinate 1,109 of SKRR01000005.1, read as the reverse complement.
GTGACCGAGGAGGCGTCGGTCCACGACTCGGACCACCCCTACGAACGGGCCCCACTGGCCGCGGACGCCGAGCAGGGGTGGGCCGAGGTCGTCGGAGCGTGCGCCCCGTCGGGCACGCTCGTGCTCGCCGCGATCGGGCACGCCGGCGGGCAGGGCACGTCGCACTGGAACCAGCGTGAGCTCTGGGCCCCCTCGCGGGTGCCCGAGGTGAACTCACGTGAGGTGCCGAAGTGGATGGAACCCGACGACATCCACGCCGTCCTCGATGGGTTCGCCGACGCCGCACGGCGAGCGGTCCGTGCGGGATGTGCAGGGGTCGACGTGAACGCCGGGCAGTACTCGTTGATCCGTCAGTTCCTCTCGGGACTCACCAACCAGCGCGACGACGAGTGGGGTGAGCGGCCGAGGTTCCTCACCGAGGTGCTGCGCCACGTGCGCGACGCCGTCGGGGCCGAAGGGGTGGTGGGCCTGCGGCTGTCGTGCGACGAGCTGGCGCCCTGGGCGGGCATCACGCCCGAGGAGTCCCCGGGCCTCGCCGCGGCCATCGCCGCTGACGACGGGGCGGCGCGGATCGACCTGCTGACGGTGGTGCGCGGGTCGATCTACTCGGTGGCGGCGACCCGCCCCGACGGTCACACGCCACCCGGGTTCAACCTCGAGCTCAGCCGGTCGGTGCGCGACGCCGTCGCGTCCGCCAGCGGGGGGCGGGTCGGGGTCATCGCACAGGGGTCGATCGTCGACGTGGCCCAGGCCGAGCGGGCGCTGCGTGACGGCTGTGCCGACGCGGTCGAGATGACCCGCGCCCAGATCAGCGACGCCGATCTCGTCGCGAAGCTCGCCGCTGGCACCCCGGAACGGATTCGCCCCTGCACGCTGTCGAACCAGCGGAGCCAGGTGCGTGACAACCGGAACCCGATCGTCAGCGCACTCGGAGACCCACGCGCCGGGCACGAGACCGAGGACCCGCCACTCGAGGGCAGCGCCGCGCACCCGGTCGACCTGACCGTGGTCGGCGGCGGTCCGGCCGGGCTCGAGGCGGCGAGGGTCGCTGCGATCCGGGGTCACCGGGTCCGCCTGTTCGACGCGGCGCCGCAGCTGGGCGGGGTGGT
>SKRR01000036.1 GCA_007118345.1 Microthrixaceae bacterium | reverse complement strand
TGGCCAGCGCCGCGGGCGGTGCGATGACGGCCACCGAGGCGCCGCCGGGCAGCCCGCCGCCGAACAGCCGCTCGGCCATGCCCGCGGAAATGCCGTAAAGGCCCCAGGACACCCCGAGGCCAGACAGGGCTGTCACCAGCGCCTGGGTCAGCGGAAATATCGACAGGCGGCGGACCGGGGCCCCCATCAGCGCCAGTGCGGCCAGCGTGCGCCGCTTGCGCCCCACTTCCGTCCAGAAGCCCAGCACGAGGGCCGCGCCAAGCCCGGTGGCGGCCAGGGCCACCGTCAGGGCCAGCGCCAGATCCAGGTTCCGGCCGAGGCCCAGAACCGCCTCCACCTCGCGGCTGCGGGCGGAGGTGGCGATGCCGAACTCGGCCTCGATCCGCCGTTGCAGGGGGGCCACGTCCTCCAGCCGGTGGGCAAAGGCGCGCAGCCCGGCGTGCAGCGGCGCCCGCTCGATCAGCGGCCGGCCGCTGTCAATGCCGTGCTCGGGCAGTGCATAGGCGTCGTAGAAGGCTTCGATCAGGTCCACCGTCTCGAAGGGGACGAAAAGCGTTCGGCCCTCTGCCACGCCGGTGGGGATCACCGCGATAAGCCGTGCTTCCAGCAGCAGTTGGCGCGGCCGACCCTCGGCCTGGGTGACGATCTGAAGGCGATCGCCGGGTTCCAGATCCAGCTGGTCGGCCAGGAGCGCGCTGGCGACCGCGGTCCCGGAGGCCAGCGCCAGCCCGGCGGGCAGGTTCGGATCGCCCGCACCGGAGGGCACGGCCAGCGCCTCGCGCAGCCTGCGGCCGCCCTCCGCGCGGACAGTCACAAGGTCGAACTGGCTGCGCGGCCGGGGGGTGACGAAGGCCACCTCGGGCCAGTCGTGCAGGCGGGCGATGGCTTCATCGGTCAGCCCGACATTGCCCACCGTATCGACCTGTCGTGTGGCCGGTCGCGCCAGCAGTTCGCCGACCAGCGCCTGATGCACGCCGTTCTTGACGCCGAACAGCACCAGCATCGGCACCAGCACGCCAGCCATGATGGCCACGTTGCACACCAACACGAAACGATCGCGCAGCAGGTCGCGGAGCGCCAGCCGGACGATCAGCATGGGCTGCCTCGCAGACGGCTGACCACGCCTTCGGCGGCACCGTCGCGCAGGGGCGCCGCTTCCAGCCGCGCCTGCGGGATGCCGAGGCGGGTGACGCGATCAAGGTCGTGCGACGACAGCAAAACCCCGGTGCCGCCCGCGCTGGCGGTTTCGAGCAGCAGGCCCAGCGCGGTATCCGCGGCCTCGGGATCCAGCGCGGCCGTGGGCTCGTCGGCGATGACGAACGGGGGGCGATGGGCCAGCGCCCGGGCTATGGCGGCGCGCTGGCGCTGCCCGATGGACAGCGCCGTCGGCAACAGTCGGGCCACGTCGCTCAGCGCCAGCCGCTCCAGCAACTCGACACACCATCGCTGATCCTCGCGACCGGCCAGCTGCTGCGGCAGGGCCACATTTGCGCGGACATCCAGAAACGGCAGCAGCCCACCCGACTGCGGCACGAAGCCGAACAGCCCGGCCCGTGCCGCCGACAGTGCAGGGCTGCGCGCGCCGGCGGCCCAGAGCCCCCCCAGCTCCGTCACCGCCCCGTCGGCGCTGCGCCAGACATGGCGCGCCACGCGGTCGGGGCGGCGCAGCAGTCCGAGCATCTCCAGCAGGAGGGTCTTGCCCGACCCGCTGGCGCCGGTCAGTGCCAGCATCCTGCCGGGCGCCACGTGCAGCCGCTCCACTTCGAGCCGGAACAGCCGGTCGCCGTCGCGCAGCGTTGCCTGCATGCCCTCGATACGCAGCCCGGCCGACGCGGCGTCGGCAACGGCAGCGGGGCGCTGCGCGGCCGGGACCCTCATGGCCCCCTCCGGCTCATGGCCCCCACCCCGGGTCATGGCAGCGCGTCGAAGGGCAGGGCAAAGACATGCTCGCCATCGGGCGCCCCTTCGTGCAGGGCAGTCCAGACCTCGGGGTCGAACAGCCACTTGCGGTACTGCACCAGCTTGGGCCGCAGCCCGTCGAGGATCTGGCGGCGGCGCATCGCGCTCTGCATCCACGCCTCTGGAGTGATGGTGAGGAGCTGGCTGCGATAGGGCAGGTCCTCCAGGAACTCCAACGCGCCGCCCAGCGTCTCGGCCTCGGTGGCGATCAGGCTGTCGGGGTTCTGCGCCATGCGGCCGATCACCTCGCGCACCTGGCCGAAGAACTGCTCGGCGTCCTCGGTGGAGGTGATCTGCTCGCCGAGCTGGACCAGCGCGTCGAGATACTCGGCCATGGTCGCGAGCTCGTTCTTGCTGACCAGCAGCCGCGGCTCGATCGCCAGCGCCAGCGGGTTCTCGGCCGCGCGCTCGGAAATCCAGCCGCGGATCAGGTCGGGCGCCTGGGTGCCCTCGACCCGGCCCAGATAGGCCAGCCGCAGGGCGTGGCCGAAGTCGACGATCTCTGGCGCCAGATCCGGCGCCGGGGGATCTGGCGCATCCTCGCGCACGCCTTCGATCACCGCCACCAGCGACTCGATCAGCCGGGTGATCGTCGCCTCGAAGGCATCGCGGGAGCCTCCCTCGATCGGGTAGTAGTAGCTGCTGCCGTGAAAGCGCGAGAGGGTGCGGTAATGCCCCTCGGCATAGGCATGTTGGGCCGGACCGCCGGCGCGGGTCTTCAGATGCAGGGTCATGATGGCGATGTTGCGGTCCTGCGCCTCGCGCTGCAGTTCCGCGGCGCTGATGTCGCTGCGAGCAAAGGGATCGCGCGGATCCTTCGGGCCAGCATCGGTGACCAGCACGATGACCCGCGCATCGAAGGGCCGTTCGCCGTCGCGGCCGTCCCAGTCGAACAGCTCCAGCGCGTCCTCGATGCCGGCCATGCTGTCCTCGTTGAAGCCCGGCGTGCTGACGGTCGAGACCCGGGCTGCCTCGCGGATCTCCTCGATCACGACGGACTGGTCGTCGCGGCGTTCCAGCGGCAGGCGCAGGTTGGTGCGGTACTCGATCCCCGGCACCGCATCCACATCGTCGCGGAACGACAGCACGCCGAAGCTGAAGCGGGTGCCTGCATCGTCCGGCTCGAGGTCCCGCACGATGCGCTGCATCGCCGTGCTTGTGGCTTCGATGAAGGGATCCATCGACATCGTGGTATCGAGCACGAAGACAATGCCGGCCTCCAGTGGGTCCTGCGCGGGCTGCGACCGCGGCGCCGGCTCTGCCTGCAGGGGCACGGACGCGACCTGCAGCAGCAGGTTCGGTTCATAGG
>SKRR01000022.1 GCA_007118345.1 Microthrixaceae bacterium | reverse complement strand
CGGTCGTCTTGTCGAGCGCTACGCGTTCGATCTCGAGGCCGGCGATGCGGCGTCGGACGACGTCGATCTCGGTGGGCACCGAGTCGATCTCGATCTTCAGGCTCGACGCCGCCTCGTCGACCAGGTCGATGGCCTTGTCGGGCAGGAACCGCCCGGTGAGGTAGCGGTCCGACAGCACGGCCGCGGCGACGAGCGCCGGGTCCTGGATCTCGACGCCGTGGTGGCGCTCGTAGCGCTCCTTGAGCCCGCGCAGGATCGCGATCGACGCGTCGACCGACGGTTCGCCGACGAACACCTGCTGGAACCGACGTTCGAGCGCCGGATCCTTCTCGATGTGCTTGCGGAACTCGTCGAGGGTGGTGGCACCGACCATCCGCAACTCGCCGCGGGCGAGCATCGGCTTGAGCATGTTGCCCGCGTCCATCGCGCCCTCGCCGGTGGCGCCCGCGCCGACCACGGTGTGCATCTCGTCGATGAACGTGATGATCTCGCCCTCGGAGTCCTTGATCTCGGCCAGCACGGCCTGCAACCGCTCCTCGAAGTCCCCGCGGTACTTCGCACCGGCGACCATCGCCGACATGTCGAGCGAGATCAGGCGCTTGTTGCGCAGCGAGTCGGGCACGTCGCCCGCGACGATGCGCTGCGCGAGGCCCTCGACCACGGCCGTCTTGCCCACACCCGGCTCGCCGATGAGCACCGGGTTGTTCTTCGTGCGGCGTGACAACACCTGCACGACCCGACGGATCTCGTCGTCACGACCGATGACGGGGTCGAGCTTGCCCGCACGGGCCGACTCGGTGAGGTCCTGGCCGTACTTCTCCAACGCCTCGAAGGTGTCCTCGGGGTTCTGACTGGTGACCCGCCGTGAGCCGCGGACCTCGGCGAGGGCCGCGAGCACCTGCTCGCGCGTCACCTCGCCCAGCCGACGCTCCCCGACCGGCTTGGACTCGTCGGCCGATGCGATCGCGAGCAGCAGGTGCTCGGTCGAGAGGTACTCGTCGGTGAGCTCGACGCGCTCGCTGTCGGCCGCCTCGACCAAGGAGGTGAGGTCGCGGCCGGGACGTGTCTGGGTGCCGTAGGCGGTGGGGAGTTCGCCAGCTGCCGCATCGGCGGCGTCGCGGAGGGCCAGCGGGTTGAGGCCGAGCTTGCGTACGACCGGCAGCACGACGCCGTCCTCCTGGCGCAACAGTGCCGCGAGGAGGTGCGCCGAGGTCGCCTCGGGGTTGTTGCGCCCGGTGGCGTCGGCGAGCGCACCCTCCACGGCCTCACGGGTCTTGAGGGTCCAGGTGTTGGGATCGAGCGGCATGGCGAAGGTGATTCCTCTCCGGTCCGGCACGGATCGCCGGGACACGACAAATAGTGTAACTAACTGTCAGCAAACTTGCAATGGATACACTCAAGTTTCGCGATCGGCGACGGTGGTTCGGAGCCGTCGACCGGCGACGAGGTAGGCCCAGCCACCGAGCACCACTCCGGTGCCGCCGAGCACGGCGAACACCAGGAGCACCGCCGCGCCGAAGGTGAGGCCCAGCACCCGGATGCCGTCGAGCCCGCTCGGCGCGGTGTCGGTCGCCTCCCCGAACCGCCCGGTCCGCAGGGGGGCGGACGGCGTCGCAGTCGAGGGCGCCGCGGTCGAGAGCGTCCCCATGGTGGTCGCGACCGGGATGGTCGGCGCAGCGGCGGGCGGCACAGTGGTCACCGGGACCGTGGTGGGAGGTTCGGTGGGCGGCGGAGGTACCGGTTCGGTGACGGGCGGGAGCGGGGTCGCGCCGTCGGCAACGGCAGCGACCACCAGATCGGCCATGACCGCAGCGCCCACGCCGCTCAGGTGCAGCCCGTCCGCCGCGGTGAGGTCCGATCGGCCCGCCGAGGCGGCGTGCCAGTCGACCACCGTGACGTCGGGTCGCGACGCAGCGGCATCACGGAGCACCTGGTTCGCCGGTCCGTAGTAGTCACGGACCTCGCGGATGGTCAGCCAGTACACCCGGGGCGCCTCCGAGACGGCGTCGAGCAGCTGCTCGACGCGCTCACGGAACGCCCCGACGTCGCCCGCGTCGTTCGCGCCGAAGCTCAGCACGATGCTGTCGGTGAGCTGGGTCCGGTGCGCCGCCACCGCAGCGACCGCATCGCTGGTGGAACGGCTGACCGTCGCGTCGAACGTGACCTCCCAGCCGCGACCCGCGAACCGTGCCACCATCGGACCCTCGGCGCCGAGCACGATGCTGTCGCCCAGCACGACGACGCGACGGTGCTGGGCGGCGACCGGCGGCACCGCGGCGGTGGTCGACAACACCACGGCCACACCGAGCCACACCAGCAGTGCGCCCGCCAGTCCGCGCACCGGGCCATGCCGCACCAGATCCTGTGGCACGGAATCGGAGCTCACGGACGTGAGGTCGCCGGGCCCGGCCGGACACTCATCGTCGCTGCTGCTCGTCCCGGTAGAGCACGACGGCCTGACGCAACGGCACCAGATCGCGCCGGTACTGGCGGTGCACCCGATCGACCTCCTCAGCAGAGCGCTCCTCGAGCTCACGGAGACGGGCGCGCGCCGCGTCGAGCTCGCCCTCGAGCTGGAGCACCTTCTTGACGCCCGCGAGGTTGAGGCCCTCGTTCGTCAGATCCTGGATACGGCGCAGCAACGCGATGTCGGCGTCGCTGTAACGGCGGCTACCGCCGCGGGTCCGGCCCGGTTCGACCAGGCCCTTGCGCTCGTAGATGCGCAGGGTCTGGGGGTGGACGCCGGCGAGCTCGGCGGCGACCGAGATCACGTAGACCGCCTGTTCGTACTCCGGCATCGAACCTCCCCTCCTCGGTGTCGTGAGGTCCCGCTTGATCGCGGCACCCCATCGTCTCAGATCTGCAGGTGTGCACGCGGCGACTCGTCGCTCAGCTCCGCGTAGGTCTCCAGGGCCGTGCGCTCGGCGTCGGAGAGCTTCTGGGGGACGGCCAGCTCGATGGTGACGAGCAGATCGCCCCGCCCCTTGGGTGTGGTGACGCCTCGCTTGCGCACCCGGAACGTCCGACCACTCTGGGTTCCGGGCGGCACCCGGATCGTGACCGTCTCACCGTCGACGGTGGGGACCGCCACGTCGGCGCCCAGCGCCGCCTCGGTGAAGGTGATCGGCACCGTGAGGGTCAGATGGTCGCCCTTCCGGCCGAACAGGGGGTGCCGTCCCACGTGGACCCGCACGAAGAGGTCGCCGTCGGGGCCGCCGTTGGCGCCGGCGCCGCCCTTGCCCTTGACCCTGATGCGCTGACCGTCGCTGACCCCGGCGGGGATGCGCACCTTGACCTGGCG
>SKRR01000318.1 GCA_007118345.1 Microthrixaceae bacterium | reverse complement strand
TCCGCGCCGCGGCTCCTCGAGTACGGGGACGCTCCAGTATTCGACGCGTCCCGCGTCGCGGTCAGCGGCGTTCGATCGGTCGCCGCTTCTCGGGGTGCTTGAGCCGGCCGCGACGCTTGCGCACCTCGGCGGACCGCAGCGCCCGACGACCGGTTCCGGTGCGCAGCAGACGCGACAGCGAGCGGCGCCGGTCGCCGCGGACCTTCGCGTACCAGCGGACCTCACCCTCGCGCTCGACCCCGGCGACCGGCCCCTTGCACACACCCTGACAGGCCACGGTGCTGGCCCCGTCGCTGGCGGAAGCCACCAGCAGCAACTTGTCGAACCCACGAGCAGCGCTGCAGTCGTCGCCGACACAGACCAGCACACGAACCGGTGCGGCCATCAGCCGGTCGGCGAGTAGTCGCGCAACATCTTGCGCAGCTCCAACTGGTGCTGCTCCTCCTCGCCGATGTGGCTCCGGGCGTACTCCTCGAGGAACACCGACGCGTCGCCGACCAGTTTCAGCAGCTCCCGGTACAGCCGGAGCGAGTCCATCTCGTGGGCCAGGCTCTCGGCGAGGATGTCGGCGATCCCGTGGCGGTGCGTCTCCTCGATCGTCGAGATGCGCTGCGACGGGTGGCCACCCAGCCCGGTCAGGATCTCGCCGGCCTGTTGGGCGTGCAGCAGCGACTCCTCGGCCTGCATGCGCATGAACTCGACCACGGGGATCCGGTACGGGCCGGTGATCATGAACGAGTAGTGCGTGTAGCGCACGACGCCGGCCAGCTCGGACTCGAGGATCCGGGTGAGCACCTCGAACACAGCGTCCTGGTCGATTCCCGCACCCAACACGTCGTCAGGGGGTTCGTGGTCGGTCATCTGCTTCCTCCGCTGCCGGTCGGCGCACTCTGCGCGCCGCACATCATGGCCCCGTCGCTGTGCGATACGCCTCGCGGCACCCGACCGGGCGCATGGATCTGTCAGTTCAACGGGCACCGTCAGTCCGTACCTGCTCCAGGCAACGGTCGCCGCGAGCACGCAACCGCGCCCTCCTGGCACGAGACGGACCGGAGCCGGAGCTGCGCGACCTGCGACGAACTGCACGAGCTGACCGGCTCGATCCTGGCACTGAACCGCGCCGCTCGACGCAGCGGTACTGATGCGTGCTGAAGTTGGTCACATGGACGTCGCCGAACTCCTCGTCGAGCTCTACGGACGCATCCCGCCGCTGGTCGAGTCGGCGGTGGACGGCCTCGATACCGACGAGCTCGCCCGCTCACCGTCACCCGGTGCGAACACGATCGGCTGGCTCGTCTGGCACCTGACCAGGGTGCAGGACGACCACGTCGCCGAGCTGCTCGACGTCGAGCAGCTGTGGGTCACCGGCGACTGGGCCGAACGGTTCGGGCTTGCCGCCGACCCCGGCGACATCGGCTACGGCCACACCCGTGAACAGATGGAAGCGGTCCGACCCCCCGACGCCGACGTGCTCGTCGAGTACCACCGTGCCGTGCACGCACGCACCGTCGACTGGCTCGCCGGGCTCGGCCCCGACGACTTGGCCCGCATCGTGGACCGCCGCTGGGACCCGCCCGTCACCTTGGGGGTCCGTCTCATCAGCGTCGCGGACGACTCGCTCGAGCACGTCGGTCAGGCCGCGTACCTGCGGGGGATGTTCGGGCACTGAGATCCCCGGTGACGAGACGGCCTCAGTCGATGCGCACGTCGCGGGCGCGCAGCTCGGGCTCGAGCTCGGCGAAGACCTGCCGGTAGCGGAACCACGGGACGCTCACCCAGAGATGGTGGATCAGGTGGTAGTTCTGGCCCAACAGCAGCGCGTGCCGCACCCGGCCGGGCTGCAGTCGAGTGTCGTGGAACCGCTCGGTGCGGTCGAACGGGTAGTGCGGCAGGAAGTCGAACGCGTAGAACAGCACGAGTCCCGCGAGCACGGTCGGTGCCCAGTACAGGACGACGACCTCGGTGAGGTGGCCGGTGAGCCACGCCACCGGAAGCGACGCGAGCAGGACCGCGTCCACGACCTTCTGGGCCCGCCGCGCCCGCGGCGTCGACCAGCCGAACCGGTGACAGAGCACCCGGTAGCGGACCGCGGTGCCGACCAACCAGAACGGCAGCAACCACCGGGGCCGGTGCGCCACCCAGTGGTCGGGATCGCGCTCGGGGTCGTTGGTGTTGGTGTGGTGCTGCAGGTGGCAGCTGCGGAACACCGGGTAGGTGAAGGTGAGCAGGATCGCCGGCAGCCAACCGAGGGCGTCGTTGACCCACCGCCGACGATGGGCGGTGCGATGGCAGCTCTCGTGGAACACGGTGAAGCCGAGGTAGTTCGCCACGGCGATCGAGAGGACCGCTCCCCATGCCGGCACGACCCCGCCGAGGTAGCCGGCCCAGCCGACGATCCACCCGGCGATCGCGGCCAACGCGATCCACAGGGTCGGGTTGCGCCACCACGTCACCCTCGGCGCGCCACGGAGTTCTCGCGGCGGCGCAAGCCGGTCGCGTCCACTGGTGTCTGCCGCAGGAATCCCGTTCGGTGCCACCTGCTCGCCCACGGTGCTGCATCCTACGGCAGCACCCCACCACGACAACCGTGCCGCGGAACGGGTCAACATCGACGCGTTCCGCGTCACGGTTCAGCCCGGTCGCGGCATCATGAGGCCGTGAGCACCCCCGATGTCGCCGAGCCAGCGCTGCATCCGATGACGCCCGCGGAACGCCGGACGTTCCAGGTCCTGTCGTCCACGACCGCACCCGTCTGGCTGGCCATGATCCTGTTTCCTCGCGCGCGGCTGACCGCCCGGCTCGTCCAGGTGGCCACGCCGATGTACGCCGCGCTGGGCGTCGCCTACACGGCGTTGCTCGGACGCGCCGTGCTCACCGGCGACGGCGACCCGCCGCGCTTCGACGACCCCGACTCGCTACGAGCCGGGTTGTCGAACCCCACCGCGTTCCTGGCCGGCTGGACCCACTACCTGGCCTTCGACCTCTACGTCGGGCGCCACATCTGGGCCGAGGCGCTCGAACGGGACCGCACCGACCGCATCCCGCTGCTGCTCACCTGGATGGCCGGCCCCCTCGGGCTGACCCTGCACCTGGCCCGCAACGCTCGCGAGTCGCTAGGTCGTCGACGGGGCGGTGACGACGGTTGAGTGCGACGGTGATCACCTGCACGTCGTGCGGCACCCGCAACCGCGTCGCGAACGACTCGGCCGGCCGCCCCCGCTGCTCGAAGTGCCACACCGACCTGCCCTGGTTGGCCGACGTCGGGGGCGCCGAGTTCCAACGCGTGATCGACGCCGCAACGGTGCCGGTGCTGGTCGATCTGTGGGCACCGTGGTGCGGACCGTGCCGTGCGGTCGCACCCGCGCTCGAGGAGCTGTCGCGCCAACGTGCCGGCACGCTGCGTGTGGTGAAGGTCAACGTCGACGAGGCTCCGGAGGTCTCGGCGCGGCTGGGCGTGCAGGGCATCCCGACCATGGTGCTCTTCGACCGGGGCACCGAGGTCGCGCGACAGGTGGGCGCACTGCCCGGCCACGCCATCGGCAGCTGGCTCGACGCCTCGCTCCGCTGAGGCGGCTCACCACCACAACGCCACGTCGTAGGGTTCGAGCAGGCGGTCGCGCGTGACCAGCATCAGGTCGTCCACCCGTGCCTGGGCCACGAGCATCCGGTCGAACGGGTCACGGTGGTGCGCCGGGAGGTGTCCGGCCTCGACCGCGTGCCGCAGCGTGATCGGCAGCTCGGCCAACCTCAGCGTGCGGAGCAGGTCGCGATCGACGTCAGGGAAACGAAGGCGACCTCGAGCTCGCTTGATCGCGACCTCCCACCCGCTCACGGCGCTGACGTAGACGTCGTTGCCGGGATCGGTGATCGCGGCGACGGCGCGCTCGCTGAGTCGGGTCGGGTCGGCCGCAGTCCAGATCAGGGCGTGGGTGTCGAGCAACAGCCTCATGCAGGGTCGAACGCATCGGCGATGTCGTCGAGGGGCTCGTCGAAGTCGTCGCTCATCCAGTAGTCGCTCACCTCGAAAGCACCGAGGGGACGCGGCGCCTCATCCCGATCGACCACGACGAGCCGGACCTCTGCCTTCCCCCGTCGCCCGATGGCGATGTCCTCTCCCGCGAGCGCGCGCTCCAGCAGGGCGCTGAGTTGGGCCTTCGCCTCGGACACAGTGACGGTCCTCATGGGGCCAGCCTAGCGCCAGCAGACCAGACCAGACCAGACCAGACCAGCGAGGTGGAGTGTCGGAGTCGTCAGGCGAGGGCGTCGACCCCCACCACCGTCGTGACGGTGACGGCCGACGCCCACACCGCGAGCCCCGCCGCCATCCACCACAGCACCCGGGGACGACGGGCTCCGGTGGCCAGCGCGGCCACCGTCGCGACGTGCGTCCCGGTCGTCAGCGGGGCCAGCAGCGCCAGGCCGGGAACCCCCCACCGGTGGGCGGCGTCGCGGGCTCGCTGGGCACGACGACTCGTCGCCCGGTCCTTCTGCGGCCGTCGGCGCCGCCACCGGGCGAACAACTTGTCGCCCGCGACCGCGACGAGCGCGACCGTGGCGAGGTTGCCGGCCAACGCAGCCAGTGCGGTCGGCACCGGCGGCATCCCCGCCAGGATCCCCGCCGGGATGACCACCAGGATCTCGACGATCGGCACCGCAGCGGCGACGAACACCACCACGTAGGACCACCACGAACCCGCTTCGAGTGTCAGCTCCATCGCGCACCTCCGAAGTGGAGCGTCGTCGTGTCGTACCGGGTAGTCGTGCGTCTCGTCCGGTACCCACGATCGTGGGGCTTCACACGATGCAACCGACCCGCTGCGCGCCTCGGCCCCGCAGGACGCGGTGACCTCGGGCATCGCGTACGGGTCAACGGCGCCACGCGCTCCAGGCACCCGTGGACCACAGGGCCCAGGCGACCAGCACGGGCTGGAACAGCAGGCGCACGCCTCGTGCGGCGTCGCTGTCGAGCCCGAACCCGTCGTTGCCCTCCACGAACTGCGCGACGTTGCCCGGGAAGATCACCACGAAGAACCCAGCGACGACCCACCCGAGGGTGATCCGCCGACGCACCCAGAGGATCAGCGCGGCCCCGAGGAGGAGTTCGGCCACCCCCGAGGCCACCACGACCAGGTCGGCATCGAGCGGCACCCACGAGGGCACCTGCGCCTGGAACTCGGTGCGAGCCCAGGTGAGGTGACCGAGACCGGCGAGCAGCAGGGCAGCACCGAGCAGGGCGCGCAGTGCGTGCTGCAGCGCCGACACCGGAGCCGGCTCGGCGGCGGCGTTCTCGTGGTTCGCGCTGGTCGTCTCGGTGGGCATGTGCCGGTGATGCTGCCACGTGGCGCCAGCTGCGCACGGCCGCACGGCCGCACGCCCGCCCAACCGCACGGCCGCCCAGTCGCACGGCGTCGGTGCAGCCGGTCAGCCCAGACCGCCCGTGCGGATACTTCTACCATCTAATCGAACATATCGCGACCTGCTCGAAACTTCTAGCGTGCGATAGAAATGCGAGGTGGACGGATCGACGCACCTCCAACAGCAGGCCCGTGCCTTGGGCGACCCGACCCGCCACGGCGTGTTCGAGTACGTCGCCGACGCCGACGGTCCCGTGGGCGTCGCCGAGCTGACCGATCACTTCGGCCTGAACCACAACGCCATCCGACAGCACCTCGCGAAGCTCGTCGACGCCGAGCTGCTCGTCGAGGCGACCGCACCGCCGAGCGGGCGCGGCCGCCCACGTCTCGAGTACCGGATCCATCCGAACGCGGAGAGCCGCTGGGGGGTGATCGGCCCCTACGAGCGCTTGTCGGTGCTGCTCACCGAGATGCTGCGCACCGGCGAAGCACCCGAGGTGGTCGGCCACCGCGTCGCGTTCGAGAACACGCGCGACCACACCGGCGACCCGCTCGACGCCGTGGTCGAGGAGATGGCGCGCCAGGGCTTCGCACCCGAGGTGCGCCGGCGAGGGTCCAGAGCTGAGGTCATCCTGGCGGAGTGCCCGTTCGCCGCCGCGGCGCTCACCGACGCCGACACCGTGTGCGACCTGCACCTGGGCCTGGCCCGTGGCGTGGCCGACGCAGTCGGCGGGATCACCGTCGACGGACTCGTGCGCAAGGACCCGCGGCGAGCACACTGCCGGCTCCGTTGCCACACCGACGACAGGACTGCTGGAGACGGCGGGGCTGCTGGATGAGCGCCACGGCCGGCGGCACCCAGATCGACAGCCCACCGGTCTGCACGACAGGGTGAGATCGTGGCCGGAGCGGACCGTCGCGCCAGCCGCGTCGTCGAGGCCCACCGGTTGGAACGACGTGCGTTGCGTGTCAGCCTCGGTTTCGTCGTCGCTGCGGCGCTCGTCGCGGTGGTGCCAGCACTGGACCGACGCTGGAGCGCGATCCACCTCTTCGCGGTCGGCGGTCTGCTCAGCGCCATCGCCGGGACGACCCAGATGCTCGGGGTCACCTGGGCCACGGCGCCGGCCCCGTCCCGCTGGCTGACCGCGCTCCAGCGGTGGTCGATCGGCGCCGGCGCGGTCGCGGTCACCGCGGGGATGGCGTTCGACCTCCCACTCCTCGTCGCCCCCGGCGGCGTGGCGGCGGCGACCGGGCTGGTCGCGGTGATGGTGTCGTTGCTGCTGATCCGGCGCACCGCCGCGACCGGCCGCTTCGCTCCCGCACTCGACGGCTACATCGTCGCGCTGTGCTTCGGGGTGGTCGGGGTGGCGCTCGGGGTGGTGGCTGCGACCGGAACCCACGGTCCGGGCCTCCGGGCGGTCCACATCGGGGGCAACCTGCTCGGTTTGGTCGGCATCGTGATCGCCGCCACCCTGCCCTTCTTCGCTGCCACCCAGTTGCGGACCCGCATGTCGCCACGCGCGACGTCGACCCGGGTGAGGGCGCTCGTCGCCTGGCTCGGGCTCGCCACCGGACTCGTCGCGTGGGGGGCGTCCACCTCGGTCACGGCGTGGCGGTGGGGACTCCTGGCGTGGGCGGTCGGTTTGTGCGGGTTGGTGGCGTTGTTGCCGTGGCCCGGGCGTCGACAGCTGGCGTTCGCAGGACCGAGGGCGGCCCAGCTGGCAGCGGGGCTGGTGTGGTGGCTGGTCGCGCTCGTGGTGCTCTCGACGGTGGATCCGTTCGCGCTCACCGGTTCGCGCTGGCTGCCCGTGCTCCTCATCGGCGGGTACGCCCAGATCCTCGTGGCGTCGGTGGCCTACTTGGTGCCCGTGATCCGCGGCGGGGGCCACGAGCGACTGTCGGCAGGGTTCGAGTTGCACGGGTCGTGGGTCGGGTTCGGCACCGTCAACGCCGCGGCGCTCGCCGCGGTCGCCGACGCCTGGACGCTCACGGTGGTGCTGGTCGTCGCCACGGCCGTGGACACCGCGGTCCGCTCCACCCTCGTCGCCGGCCGAGGGACGTGAACCAACATTTAATCTGCTCGCCACTAGAGATAACGTGAGCGCAACGAGGAGCGTGCGATGACCGGCACCGACGAGCCCACGGCAGCGACCACCAGGATCGACGTCAGCGGCGCCAACTGCGCGTGGTGCTTCAACGAGGCCATGGAACGGCTCCGCGCGGCGCCCGCCGTCGCAGAGGTGCGGGGCTCGATCGCCGAGCACCTCCTGATCGTCGACCACGAGGGTGCCGACGAGGCACAACTGCTGGAGATCGTGCGACGCAACCTGCACGTCGACGCCCGGAGCGCCTCGGAGCACGTGCAGGCCGCGGTGGAACCGAACGTGACCGACGTGCCCTGCCCCCACTGCGAAGCACGTCCCGACCGGGCCGACCGATGAGCGCCGGACGCCGACCGATCCCGGTGGCGCTGGGCGCACGGCCGAGTGGACCTGCGGCCGCCGACCTCGACTCGCCCGAGGAGATCGCCGAGATGGTCCGGCGCTTCTACCAGGGCGTCGCCCAGGACGAACTGCTCGGTCCGGTCTTCAACGACGTCGCGCAGGTGGACTGGTCCGAGCACCTGCCGAAGCTCGCCGCCTTCTGGTGCCGGACCCTGCTCGGCCTGCCGGGCTACGAGGGCAACCCGTTCCGTTCGCACCGGTCGATCCACGAGCAGTCGCCCTTCACCACAGCGCACTTCGAACGGTGGCTCGAGCTGTTCGACGAGACGGTCACCGCTGGCTGGAAGGGACCCCACGCCGACCGGGCCCTCGAGCTCGCCCACCACGTCGCCCGGGTGCACCACGACCAGCTGGTGGGTCCCACCCGGCACTGAGCCGCCCGGTCGAGGCGCCACGTCAACCGAAGAACACTGCGAGCCGGACCGTGGGGCGGTCCGGGTCCGTCCAGCTCACCCGGTGGCGACGGCTCAGTCCGCAGGGTCGACGACCGAGGGGAACTCCCGGCCGAGGAACGGGCGGTGCCCGTGGCGGTCGACGTGGACGACCTCCCCGATCGGCGCCCGGGTCGTCGGCCCGTACCGACCGCGTGCCCAGCCGATCGGGATCACACACACCGGCACGACACTGCGGGGCAGGCCGAGGATCCGACGGGCGGCCGGGACCATCCAGATCGGAAGGGTCTGCAGCGACGCGCCGAGACCGACCGCCCGGCACGACAGCAACAGGTTCTGCACCGCCGGGTACACCGACCCGTAGAACGACGACACCGAGATCTGCGGCCACCCGACCGGGTGGTGCTTGAGGTTGCGGCGGTAGCAGGGCACCACGAAGGTGGGCAGCTGCTCGAAGTGCTCGGCCTGCCACTGACCGGGCCGCATCCGGCGCAGCGCCGCCTCGTCACCGGCGGCGCGGCGCTGCTCGATCGGGTGGAACACACGGAACAACATCCGGTACAGCCGGGCGAGCCGCGCCTTCTGCGCCCGGTCCTCGATCACCAGGTACGACCAGTCCTGGCTGTTCGAACTCGTCGGCGCCTTCAACGACAGCTCCAACAGGGGCACCAGCAGGTCGTGGTCCACCGGATCGAGGTGCAGCCGGCGCACCGCCCGCTGGGTTCGCATCGCCTCGACGAGGGGCATGTCGAGCCGGGCCAGCGCCTCGTCAGCGGTGGGCGGGATGAAGTCGTCTGCCACGGACGCGAAGCCTAGACAGCACTCCGACCGCGGTCCGAGGGCCAGATCGGCTGGAACAGGTGCCACTGCTCGGGGGCCGAGGAGATCAGCTCCTCGAAGGCTGCGGCGACACCGCGGGTGACCGCCGCCGGGTCCAGGTCGGGATGTGCGTCATCCGGTGCGACGACGGTGCGTGCGATCGCGGGGTGCGTGCCGTCGACGAGGTCGTAGAAGGCGACGGCGAGCACCGGCGCGGCGCAACGCCGGGCGAGCTCGGCGGGACCTTTGGGCAGCGTGGTGCGTTCACCGAAGAACTCCACCGGGATCCCGCGGCCGTGCAGATCGCGGTCCGCGACGAGGACGACCACCCGGTTCGCGGCGAGCGCATCGGTCAGCTGCTCCCAGACGTCGGGGCCGTGGATGATCACGTGGACCCCGACACGCCGGCGCACCTCGGCGAACCACTGGCGCAGGCGCGGCGGCTCGAGGCGCTCCATCACCGCGGTCACGTCGAAGCCCTGTGACGCGAGCCAGGCGCCCCCGAGGTCCCAGCTGCCGAAGTGAGGGGTGACGACCACGACGCCCCGGCCGTGCGACAGCGCGTCGGTGAGCAGCTCCATGCCGTCGGGCTCGACGCTCGGCGGCGAGCTGACGGGGTCCAGTCGCCACAGCCGGAAGGTGTCGAGCCAGTAGGTCGCGGCCGACACGAACGCGAGCCGGCAGCGTCGCCGACGTTCCCCGGCCGACAGTGGTCCGAGGATCCGCTCCAGGTTCCTGCCGACCAGTCGCCGACGCCGCGGCATCACGACCCACGCGACCCCACCCGCGACCCGGGCGACGGTCGGCAGTGCCCGCACCGGGAACGCGCCAGCGAGCCGTTCGCCGATCCGGTAGGCGGGGTAGGCGAATCGAGCAAGCAGAAGACGGACCCCCTCTCCCTCGAGCTTACGCGCCGCTCGCCGGGAGGGCAGCGGGTGGCCTGTGGCCCTCAGGTGGAACCGACCGGCCGGGCGTCTCGATCCTCGAGCGTCTCGAGGTAGGACCGCCACCCTCGGTGGTGGGTGATGTCGGTCGCACCATCGAGTGCGACGGCTTCGCAGACGAAGCCGCTGACCCACCGCCGGTCCGCCAGTTCGACCTGCCCGATGGCCAACGGTGCGGGAACCCCCGCGACGAAACCGCCCAGGAGGTACTCGGGCACGGACCACACCTCGACCTCGATCGGATGCCCATCGGGGCTGCGGACCAGACCAGGTCGCGGAGGGTCGGTGTCGGCGAGCGCCACGAGGCGGTAGTGCGGTGCAGTGGTCGTGCGCCGAACCAGGCGAGCACCCCGCGAGGTCAACTCGTGGTTCAACGGCTGTCCCGACAGGTGCGCCCCGACGACCGCCAGGAGCACTTCGACACCCCCGCCCGGCGCCGAGCCGTCACCTCGACCAGTGGCACCAAGGGGGCGATCGGCGACACCGAGGTAGGTGTCAGCGAGACCGAGCAGCTGGCGGTCAGCGAGCGCCGGCCCGATCAGCGTGAACCCAACCGGCAGTCCCGTCGGACCGAACCCGCCGGGCACCGCGACGGCGCTCAGGTCCAACAGGTTCACGAAGGTCGTGAACCGACCCATACGGACGTTCACACCGATCGGATCCCGGCGGACCGCTTCGACGGTCGGCACGGTCGGCACCGAGGGCACGACGAACAGGTCGACGTCGGAGGTCGCCGCCGCGGCTGCGATGGCGAGCTCACGCCGCCGGTACTCGTAGGTGTAGACGTCGCTGCCGCTGAACTGCGCGGCTGCAGTGATGATCCGACGAGTCACCTCGAGGACCTCCTCGGGGTGACGTTCGATGAATCCACCCACGGCGGCGTACCGCTCGGCCAGCCACGGCCCCTCGTAGAGCAGCTCGCCGACGGCGAGGAACGGGGTCAGGTCGACCCGACGGATCCGCACGCCGAGCGTCTCGAGCTCACCCACGTGACGATCGAAGGCCTGCGCGATCCACGGATCGCACTCGGCGACGACCTCGTCGGTCGGAACCCCCACCACCAGCACCGACGGATCGCGTGAGCAGACCGGCTCGCGTCGGCCGGACGGCCGCGCGTAGATGTCGCGGGGGTCGTGGTGCTCGACCACGTCGAGGACCATCGCTGCGTCCCGTGCGGTGAGCGCGAAGACCGACACGCAGTCGAGCGACCGGCATGCCGGCACGACGCCGACGTTGCTGACCAGACCACGGGTCGGCTTGAGCCCGACGACGTTGTTGAGCGCAGCGGGGACCCGGCCCGACCCCGCAGTGTCGGTCCCGAGCGCGAAGGGCACGAGCCCGGCCGCGACCGCCACGGCGGACCCCGAGCTCGACCCGCCCGGGATCACTCGGGGGTCGAAGGGATTCCGAGGCGTTCCGTAAGGCGAGCGGGTCCCCACGAGACCCGTGGCGAACTGGTCGAGGTTCGCCTTGCCGATCGGCGTCGCCCCCGCAGCGACGAGGCGCTCAACCGCAGCCGCGTGCGCACCGGGGGTGCGGGCATAGGCCGGACAGCCGGCGGTGGTCGCCATCCCGGCGACGTCGATGTTGTCCTTGACCGCGAACGGAACCCCGGCCAAGGGCCCGTTCAGCTCGCTGTGGGACCCATCGTGAGCGCTCTCGGCCAGCGCCGAGCTGGGTCCCTCGATCCAGACCGACGGGTCGTCGTGCGCCGCGACGCGAGCCGCGAGCCCCTCGAAGTACTCCGGAGCGGTGAGCTCGCCGCGCTGGTACGCGACCCGAAGACCGATGGTGGTGGATGGCAGGTCCTGGCCCATGACCGACTCAGCGCCCGAGCGCCGAGAGCAGGGCGGGAGCATCGGCAACCGCTCCGAACACGCCTCCCTGCATGGTCACCATGCGCAGCGCCGCCTCGTGGTTGCGCGGATCGGTCGCGCCGGTGCAGTCCGACAGGATGAGGCACTCGTAGCCGCGGTCGTTGGCCTCACGCATGGTCGTGCTCACACAGACGTCGGTGGTGATGCCGGTGAACACCAGGTGCGTGACCCCAGCGGTGCGCAACGTCAGGTCGAGCTGGGTGGCGTAGAAGGCTCCCTTGCCGGGCTTGTCGATGATGGGCTCCCCGTCGACGG
>SKRR01000334.1 GCA_007118345.1 Microthrixaceae bacterium | reverse complement strand
GTTCGAGATCATGCCGAAGAAGGAGGCGCTCCTCCTCTCGCGTGAGCTCGAGAAGCTCGAGCGCAACCTCAACGGCATCCGTGACCTCGAGCGGCTTCCCGACGCGGTGTTCATCCTGGACACGAAGAAGGAGGACATCGCGGTCACCGAGGCCAACAAGCTCGGCATCCCCGTCGTCGCCGTGGTCGACACCAACTGCGACCCCGACGTGATCCAGTACGTCATCCCCGGCAACGACGATGCGATCCGATCCGGCGACCTGCTCACCCGCGTGATCGCCGACGCGGTGGCCGAAGGGCGACTGATGCGCTCCAAGCGCGTGCCGGAGTCCTCCTCGGCGCCCCGTCCGCGTACCGCCGAGGAGGAGGCAGAGCGGCGCAACCAGCAGGATCGTGCACGAGTCGAGGCCGCCGCTGCCCAGGCAGCCCGTGAGGAGCGGCTGGCCGCAGCGAAGGACGCCGAGGCCCCCGCTGCGGCGGAGTCGACACCCGAGGCCGAGCCAGCGCCGTCGGCCGAGGTTGCTCCCGGGAGCGAGGTCCAGGAGTCCGACACATCCGGCGTCGTCGACGCCGCGACCCCCGAGGAGAGCAACTGATGGCGGAGATCACCGCTGCGGCCGTCAAGGAGCTGCGCGATGCAACTGGGGCCGGGATGATGGACGCCAAGAAGGCGCTCGTCGAGGCCGACGGTGACCGCGATGCCGCTGCCCAGATCCTGCGTCAGAAGGGCCTGAGCAAGGTCGCGACGCTCGAGGACCGCGAGAACAACCAGGGTGCGGTTGCGATCGCCCGCGACGGCAACGTCGCTGCGCTGGTCGAGCTCAAGTCCGAGACGGACTTCTCGGGCAAGGCTGAGGACTTCGTCGAGCTGGTGCAGCGCATGGCCGACGTGGTGCTCGCCGAGGGCGAGGCCGGGCTCGACTCACTCGCCGAGGATCTCGACACCCTCAAGATCACGAAGCGGGAGAACATCGAGATCGGAACGGTTGCACGTTTCGAAGCGGCTGAGGGCAACGTGCTCGATGCCTACCTGCACCGCCAGGACGGTCGCGGGGTCAACGGGGTGCTGCTCGAGGTGTCGGGCGCCGACGAGGCCTCGGTGCACGAGGTCGCGCTGCACATCGCCTTCGCGAAGCCCGACGCGCTCGCCCGCGATGAGATCGACGCCGAGCTCGTCGAGAAGGCGCGGGCGTCGTTCGAGGAGCTGACCCGCAAGGAGGGCAAGCCCGAACAGGCAGTGCCCAAGATTGTCGAGGGACGTCTCAACTCGTGGTACGCGGAGCGGGTGTTGCCCGAGCAGGGACTCCTCGGCGAGAAGGAGACGGTCGCCGGCAGACTCGGCGACGCCACGATCGTCCGGTTCGCCCAGGCCGTCATCGGCAGCTGAGCCCCGATGACCGAGGCGTCCAGCAGCAGCTCACCGACCGGGCGCGCCGGCCGTTGGTCCCGGGTCATGGTGAAGCTCTCCGGTGAGGCGTTCGCAGGGGATCAGGGCGTCGGCATCGACGGCGAGGTGGTCACGCGCCTCGCATCGGAGATCGTCGCCATCAAGTCCGATTTCGACGTCGACGTCGCGGTCGTCGTGGGTGGCGGCAACATCTGGCGCGGGATGACCGGGGTCGGTGCGGGCATGGAGCGTGCCCAGGCCGACTACATGGGCATGCTCGCAACCGTTATCAACGCGTTGGGCCTGCAGGCGACGCTCGAGCGGCTCGGGCAACCCACCCGTGTCCAGACGGCCATCCACATGTCGCAGGTGGCGGAGCCCTACATCCGGCGCCGGGCGATCCGGCACCTCGAGAAGGGACGGGTCGTGATCTTCGCTGCCGGTACGGGAAACCCGTTCTTCACCACCGACACGACCGCTGCACTCCGAGCCGTCGAGATCGACGCCGACGCGATCCTGATGGGCAAGAACGGCACCGATGGCGTGTACACCGCCGACCCGAGGGTCGACCCTTCGGCCGAGTTGCTGCACGAGCTGTCGTACATCGACGTGCTCAACCGTGGTCTGAAGGTGATGGACTCCACGGCGATCACGCTCTGCATGGACAACGGCATCCCGATCTGCGTGTTCGACCTCATGGGTGACAACCTGAGTGCGCTGCTCGACGGCGAGCACATCGGTACCCTGGTCAGCTGATCGGCGCTCACCCTTGGCGCGCAGCGGCGTTCTGCATGTGAGAGGCTTGCTCCGATGAGTGACGACGTGATCGAAGTGGTTCGCGAGGAAGCCGTTGAGCGCATGGCGAAAGCTGTCGCGCACGCCCGCAGCGAGTTCGCCGGTGTGCGAACCGGTCGGGCGACCCCTTCCCTCGTGGAGAAGCTCCCGGTGGAGTACTACGGCAGCACCGTGCCGCTGCAGCAACTGGCCAGCTTCTCGGTCCCCGAGGCTCGCATGCTCCTGATCACCCCCTTCGACAAGGGTTCGATGTCGGCGGTCGAGAAGTCGATCCGCGACGCAAATCTCGGCCTGAATCCCTCCAACGACGGTGTGACGATCCGGCTCGCCTTTCCGCCCCTGACCGAGGAGCGGCGCAAGGAGTTCGTCAAGCTCGTCAAGGCCCGTGCGGAGGACTCGCGCAACGCCGTGCGCAACGCCCGCCGCGACGCCCGCAAGGAACTCGAGTCGCTCGAGAAGGACGGCGACATCTCGAGCGACGACCTGCGGCGGGCAGAGGGCGATCTCGACAAGCTGACCAAGACGCACGAGGGCGAGATCGATGACGCGCTCGACGCGAAGACCGTCGAACTGATGGAGGCGTGAGCACGCTCCCCGACGGGACCGTGGACGCCGCAGGAGGACGACGATGAGCGATCAGGACGACCACGACGACGAAGAGCTCGACGAGCCGCAGGAGCGTCGGACCGAGGGGGTCCGCATCATCGGTGCTCAGGAGGCTGCGGCAGCGGCCGGACGCCCCGATGTCGTGCGGCGACGGCGGGGGAGTGAGAAGCGCTACGGCGACCGCCCCGACGCCCCGCCGGTGTCAGAGGACCTTCCGAGGATCACGATCTCGACCACCGAGCACGATGACGATCCGGGTCGCGGCGCCGTCCCCGGTGACCCAGCCGCCCGGCCCTCCGGTGACCGCGGCGCGGAACCCCAGTGGCGCACCGAGGACCGCGAAGCGGGCGGTCCGGACAGTTACGGGCATGCGCGCGTCGTCCGGGAGCACGACGACGAGTCGCCCGTCGCCGAGGTTGCCGACGAAGCGACATCCGTCGAGCCGGAGGCCTCCGCGCCGTACGAGGCGGAGTCGTCCGACCCGGCGCCCTCTGAGCCGGAGCGCCACGAGGCGGAGTCGTTCGACCCGGCGCCCTCTGAGCCGGAGCGCCACGAGGCGGAGTCGTTCGACCCGGCGCCCTCTGAGCCGGAGCGCCACGAGCCGGCGCCGAGTGAGCCGTACGCACCGTCAGCGGGGGAGCCCGCTGCGTCATCGGAGCCGTCGACCGATGACCCGTGGCGGTGGGAGCCGGTCGACCCCGCTGGTCCGCCCGACGAGTTCGGTGGCGGTTCCACGTCGTCGATCTGGGAGCCGGAGCCGTTGCCGTGGGAGAGCGACGCACCGGGCGCCGCCCAGGCTCCGAGCTGGACCGAGGTCCCGCGCCCGGCCGACGAGACGGCCTCGCCCGAATCGGGGGGCTTCGCCGACGAAGGTGACGACTCTTTCATCCTGCCGCACTGGACCGAACCACCCACCGGGCAGGTCCCCAAGGTCGTCATCGACGAGGAACCCGATCCCGATGCGGTGGCGAGCTACGGGACCCAGCCCCGCTGGCGGGACGAGGGCGAACGGTCCGCCGTCGCGGACTTCGACGACCTGGTCGACGCGGGCCCGGGCTTCGGTGCGCTTCGGCGGCACGAGATCGAGGACGACGAGGAGGATTCGGACTTCTTCTCCGACGGGCCGTCCAGTGAGGGAGGATTCGCCGTCACCGAGGACGACACCGGCTTCCTCGACGAGGCGGACCTCTACGGCGATGAGCTCGACGAGGAGCCGTACGACGACGAAGTGGGCGGGGCATCACGTCCCCGTCGCGGCCCTGGACGGGGTGCACGGGACGCCGAGCCGCCGACGGGCGGTGGCGACCGGAACCTACCGGTCGCCATCGGTGTCGGTCTCGGCCTGGTCGGCCTCGGCCTGCTCTGCTTCTGGGCGGGCCCGCTCCCCACTGCGCTGCTCGCCACCGTGGTGGTGACGCTCTGCGGCGCCGAGTACTTCTCCGCAGTACGGTCGGCCGGCCACAACCCGGCGTCGCTGCTCGGCATCGTCGCCGTCGCCGGTGTGATGTTCGCCACCTTCGCCGCCGGGTTGGCGGCGTACCCGGTGGTGTTCGGGCTCCTGGTGATCGGAGGGCTGCTCTGGTTCCTCTGGGTGGCTCCCGGCGAGGGCGCCATGGCCAACCTCGGGCTCACCCTTCTTGGCGTCCTGTGGGTCGGTGTGCTGGGTTCGTTCGCCACACTGTTCCTCGGACTCGGACGGTCCGTCGAAGCGGCGTCGGCCGAGATCACCTCGAACCCCGGCATCGGGGTGTTGATCGCTGCGGTCATCGCCTCCGTGACCCACGACGTCGGCGCGTACTTCACGGGCAAGTACCTCGGGCGCACGCCGCTCTCGGCGGTCAGCCCGAACAAGACGCAGGAAGGCCTCGCAGGTGGTGTGATCGTCTCGATCGTGGTCACCTTCGTCCTCGTCGGATTGATGGGGATCTCGCCGATCGGCGACGATCTCGCCCGGGCGTTCATCTTCGCGGTGTTGTGTGCACTGGTGGCCCCGCTGGGTGACCTCTGTGAGTCGTTCATCAAGCGCGACCTGGGCATCAAGGACATGGGGTCGGTCCTGCCCGGCCACGGGGGTGTGCTCGACCGGTTCGACGCGCTGCTGTTCGTGTTGCCCACCGCCTACTTCGTCACGGTGCTGTTCGAGATCTGGACCGTCGGCGCCGGGTGAGCGGACCGTCCGGTTCGTGCATCCTGAGAGCCGGCACCGGGCGAACCGGGGGACCCCCGACCTGCTCGGTACGATGACCCCCGCATGACGACCGTCGCCGTGCTCGGCTCCACCGGGTCCATCGGGACCCAGACCCTCGACGTCGCGGCCAGCCAGCCCGACGAGATCGAGGTCGTTGCGCTCGGCGCGGGTCGCGACGCCCGGCTGCTCGCCGAGCAGGCGAACCGCGTCCGGCCCGGGGTCGTCGGCGTGGCTGACCCCGGGGCGGTGGCCGAGCTGCGCGAACTGCTCGACCCCGGGATCGAGGTCGTGGCCGGCATCGACGAGCTGGCGGAGCTGGCCACGCTCGCCGACGTCGCCGTCAACGGGGTCGTGGGTTTCGCCGGGCTCCCGGTGACGCTCGCGGCGCTACGGGCAGGTCGCCGACTGGCGCTCGCGAACAAGGAGTCCCTGATCGCCGCGGGACCGGTGGTTCGCGACGCCCGCTCCACGCCGGGCGCCGAGCTCATTCCGGTCGACAGCGAACACTGTGCGATCCACCAGTGCCTCCGGGCCAACGACGACGATCGGCGCCTCGATCGGGTCGTGCTCACCGCGTCCGGGGGTCCGTTCCGGGGCAGGACGACGAGCGAGCTCGAGAAGGTCGACGTGGCCGAGGCACTCCAGCACCCCACGTGGAGCATGGGACCGAAGATCACCGTCGACTCGTCGACGCTCATGAACAAGGGGCTCGAGGTGATCGAGGCCCACGAGCTGTTCTCGGTGAGCTACGACCGTATCGACGTCGTGGTGCACCCACAGTCGATCGTCCATTCCATGGCGGAGTTCTCCGACGGCACGACGATCGCCCAGCTCTCGATGCCCGACATGCGCCTTCCGATCGGCTACGCCCTGGCCTACCCGGATCGCATCACCGTGGCGTTCGGACGAATGGACTGGTCGATGCCGATGCAGCTGGACTTCGAACCGCCCGACCGCGCCACCTTCAGGTGCCTCGACCTCGCCTACGCGGCGGGCCGCCTCGGAGCGACGGCACCGGCATGGCTCTCGGCGGCCAACGAGGTGGCGGTCGAGGCATTCCTCGAGGGGCGTATCGCATGGCCCTCCATCGCCGAGGTCGTGGCCGACGCACTCGACCGGTGGGACGGCTCGCCAGCGGGGTCGGTCGAGGCCGTGCTCGCTGCCGACGAGGCCGGGCGCCGGTGCGCGACCGAGCTGCTCAGCCAGCAGCCGAACCAGCCCGTGGGAGGAGCGGTCAGATGAGTCTCGAGCCGCCGCCCGCGCCGTCCCGGTCCGACCATGCGGATGAGGAAGGGCCCGGACCCGCCGAGGTCGAGCAGGAGCGAAGCGAACTGGCGCCGGTGATCGGCTCACCCCTCGGACGGTTCCTGCGCCTGGCCGCCCTCATCGGACTGGTCGTCCTGCTGGGGCTGACCAACGGCCTGTCGATGGTCATCGTGGTGCTGTCGATCGTCGTGATGATCTTCCTCCACGAGTTGGGTCACTACGTGATGGCGCGGCGCGCCGGCATGCTCGTCACGGAGTTCTTCATCGGATTCGGACCGCGGATCTGGTCGTTCCACCGGGGTGAGACCGAGTACGGCATCAAGGCCATCCCCGCCGGCGCCTACGTGCGGATCGTGGGGATGTCGAACCTCGAGGAGGTCGACCCCGCGCTCGAGTCGCGCACGTACCGCCAGGGCACGTTCGGTCAGCGACTCGGCGTCGCCGTGGCCGGGTCGGCCATGCATTTCCTCATCGCGCTGGTGCTGTTGACGATCCACTTCGGGTTGATCGGCGGTCCGGACGGCGACCGCTGGCAGGTCGCCGAGGTGACGCCGGGCAGCGCCGCTGACGCAGCAGGGGTCCAGGCGGGCGACGAGGTCGTGGCGTTCGCCGGGTCTCCGGTCGGCAGCTTCGACGAATTCCGCGAGGCGATCCCCCTCGCCGGAGCGGGCACGACCGAGCTCACCCTCGTGCGGGACGGCGAGGAGATCGTCGTACCCGTCGAGCTGTCGACGCGTACCAAGCTGATCGGCACGGTCCGCGAGGACATCGACATCGTCGACAACGGCGAACGCCTCGTCCTTGCCGCGCCCCGCGCCGACGGCCTCGCCGCCGAGGCGGGGGTGGTGGGTGGTGCGACGTTGGTGTCGGTCAACGGCGTTCCGGTCGATTCGCTGGACCAACTGCCGACCGCCGTGGCGGGCTCCGAGGATGGTGTGGTGGAGCTCGGCTTCGTCGCGGACGGGTCCGAGCGTCGGGCCGAGGTCGACCTCGGTGCCGAGGTGGCGGTGACCGAACCGGGTGCGTTCGTCGGTGTGGGTTCCGCTCCGGTACGGGTTCCCGAATCGGTGCCGGGTGCGGCGCTCACCGCGGCGGAGACGTTCGGTGAGGTGACCGTCGCCAGCGTGTCGGGCATCGGGAGGTTCCTGTGGCCGCCGAACCTGTTCGACTTCGCCCAGGATGCAGTCACCGGCGGCTCCGGCGACACGGTCGACACCCCCACGGTGGCGGCGTCGACACCGTCGGGTGTGTCCGAGACACGGCCGATCTCGATCGTCGGCGTGGCGATACTCGGCAGTGATCTCACCGGCGAGAATCTGGCGAACCTGATCGTGTTCCTGGCCAGCATCAACATCTTCATCGGGATCTTCAACCTGTTCCCGCTGCTGCCCTTCGACGGCGGTCACGTGGTGATCGCCTGCTACGAGAAGGCCCAGGAGGTTCGCCGGCGGTCGCGCCAGCGCTACATGGCCGACGTGTCGCGAATGGCACCGGTCGCGTACGGGGTGGTCGCAGTGCTCGTGGTCGTGGGCCTGCTCGCCCTGTTCGTCGACCTCACCCGCGGTGTCACCCTGTGACCCGGGATCGTTCCGGGGTCGGTAGCTTGGGGCCATGGACGCCGGTGAGCTGACGATTCCACGGCGGGCCACTCGCCGCATCTCGGTGGGCGACGTGGCTGTGGGCGGCGGCGCGCCCGTGTCGATCCAGTCGATGACGACGACCAAGACCGCAGATGTCGACGGCACCCTTGCCCAGATCTATTCGCTGCAGATGGCCGGCGCCGACATCGTGCGGTGCACCTGCAACGAGACCGAGGCGGCCGAAGGGCTGGCGCACATCGTGCCGCGCAGTCCGGTGCCGATCATCGCGGACATCCACCACCAGTACCGGATGGCACTCGCTGCGATGGAGGCCGGTGTACAGGGACTCCGACTGAATCCCGGGAACATCCGCCGGCCGGAACACATCAAGGCGGTCGCTGCCGAGGCACGCGACCGGGGCATCCCGATCCGGATCGGGGTGAACGGCGGCTCCCTCGATCCCGATCTCTACGAACGCCACGGCGGCCGGGTCACCCCCGAGGCGATGGTCGAGTCGGCGTTGCGCGAGATCGACTACTTCACCGAGGTCGATTTCGACCTGATCAAGATCTCGGTCAAGGCGTCCAACGTCCCGCTCATGATCGAGGCCTACCGACAGCTCTCGGAGGTGACCGACCACCCGCTGCACCTCGGGGTGACCGAGGCGGGACCGTTGCCCGACGGGCTCATCAAGGCCACCGCCGGGATCGCCACGCTGCTCGCCGAGGGGATCGGCGACACCATTCGCTACTCGCTCACCGCCGACCCGGTGGAGGAGGCGAAGGCCGGTCGGGTGCTGCTGGAATCGCTCGGCCTGCGCGAGCGCACCAACGTCGACCTCATCGCATGCCCGAGCTGCGGTCGCGCCGAGGTCGACGTCATCGCCATCGCCGAACAGGCCCGTGACGCGTTCGCCGATCGCGAGCTCCCACTGCAGATCGCCGTCATGGGCTGCGTCGTCAACGGACCCGGCGAGGCCCGGGACGCCGATCTGGGGATCGCCGCCGGCCGGCACCGGGGCCACCTGTTCGTCAAGGGCACGAACGTGGCGGTGGTGCCCGAGGACGAGATGGTTGCGACCTTGGTGGAGTGGGCGGAGTTCATCGCGGAGCACGGCACTGATGCGGCACTCGCCCGGGTCGACACCCAGCGCGCTGCTCGTGAGGCGGAACGGGACCGTGCTGCGCTCCTCGAGGAGCAGGGCGATGACGCCAACGCGTCGGAGCAGCGTGTCGAGCTCATCCACCGCACCGTCGCCGACTGAGCCGGGCGTGTCCGTCGAGCAGGGGACCGGTCCACACCAGGAGGTGCCGGGCCTCCGGCTCCACTGGATCCCGCTCGGAGCCGGCGAGCGTGTGGTGCGACGGTCCGGTCGGATCTACGAGCGAATGTCAGCGGCAGTGGGCCGCCGCGCGCCGTGTGATCTGTACCACTCCGCACTCGTGCTCACGACGACGCAGGGCACCTGCTCGGTCGAGATGGCGCCCACGCCGGGTCCGGACGGCCGCAGCGCACGTGGTGTGGTGGCGTCGGGCCCGGTGGGCCTGCGGTGGTTGGGCCGGTTCCGGCTCTTCCGCTACGAGGTCCGGTGCTGGTGGGGCGGCGAGATCCCCGATCTTGCGTTCGCGGTGGGGGAGCCGGCCCTCATGACCGACGACCCGTTGTCGTGGGAGCGGGTGCTCGAGATGTTGCCCGAAGTCCCCACACCCACGTGGGGACGCGACGAGCTCGATCTCGGCGAGATGTGGAACTCCAACTCGGTGATCTCGTGGGTGCTGACCGCCGCGGGACTCGCCGATGTGGCCGGTGGGCCCCCGCCCGGTGGTCGTGCCCCCGGTTGGGACGCCGGAGCGACGGCGGCCCGGCGTCGGGGATCGGTCTGAGCGACTGGTGGGCTGGTTCCAGCGACTCGACCAACCCGCCACCACCCGTTCGGTCGAACGGAGCACCGACCCGGAGCAGCTCCACACCGAGGTGCGTCGTCGCGCCGTCGAACCGTGGTGCGGACACGTCGTCGCGGTCGTCGTCGACTGCACCGGTACGATCCCCGCCCATGGCCAAGGCACCGATCCTCACCCCTCGCGCAGAGGACTTCCCCCGCTGGTACCAGGACGTGCTCAACAAGGCCCAGCTGGCGGAGAGTGGTCCGGTTCGGGGAACGATGGTCATCCGGCCGTACGCCTACGCCATCTGGGAGCGAATGGTCGAAGAGGTCGACCGTCGGATCAAGGCCGCAGGAGCGGAGAACGCCTACTTCCCGCTCTTCATCCCCCAGAGCTACCTGACCCGGGAGGCCGAGCACGTCGAGGGGTTCAGCCCCGAGCTGGCGGTCGTCACCGTGGCGGGCGGCAAGGAGCTCGACGAGCCGGTGGTCGTTCGTCCGACCTCCGAGACGGTGATCGGCGAGTACATGGCCAAGTGGATCCAGTCGTACCGCGATCTGCCGCTGCTGCTGAACCAGTGGGCGAACGTCGTGCGATGGGAGCTGCGCCCCCGCACGTTCCTGCGTACCACCGAGTTCCTGTGGCAGGAGGGCCATTGCGCACACGCCACCGAGGCCGACGGCCATGCGTACGCCGCCCGGATCCTCCACGACGTGTACCGGGACTTCATGGTCGAGGTGCTCGGCATTCCGGTGCTCATCGGGGTGAAGCCACCCGAGGAACGGTTCGCCGGTGCGACCAACACGATGGCCTGTGAAGCGATGATGGGTGACGGCAAGGCCCTGCAGATGGGAACGAGCCACGAGCTCGGGCAGAACTTCGCGACTGCGTTCGACATCACGTACCAGGACGAGTCCGGTGAGCAGCAACTCTGTTGGACCACGTCCTGGGGGGTCTCGACCCGGATGATGGGCGGACTCATCATGGCCCACGGCGACGACCGCGGGCTGAGGGTGCCCCCCCGTCTCGCCGCGCTCCAGGTGGTGGTGCTCGTGGTCAAGGACGACGACGGCACCGTGACCGAGGCGGCGCGGCGGTTGCACGACGAGCTCGCCGGCGCCGGTGTGCGGGCCCGGATCGATGACCGGGTCGGGACCCCGTTCGGGCGGCGGGCCACCGATTGGGAGCTCAAGGGCGTACCGTTGCGGATCGAGGTCGGCCCCCGTGACCTGGCCGACGGCATGGTGACCCTCGTGCGCCGTGACAGCGCCGAGAAGTCCGTCGTCGGACTCGACGAGGTGGTCGGAACCGTCCCAGCGCTGCTGGAGGTGATCCAGTCGGCGCTGCACGACGAGGCGCTCGCCCTCCGGGAGTCCCGCACCGTCGAATGCGCGACCGTCGAGGAGGCTGCCGCCGCGGCGACCGAGGGGTTCGCCCGGGTTCCGTGGGCGATGCTCGACCCTGCAGCGCTGGAGCGGCTCGGCCGCGACGCGCTGACGGTGCGGTGCGTCCAGACACCTGACGGTGGCCTTCCCGAGCGGCTCGACGACGCAGACAACGTCGCGGTCGTCGCTCGCGCGTACTGAGGTTCCGGCCACCTCCGAGCCCTCCGTCCGCTGCACCTCTGGCCCACGGCGACCTATACTCGTGGTGTTCCGGTTCTCCGGGAGGCGTGGGCACTGCCCACGCCTTTTGTTTGGGCCGGGCACCGGGCTGCCCGTCGGCAGTCCGGAAGCGACCGACGTCCGACGAGGAGGTGATCCATGAGTGCGACCGTTCAACGGGTGACCGAAGTGGTCCAGCGCGTGCTCGAGGGCCTTCCCGACGATCCGACCTGGCCCGCTCCGGTCGAGCTGTACGACGTCGAATTCGCCGGCGGCACGCTCCGTGTCGTGCTCCGCCGCGAGGGGGGGCTCGACGTCGGCACCATCTCGTCGCTCACCCGCTCGATCTCCGCTGCGCTCGACGAGGCCGACCCGATCCACGCGTCCTACACGCTCGAAGTGAGCAGCCCGGGACTCGAACGGCGATTGCGCACCGGCGAACACTTCGCCGGGGCCATCGGCGAACGGGTGTCGTTCAAGCTCCGCCCGGGGCTCGAGGGCGATCGCCGGTTCATCGGCGAGGTGGCCGCGATCAGCGAGGGCGAGGTCACCGTGACCCGTGTCGAGCCGAACGGCCATGACCGGGTCGTCCGGCTCGAGGACATCACCAAGGCCCAGGTGCACGTGGACTGGACCTCACCACCGAAGCCGGGTGGCGGTGGCGGATCCACCGATCAGGGATCAGCCGGCGCATCCGAGCCGACCACCGACTCCGAACGAACGAACCACAGCGAGGCCACCTGATGAACCCAGAGATGATGGAAGCGCTCCAGGCGCTCGCAGCCGATCGCGGCATCACGGTCGACACGCTGTTCTCCGCACTGGCCGAGGCGCTCGAGGC
>SKRR01000180.1 GCA_007118345.1 Microthrixaceae bacterium | reverse complement strand
CGTTGGCGGCGAGCATCAGGCGCATCTCCTCGGCGGGGACCTCGGAGAAGCGCTGGCGCAGCGCCTCACGCGTGTGGGGCCAGGTGCCCTCGTTGTGGGGGTAGTCGCTGCCCCACATGAACCGGTCGATGCCGACCTGCTCGCGCACCGCGGCGTCGTCGGGTCCCGGCTGGCTGGCGCCGATCCAGCAGTTGCGGCGGAAGTAGTCCGTCGCGCTCAGTGGCAGCACGTGCTCGGGTTCGAAGCGCAGCTCGCCCACCCGGCCGGTGTCACGGATCTGGCCGAGCACGCGGTCCATCTGGGCGAGCAGCGGCGGCAGCCAGGCGCAGCCCATCTCGGTCATCACGAACTTCAGGTTCGGGAACCGCTCGAACACCCCCGACAACAGCAGCTGCACGAACGGCCGCTGGGAGTAGAACTGCACCTCGCTGATGAACAACAGCGCCGCGGCGGGGTAGGGGCCGTAGTCGGGCAGGCCGGTGCCACCGTGTGAGTTGACCGGCACCTCGAGCTCCTCGCACACCGCCCACAGCGGGTCGTAGCGCGGGTCGTACAGCGGTGGGAGGTAGTCGACGTCGGGCGGGACGGCGGAGATCAGGATCCCGCCGCGCAGGCCGTTGTCCTTGATCCAGCGGACGTCCTCGATGGCGTCGTCGACGTCGTTGAGGAACACCTGCCCGATGCCGGCGCGGCGCTCGGGGTGGCGCGCACAGAAGTCGGCCATCCATCGGTTGTGGGCACGGATGCCGGCCAGGCGGTGCTCGTACTGGTGGGGCTTCGGGGGGCGGGCGAACAGCACGAAGCTGGGGAAGAACGGCGGCACGGTGTTCGGGAACACCACCTCGCCGACGATGCCGTCCTGTTCGAGGTCGCCGATGCGTCGGTCGTCGTCCCAGTTGCGGACCCGGCCACCGTCCTGGAGGTCGCGGAACGGGTTCTTGTACTTCTCGCGCCAGGCGTCGAAGTCGTCGCGGTACTGCGGGTCGAGGTACTCGCGGTACATCTCGTGGCTGCCGCCGGCGTGACAATCGGCCGAGATGATCGTGTAACGGTCGGTGTCGGCCGACGTCGTGGTGTCGGCCTCGGTCGTCATGGTCATCCCACGGCCCCCCTCGGGCGTGACGTCGCGCTGGCGACGGCACAGAACTAGAACGTGTTCTCATTGTAGGGCGGCTCGTCGACGCCCGCCGAGCGGGACCTCGGTCGTTCCGGACATCGCGATGCCGAGTGGTTGGACGTCCCACTGTCGCGCATCGAGATGCACGTGGCGCGACGGCTTGGCTCAGGGCGTGTCGTGCATCAGCTCGGCCATGCCGAGCGCGATCTCCGATGCCATCGCGATGCCGTTGGGCAGCACACCCATGCCGAAGAACCCGTGCACCATGTCGTCGTAGCAGCGGTACCGAACCGTTCCCCCTGCGTCGGTCATGGCCTCGGCGTACTTGCGGCCCTCGTCGCGCAGCGGGTCGAACCCGGCGGTGATCACCAGTGCCGGGCACACCCCCGACAGGTCGCGCTGCTCGATCGGCGACGCCAGCGGCGAGTCCCAGTCGGACCGGTCGGGCAGGTACCGGGCCCGGAACCACTCCATCGAGGCCCGGGTCAGGAAGTACCCCTCGCGGAACAGTTCGTGGGACGGTTCACGGAAGTGGGCGTCGGTCGACGGGTAGACGAGGCACTGTGCCACCGGTGGCGGCACGTCGGTGTCGCGGGTGACCTGCGCGATGACCGCGGCCAGGTTGCCGCCGGCGCTGTCGCCCATCACGCCGACGCGCCCTGGTTCGATGGACAGCTCAGCGGCGTGGTCGTGCACCCACCGGTACGCAGCCACGGCGTCGTCGACCGCTGCGGGGAACGGATGCTCGGGCGCCAGGCGGTAGTCGACCGAGACGATCACGCACTCGCTCTCGTCGGCGAGCAGCCGGCACGAGCCGTCGTGGGTGTCGAGGTCGCCCGCGACCCACCCGCCGCCGTGCAGGTAGACGATCGCGGGTGCGCCCTCGGCCAGCCCGTAGCGGCGGTACACCCGCAGCGGGATGCCACCGGCCGGGCCGGGGATGCGCCGTCCGCTGACGTGCACGTTCGTCCGCAGCGGCATCCCGATCGCGGCCGACCGGGTCAGGCTGTCGCGCCGGGCCTGCACCGCGGTCTCGTCCTCGCCGAGGATCTCCTCGACAATGCCGAGCCGCCCGCCGATGGTGATCATCGCCTGGAGCCGCCGGTCGAGCACCCGCCCGTCGATCTCGACGTGCGGCGCGCCGATCATGCGGTCGAGCACGGGCTCGGGCAGTCGCAGCAGTCCGGACACCGCCCGGTGTGCGAGAGAGCGTCGTTCACCCATGGCGCCACACGCTACCGGCGCCATGGGTGGCGGGCCCGGGTCAGCGGATCTCGAAGGTGGCGGGGTCGACGATCATCCCGCTCGGGTCGACCACCTCGAAATCGGCGGCCGTGAGGGTCCGCAGCTGGTCCATCTGGGCGTCGTCCCACTCGCCGGAGTTCTCGCCGAACAGCACGAAGGGATGTCCGCAGGTGTCGGTGAGCACCGCGCCGTGCCGACGCAGCGCCTGGGCGACGGGTGCGGCGTCACCGGTGAAGCGTTGCAGGTCGACGTGGTCCTTCAGCCGGATCCAGGCGCCCATCGGCACCGCGTCGGCGCCGTGGGTGCCGTCGCTGTCCCGCCCGGGCCAGACGTACTCCGAGCCGGTGAGGCTCGTGCACCACGAGAGCACGTGGTCGACGCTGCGGTCCCGCACGTCGTCGAGCATCACGTACTGCCCGACCATCGGTGTGTTCGGGGAGTTCGTCGTCCCGGGTGGCTGCTCGACGCCGTCGAGTGAGTACTTCGAGCCGTTGAGCGCGGTGTGGATGCCGAAGAGCGCGTACGCCAGTGGTTCGTAGGCGATGAGCTCATAGGCGGTGCAGTCGAAGGTGTCCAGCATGATGAGGTGCTTGTCCCACTCGACGCTCGGATCCCCCTCGATCCTCGGGTTCGGCGGGATCGGGTACTTCCCGCGGTAGGAGTGCGGCGACCAGTTCCAGTTGATCTCGACCGACGAGAATCCGACCTCGCGCGAGTCGACGATGTTGATCGGCATGCCGGTCCGTGCGCCCAGCCAGGTGCGAGCCTTGGGGAACCGCATGTCGGCGCCGCTCCCACCGATGCCCGACAGCCACTGGCCCGACTTCGGGTGCACGGGCAGCCGCTCGACGCCCGTGGCGTTGCGGTAGTGGTTCGGCGGGAAGACCTCGCAGCCGCCGATGCTCGAGATCGGCCCCTTCGCCCGGAAGCTCACCGGCTCCGGGTCGGCGCCGGTCGGCGGTGTGGTGGTGGTCGTCGGTGTGGTGGTCG
>SKRR01000329.1 GCA_007118345.1 Microthrixaceae bacterium | reverse complement strand
GTGGTCGTGCACCGCCGTCGCGTCGGCCTCGGGTTGCAGTGTCACCCCGGTGTGCAGCGGTCCCCCAGCCGGGTCGTCGCCGCGGCGGCGGGCGAGCGCGACCCGCCCCACCGCTGCCGCAGCAGCGAGCTCGGGGCGGTCCAGCACCCGAACCGGGCGGTCGAGCACGTCGGCGAGCACCTGTGGGACCCCTGCGGCACGGGCGGCGCCGCCGGCGAGCACGACCTCGACGGCGGTTGTTCCCGAGAGGTCCTGCACCGCCGGCAGCAACCACCTGAGGTTGCGGGCGACTCCTTCGACTGTCGCTCGCAGCAGGTCGGCGCGCTCGGTGCTCAGCGTCATGCCGAGGAACCCGCCGCGCATGGTGGATGCCGACGCGGGCGACATCGACCCGGCCAGCCATGGCAGGAACAGCACGCCCCCGGCGCCGGGTGCCGTCGCGGCCAGCGCATCGGTCAGCTCCGAGAAGTGGTCGTCGCCCGTGCGGCCGGCGGGAGAGAGCAGCTCGAGTGCGCGTTCGACCGCCCGTCCGGCGATGCCGTTCTCGGCCATCACGACGTAGCGGCCGCGCAGTGGGGCCGGCATCGCCAGGACCTCGCGATCCAGGTCGGCGCCGGGGCCGGGCATCGACTGGATGAGTACCGCCGTGGTGCCGATCATCAGCCCGCAGCGACCGGGGTCGGCCAGGGCGCCGGTGGCGAACGCGCCGGCCTGGGTGTCGTTCATCCCGGCGCGCACCTCGACCCCGGCCGGCAGGCCGAGGTCGTCGGCGACGTCGTCGAGCAGTTGGCCGTGCACCCCGTCGAGCGGGATCAGCGGTGGCAGGGTGGCGGCGTCGACACCGGACAGCTCGAGCAGCTCGCCGTCGTACTCGGCGGTGCTCACGGAGCGGTTGTCCACGAGCTGCGACGCGAACATCGTGCACTGGGTCGCTGCCACACGGCCCGTGAGACGCAGGTTCACCAGGTCCATCACCTCGAGGTGGGCCGCAGTACGGGCGTGCACCTCGGGCTCGTCGTGCTGGAAGTGCAGCAGGTGCGCCAGGCTCAGCCCACCGCCGACCGGTGGGATCCCGTG
Source organism: Microthrixaceae bacterium (assembly GCA_007118345.1). GTDB lineage: Bacteria > Actinomycetota > Acidimicrobiia > Acidimicrobiales > Microtrichaceae > SKRR01. The sequence continues at coordinate 2,292 of SKRR01000329.1, read as the reverse complement.
ATGTCGCACCCAGGTGTCGAACGCCTCGGGGTGGCGTTCGAGGATCTCCCAGCACCGCCCGGCGCCACGACCGTCGAGGTAGAGCTTCACCGGTGCCAGCGCGCCGCCGTCGGCGTCGACGGGCACCAGCGACGAATACTGACTGCAGACACCGACGGTCGCCACGTCGCTCGCGGCGGCCGGAGCCACCGCGGTGACCTCGCGGACGGCGGAGCGCACCGAGTCCCACAGCTCGTCGGCGTCCTGGCCCACCCGGTCGCCGGCGGTGGACGTGCTCAGCGGTCGGCCGGCGGCACCCACCAGGGCGCCCTCCTCGTCGATGAGGGCCACCTTGACGTTCGTCGATCCCACGTCGATCCCGACCGCATGCATGGCCGTCACGGTAGGCGGCCGCCTCCACCGGCAGCGGCCCCGGGTGGCGAGTCGTGCCGCGCGGGGTAGGGAGCCGGGATGACCGATGCACCGACACTGCTCATCCTCGGGGGATCCGGCGATGTGACCGCGCGATATCTGTTGCCGGCGCTCGCCGAGCTCGAGGCGTGCGGACGGCTCGAGGACGGATTCTCCGTTATCGGATCCGGCCGGGACGACTGGACCGACGAGCACTTCCGTTCCTTCGCCGGCGACGGGATCGAACGTCACGGTGGCGCCGGGGCGCACCGGGGCCGGGCGGAGCTGCTCGAGCGGCTCCACTGGGCCAGCGCGGATGCCACCGACGCCGACTCCCTGAGGGAGGTGGACCCCGACGGCGCCGGACCGGTGATCGCCTACCTGGCGCTGCCGCCGACGGTGTTCGCCGACGCCATCGAGGCGCTCGGCTCGATCGGGTTGGGCGATCGGCTCAGGCTCGCCGTCGAGAAGCCCTTCGGCACCGACCGGTCCTCTGCCCGGTCCCTCAACGAGCTCCTGGCACGCCACGTGGACGAGGACCACGTGTTCCGCATCGACCACTTCCTCGGCCACCGCACGGCCCAGAACCTGATCGGTGTGCGCTTCGCGAACCGGCTGTTCGCCGACACCTGGAATCGCTCGACGATCGAGCGCGTCGAGATCGTCTGGGACGAGACCCTCGCGCTCGAGGGGCGGGCGGGCTACTACGACGGCACCGGCGCGCTCGTCGACATGATCCAGAACCACCTGCTGCAGCTGATGTGCCTCGTGGCCATGGAGCCCCCGGAGACGCTGGACGCTCGGTCGCTGTCGCGGTCCAAGCTCGAGCTGTTGCGCCGGGTGCGCGGTCCCGACAACGCCGACGCGCCGGAACGGACACGGCGCGGACGCTACGGGGCGGGGCGGGTCGACGGCTCCGATGTTCCGGCCTACGTCCACGAGGACGAAGTGGATCCGGGCCTCGGGACCGAGACGTTCGCCGCAGTTCATCTGATGATCGACGACGACCGCTGGCGCGACGTCCCCTTCGTGATCCGCACCGGCAAGGCGCTCGCTGCGGACGTGCGTCATGTCCGGGTCACCTTCCGCGACGTCGAGGACCCGGTCTTCTGTCGACGTGACCACCAGGATCCGACGCCACCTCCGAGTCGCCTGACCTTCGACATCGACCCCGATCACCTCACGCTCAGCATCGCGCTCAACGGCGGTGGCGACCCGTTCGGGGTCCGAGTGCGAGATCTGGAGCTCGACTTCGAACCCGACGAGGTGTCGGCGTACGCGAGCGTGCTGTCGCAGTTGCTGTCGGGATCGTCGACCTTGTCGGTGGGCGCCGAGGAGGCCGAGGAGCTCTGGCGCATCGTGGAGCCGATCCGCGAGGCGTGGTCGGAGGGGCTGGTGGCGCTCGAGGAGTATCCGGCCGGCAGCGAGGGGCCTGGCTGTCCGGCGGCGGGCGGGCCGGCTGGCGTTGCCGGGTGAGCTCACGTTGGCGTCGGCGGCGGTCGACCGCGTAGCATCGACCGGTCAGTACAACCGAGGATCTGTGCTTCGCCGAAGACCCCACGGTGACTCGTCCCGGCTCGCCGGGACGGGATGAAAGGGCCCTTGCGGCCCGCCTGGGCAGGTGGATACCCGACACCCGGCCGGTTCACGGTCGAGCCCGGGGCGTCCGCTGAGCGACGCTCCGATGCTCCCGAACCGAAGAGAGGAGGTGTCGATGGAGAACCCCAGACCGGAGAAGGTCGCAGTGGTGGACGAGGTCCGTGAGAAGTTCACGGAGTCCGACGCAGCGTTGTTCACGGAGTACCGGGGACTGTCCGTCCGCGATCTGGCCGAACTGCGCACTTCGATGCGTGAGGCCGGTGGCGAGTACCGGGTGTACAAGAACACCCTCGTGCGTCGTGC
>SKRR01000330.1 GCA_007118345.1 Microthrixaceae bacterium | reverse complement strand
TTCTTCTTCAGCTTCGGACTGAACCAGTGGCTCCAGTACCGCGGGGTGTGGCGTTGGTCGGACTACGCCTTCGGCGAGAAGGCGTACCTGGTGCTCAGCCTCGGCGCGAAGTCGGCGCTGGCCTGGCAGATCTACGGCGGATCGCTCGCCACCTGAGCACCCGCGGTCCGACACTTCTCGACGCGACCGGTGTCCATGAGCGCGACGGCGCGGACCTTCGGCCCTTGTGCGTGAGTTCCCCCTGTACTTGAGTGCTCGAGGTGAGACGGAGCCCAGCCACCCCGCCCAGTCGTCCGGTGCCGGAGCCGACCAGGGCGGAGCAGCTCGCCGATGCGGTCGAGAGCACGGTCGCCGCGTCGTCGGAACAGGAATTGGCCGCCGAGGTCCTGCAGCAGGCAGTCGACGGTTGCTCCGCAGCCTGTGGGCTCGTGGCGACCGTCCAAGGCGACACCCTCCGGGTCGTCGCCTCGGACGGCCCGGCCGGGTTCGTCGAGCAGGTCGGTGACCGGGCGTCGCGTGGTGACGGAGCGCTGGGCCGGGCAGCTGCGGGCGAGGTCGTCGCGTGCAGCTCGCCGTCGGAACATCGCAAGTGGTTCGCAGGGCAGGAACCATGGGCCCCCGGTGAAGGGACGTCGATCGCCGTTCCGATCGTGGCCGGCGGATCCGTGCTGGGGGTGCTCGCGGTCGCGTGGAGGGCCCCGGGTCCGGTCGAACCTGCGAACCGTCGGCTGCTCGCAGCCCTGGCGACCCTCACCGGACAGGCGCTGTACCGGGCACAGCTCGAGGAATCCGCCACGGTCGTCGATGCCCTCTACGCGTCCGATGCCGTCGGGGTCCTGTTCGGGGAGGGGGACACGATCGAGGACGCGAACGACGAGTTCCTGCGAATCGTCGGACGCCGGCGGGGTGACGTCGAGGGCGGGCTCAGCTGGCGGGAGCTCACCCCGAGCGAGCAGCTCCTCTCGGGCGACCGCAGGGTGGAGGCGGTCCGCAGCGGTGGGGGAGCCACCCTGATCAAGGAGTACATCCACGCCGACGGGCACGTGGTTCCGGTGCTCGTCACGGGCTGCGGCCTGTCCGTGGAGCCGTTCAGGTGGTTCTCGATGGTGCTCGACCTGTCGGACCGTGAGCGCCTCCACGATCTGGTCGAGACCGAGGCGACGATCATCACCACGCTGCTCGAGTCCGCGCCCGTCGGGTTCGCAGTGCTCGACCGTGAGTTGCGCTACCTGCACGTCAACGAGTCGATGGCGGAGCTCAACGGTCTCGCTGTCGGTGACCACCGCGATCGCCACATCTTCGACGTGCTGCCGTCGATGAGGGGCGACCTCGAGCCGCTGCTGAGCAGTGTGGTCGAGGGTGGGCAGCCGGTACGGGACGTCGAGACCTTCGGTGCGACCGGTGGCGAGCACCCGTCGCGCCGGCACGGGTTGGCCAGCTTCTTCCCCGTGGTGAACACGGCCGGGTCGACCACCGGGGTCGCCATGGTGGTGATGGATGTCTCGGACCGCAAGCGACTCGAGGACGAACTGGCGGCGACCGCGCAGCTGCTCGAGGCCGTCGTGCTGTCGACGCCGGTCGGCTTGGCCCTGGTCGACGACCAGGGCTGCTTCGTCCGACTCAACGAGGCCCTCTCCGACCTCGACCCGGTGGAGGTGCCCGAGCACCTCGGGCGACGGGTCGAGGAGATCGTTCCTGCCCCGGCGGGTCCCGCACTGGCCGGTTGGATCGACACGGTCCTGCGGACCGGTGAACCCGTCCTCTCCGAGGAGCTCAACGGGATCGACGCTGCGGGAGCGAAGGTGGACGCGGTCGTCCACGTGTACCCCGTGCGCACCGACGACGACCACATCAGCGGTGCTGGCATCGCGCTGATCGACGTCACCGAACGGAACCGCCTGGCGCGGTCAGTGGCCGCTGCCCTCGAGGAGCGCATCGAGGCGCAGGGTGCAGTGCTCGACGAGTTGCAGCACCTCCTGCTGCCGCAACTCAGCGTCCCCGAGGGCTTCGAGGTCGACGCCCAGTACCGGCCTGCCGGGTCGCTGGATCGCGTCGGTGGCGACTGGTACGACTGCTTCGAGCATGACGGACGCGTCGTGTTGACCGTCGGCGACGGGGTCGGTCACGGGCTGCCGGCGGTCAGGGTCATGGACGCAGCGCGTAACACGATCCGAGCGTTGGTCATCGCTGGTCATGATCTGGCCGCCACCATGGCGCACACGAACCGTGTGCTGTTCGGCACGGATGTGGCAACGGCATATCTGGTGGCTGTGGACTCCGCCACCGGAGAGTTGGAGTTCGTCCTCGGTGGTCACCTTCCTCCGATGCTCCGCCGGAGCGACGGCACGGTCGAGGAGCTGTCCTCACCTCGGGGGACCATCCTGGGGGCGTCCGGCACCTCGACCTATTCGGCGGGGCGCGCGAACCTCGCGCCGGGCGACACGCTGGTGCTCTACACCGACGGGCTCATCGAACGTCGGAGCGGCACGCTGGACGACAGCTTGCGGCGGCTGAAGGACGTGCTGGGACAGGTCGACCTGTCGCCGCCGGAGCTCGCCGAGCACGTGCTCGAGCAGAGCCTGGCGCAGGACTCCACCGTCGACGACATCTGCCTGCTGATCGCCAAACGGTCGCTCCCCCAGCGTCGCAGTTGACCGGGACCCCGGTCGGGTCGTCACCTGCAGTGGCGGCCGAGCAGCAGCTCACCTCGACGAACCGCTGGCCTCACGAGTTCTGGGTCGACGGGTCCGCTGCGTCGAGGGTGGCGATCAGCTCGGGCAGCTCGATCGCGCTCCGGAGAACGTGCGCGCCGGGTACCCCCGCGAGGACGCGCTCCGGCTGAGCACCCGTGAGGACCCCCACCACCGCACGAGCTCCCGCGTTCACCCCGGCCTGGAGGTCCCGCAGGGTGTCGCCGACCACGACCACCTCGTCGGGGTCGGTGGTCTCGGTCAGTTCCATGGCGCGCTGGATCATCAGCGGGCTCGGGCGGCCCGCACCGACCTGTTCGGCGGTGACCGTCGCGTCGACGTCGGTTCCGACCGCCCATCCGAGTCCGTCGATGATCCCCCGGGCGACACGGTCGGTGAACCCGGTGGTGAGGGCGACCTTGATCCCGGAGCGGCGCAGGGTCGAGAACAGGTCGGCCACGCCGGGGATCGGCGAGGGCGGCTCAGCGAGGTAGGCGTCGTCGAGTCGTGCCGAGAAGTCGGCGAAGAGCTCGTCGACGACCTCGTCGGGCGCGGCGCCGTCTAGGGACCGCAGCAGCCCGGCGATCGCCTCGCGCTTCTCGGCGCCCGTCCAGCGCGACAGCTCCTCGTCGGGCACCGCGCGATCCAGGTGCGACCCGACCGCCGCGGCGATCGCCTGGTACACGGCTCCGCCCTC
>SKRR01000040.1 GCA_007118345.1 Microthrixaceae bacterium | reverse complement strand
TGACCGCTCGTTGATGATGCTCAACGGTGGCCGTCCCGGACGGATCTCGATGACGGCGTGGGCGCTCGGCGCCGGCATGGCAGCCATCGCCGGTGTGCTGCTGTCCGCCGAGCAGACCCTCAGCGCCACGACGCTCACGCTGTTGTTCATCAACGCCTATGCGGTGGCGGTGGTGGGGCGTCTGCGCTCGCTGCCCGGGGTCTTCCTCGGGGCGGTGATCCTCGGGCTCGCCCAGTCCTACGTCATCGGCTACCTGCCCCAGGACACCATGGCCGGTCCGATCAGCCTGCGCTCGGTCGCCCAAGCACTGCCGCCGCTCATGTTGTTCGCGGTCATGATCATCCAGCCCCAGGACCGCCTCAAGGCCGCCGGCTCCACCCGCGCGGCCACGCCCGGTCGGCCACCCAGCCAGCGCTTCGCGCTCGTCGGCGGTGTGGTCTTCGTTGTCGTGGTCGCCGCGTTGGGCACGCTGATCCAGGGGCCCGACCTCAACCTGCTGCTGACCGGCTTCTTCTACGCGGTGGTGGTGCTGTCGCTCGTCCCGCTGACGGGGTATGCGGGCCAGATCTCACTGGCCCAGCTGAGTTTCACCGGCATCGGTGCCATTGCCATGGCCACCTGGGGAGCCAACGGAGAGATCTGGGCGGTGTTCGCATCGGTCGCGCTGTGCGCCACGATCGGCGCGCTCGTCGCGTTCCCGGCGCTGCGACTCTCGGGCATCTACCTGGCGCTCGGCACCGCCGCCTTCGCGCTGTTCTGCTCGGTGATGGTCTTCAACCAGGCGAGCTTCATGCCCGGCGCCAACCGGCAGGTGCCGCGACTCGAGCTCGGTCCGTTCCGCATCGACAGCGACTACCAGCAGCTGTTGTTGTTCGCCATCGTGTTCGCGGTGATCGGCAACCTGTTGATCGTCCTGCGGCGAAGTGCGTGGGGCCGGCGCCTCACCGCCATGAAGGACTCACCGATCGCGTGCGCCACCCTCGGTCTCAACCTGACCACCACCAAGGTCGGTGTGTTCGCGTTGTCGGCGGCCATCGCCGGTGCTGCCGGCGCGGTCGCCGGGCGGACCTTCCTCGCCGACAGCCTCGCACTGCCGGGCTCGCTCTCGATCACGATGATCGCCGTCGTCGGTGGCATCGGGGCGGTGTCGGGTGCGTTCTTCGGTGGATTGCTGCTCGGTGCGTTCCCGATCTTCGCCAGCCTCTTCGCCGCGAACGCCATCGGCGTCTACGCGTTCTTCTCCGTGTCGGTCACCGACATCCTCAAGTTCGCACCCGGGTTCATCGGCATCAGCCTCGGACGCGACCCCGACGGCGCTGCGCCACAGATCGCCAAGGCGTTCGAGGCGGTGAAGATGTCACCGCGCACGATGGCGCTCGCCGGTGTGGGCGGTGCGGCCATGTGGTTCCTTGCGTGGACCGAGACCATCACGGGATGGACGCTCGTGGCCGGCATCGTGGTCTTCTACTTCACGGTCCTGCCGCTGGTGCCGCTGCTGCTCGCCCCCCGCGACATGATCGGCGGGCGACGGGCCGGGACCGCTGCGTGGATGGCGGCCACGATGGTGCTGGTGCTCGGAATCCCCTGGTCGACCGCCATCGAGTCCAACGGGATGAGAGTCCTGGCGATCCTGGCGTACACCATCGTGAACGCTCGGATCACCATGGTGGTGCACGGTGCGCTGCCCTCGATGCGGCCGGGTGCCGCCACGCCGCCGCCGTCACCCGACCTGGTCGGGATCGACCGGCCCCTCACGAAGGCCGACGCGCTCGATGCAGGTCGCGAGCTCGGCCTCGACGAGGAGCTGCTCGCGTCGTTCGGTCGCCCGAAGGTCAGCTCGTGAGCGTCCTCGAGCTCGACGCCCTGTCGGTCCGGTTCGGCGGCCACCTCGCGGTGAGCGAGTGCTCCATGCGCGTCGAGGGTGGCCGGGTGAGTGGCCTCATCGGTCCCAACGGCGCGGGCAAGACCACGACGTTCAACGTCATCTGCGGAGTGGTGCAGCCGTCGGCCGGACGCGTGCTGCTCGACGGCACCGACATCTCCAAGTACGGCACCCACCAGCGGGCACGGCTCGGGATCGGTCGCACGTTCCAGCGACTCGAGGTGTTCGGCTCGTTGACCGTGCGCGAGAACGTGCAGGTCGGGCTGGAGATCCGTCGCAGCTGGTCGCGCCGCAAGGCGGCGCTGCCGCAGTACCTCGCCGGTGGCGGCGACCCCGACCCCGCCGAGGAGATCGACCTGATCCTCGAGCGCCTCGAGTTGACCCACCTCGCCGACGAGCTCGTCGGTGCGTTGCCCACCGGTCACGCCCGCCTCGTCGAGCTCGGCCGTGCACTCGCCGCGCGCCCCTCGGTGCTGCTGCTCGACGAGCCGGCTTCCGGCCTCGACGACCACGAGACCGTGGCGTTCGGTGACCTTCTCGGCGTGCTCGCCTCGAACGGTCTGGGGATCCTGCTCGTCGAGCACGACGTGTCGCTGGTGATGCGGGTGTGCGAACAGTTGTCGGTGCTCGACTTCGGCCAGGTGATCGCCAGTGGCACCCCTGAGGAGGTCCGTTCGAACGAGGCCGTGCTCGCTGCGTACCTGGGTACGTCTCCTGTCGGCGACGGGCCAGCCTCGTGAGCGCGCTGGGTGACAACGAACCGCTGCTCGAACTGCGGGGTGTCCGTGCCGCGTACGGCACCATCGAGGTGCTCCATGGTGTCGACCTGTCGGTGCCACCGGGATCGGTGGTGGCCCTGCTCGGACCGAACGGGGCGGGCAAGAGCACGGCACTGAAGGTGGCGTGCGGTCTGCTGTCCCCGACAGCCGGGTCGGTGCTGCTCGCAGGTCGGGACGTGACCGGCGTGAAGGCCGAGGAGCTCGCCCGCGCAGGGGTCACGACGATCCCGGAGGGAAAGGGCATCTTCCCCAACCTCACGGTGCGCGAGAACCTGCTGATGGCGACCTACGCCGGTGTGACCATGGGCCACGTCGAGTCGATCGCGTACGAACGTTTCCCCCGTCTGGCCGAGCGCCGCTCGCAGCTGGCCGGGACGCTCTCGGGTGGCGAGCAGCAGATGCTCGCCATGGCCCGTGGGCTCGCCGCCGATCCTGCCGTGCTGCTGCTCGACGAGCTGTCGATGGGCCTGGCGCCCCTCGTCGTCGAGGAGCTCTACGGTGTGGTCGGTCAGATCGCCGCTTCGGGGACGTCCATCCTCGTGGTCGAGCAGTTCGCCAGGACGGTGCTCGGCGTCGCCGATGTCGCCGCGATCATGGTGAACGGGCTCGTGCGCCGGGTCGGAACCCCGGCCGAGGTCGAAGAAGAACTGTCCGCTGCATACCTTGGTGGGTGACCCCTGTGAACGACAATGACTCCCGAATCGACCAGTTCCGCTCGGAGATCGAGCAACT
>SKRR01000316.1 GCA_007118345.1 Microthrixaceae bacterium | reverse complement strand
GCGACGCCACCACCGAGCGACTGCCCGACGACGGTCACCCGGTCCACCCCGACCACGCTCAGCAGGTCGCGCACGCCACTGGCGAAGGCCCCCAGAGAGTAGTCACCCATCGGCTTCGCCGACTCGCCGTGGCCGAGGAGATCCGGCGCGATCACGGTGTGATCGACGACGAGCTGTTCGGTGACGTCCTTCCAGGTCCGTGACGACCCGGCCATTCCGTGGATCAACAGCACGGCGGGCCCGTCGCCCCCATGGCGGTAGCTGACCTCGTGGCCGTGGATCGTCACCCGCTCGAGCGGTACCTGCGTCATGTCCCCATGCTCGCACTCCCTCGATGCCGGCGACACTGCCGAACGTCCCGATTCGTGCAGTCAGGTTCGTCGCCCTCGTGGATCCGATGCATCTCGCAACCTGCCGAACCTGCCGACGGCGGGCCGGCGAATCAGCGACGAGCAGCGCGACGAGCCGTGAGTGCCAGGCCCACCCACCCGGCGCAGGTCACCGTGAAGCTGGTCGCACTCGCAGCGGTGTACATCTTCGATCGGGCCGCGTCGGGCCGGAACGCCAAGGGCACGAACAGCAACGGATTGGTCCAGGCACCGACCTTCGTCGCCCGCTTCGCCCAGGACGGTGCATCGTCGACCAGCCCTGCGGCGGTCACGAGGCCACCCATGATGAGCACGTCCAGGTGCGCCTGGCGGAGGCGGACCGGGTCGACCACGCCCAGTCGTTCGCCGAGCCCGGGAACACCGACCAGCGCCGCGAGCCCCCACCCCGACATCGCGCCGACGGCGACCTGCGTGACCCCGGCGGCCACCATGTCACGATCCATGTCCGCACGGTAGCAACCCCCCGGGTCTCGACGGCCGGACGCGGTGGACCGGGAGGACTCACCCATTGACGGCGCCGCCAGTCCCGCGGACGCTCATCTCATGCATCGGGGGATTTCGTTGGCCGTGCCGGGCATCGCCGCCGCCACGGCAGGGGGGCTGTTCGTCGAGGTGCGGCGCGCTGCGAACGCTCCGCTGCCCCACTTCGACGACCTCGACGCCTCGGGCCGCTACGGGAACCCGACCGGCCCCCGGTCCTGCATCCGGGTGCTCGGCGACAGTTCGCTCACCGGCCCCGGCCTGACCGACGGTGCTCGGATCTGGATCGCCCGACTCGCCGACCGGCTGGCCCACGACATCGAGCTGGTCAGCCACGCGCGGGGAGGATCCCGGGTCGGCGACGTCCTCACCCACCAGGTCCCGGTGGCGCTGACCGGTACGACGGACCTCTTCGTCATCGCCGTGGGCGCGAACGACGCGATCCACGCAACCCCGGCGCGGACCTTCGCCCGCCGGATGCGCTCGGTCGTCGAGCAACTGAGCGCGGTCGCCCCGGTGGTCACCCTCGGCGTCGGCGACCTGTCGATGATCCCTCGGGTGCCGCGCGCGCTCCGGCCGTTGCTCGCTCGACGAAGTCTGCTCATCGACCGCCTGCACCGCGCCGCCGTCGCGAAGCAGCCGGAGGTCGTCCGCGTCCCGGTGCGACAGCTGTCCGATCCGTACTTCCGCGCTGCGGGTCGCTCCATCTTCGCGGAGGACCTCTTCCACCCCAACGAGGAGGGTCACGCCCTGTGGTCCGAGCTCTTCACCCCGTTCGTCCGCTCGAACCTGCGCTCGCCCGTCCCGGCACACGACTGAGGGTTCAGGTCAGCGGCCTCAGCAGCTCCCGTGCCGCGCGACCGGCGACCGGCGGCAGATCGAGGTAGGTGCGCAGCCCGGGCGCCGCGGCGCACACGTACGGCACCGCGTTGACGCAGTGCATCGCCGTGGCGACAATCCCCGGGTTGCGCCGCAGACCCGCCTCGATGCTCACGGGATGCAGGCCGTGGAAGGTCGTGAGCGTGGTCGGGTCGCCCGTGACCTCGATCTCGAAGCGCTCCCCCTCGGGCCCGAAGGTCCATGCCGGGTCGAGGTCGGCGTCGCCCATGAACCAGTTCACCGCGGCGGTCACGACCGGTTCGCCGTCCACCGTTCCCTCCCAGCGGAAGCGCTGCGCCGCCACCCGTCCCGTGGGAATCGGGCCGATCGGTGACTCGACGGGGGCCGTGGCGACGGCGACCTGATGGGTGCTGCGCAGTTCGGGGTCGAGCGAGACACCGAGCTCCTCCGCGACCATCCGCACCGACTGGCCGAACCCGTCACCGAGCACTGCGGGCATGATGCTGGTCCGCGCCTCGTCGGGGGTGGTGCCGAAGAGCATCCAGTCGCGGATCACGTCGGGCGCGTCGTAGGTGCGGATGTCGGAGAACTCCTCGGCCCGCACATGGGTGATGGATCCCGACAACGCCGAGATCACCAGCGGGAGGCGCTCGGTGATCCCACCCGGGTGGATGCCGGTTCCGTGCAGGACGCTGCCGGCAGACCGACAGAGTGCGTCGAGCTCCTCACGCTCCGGTGACGGCGGGTGGAACCAGCCGAGGGGAGTCACGACCCGGACGCCGGCGCCGAGGATGCGACGAAGCTCATCGCCGTCGGGCATCAAGGGGCTGTAGATGACGCAGTCCGGCTGGAGCGCCAGGAGTGACCCTGCGTCCCGGGTGGCCGCCACGCCGATCGGGCCGATCCCGATCAGCTCGCCCACGTCGACACCCTCCTTGTCGGCCGAGTGGACCCAGCAGCCGACGAGTTCCAGTTCGGGGTGGGCGAGCACCCCCTCGATCGCGGCACGACCCACTCCGCCGCTTGCCCACTGCACCACTCGATAGGCCATGTCGCACGCTCCCGGATCGAACCGATCGTGTCGCCATCATCGCTCAACCGGCTCGACCGGGTTCGACCCGAGCCGATCGGTCAGCGACCGGACTCGGTTTCGGACAGCGCTTCGATCAGCTCCGACTTGTTCATCCGGGACCTGCCGACGACCTCGCGCTCGGTGGCGAGGTCGTAGAGCTCGGATCTGGTCATGGCCTGCAGCTGGCCACCGGACGGGCCCTGACCTCGCTCCCGGAGCTCCGGCCCGCCGTCCGACGCGACGACGACCGCGAACGACCCGATACCGAGCAGCCCTCCACCCCCGACCTCGCCGCCGTCGAGCACGAGTCGGTCGATGGCACCGCTGTGGGGGTCGAACTCGATGTCGACGACGGTGCCGAGCTCGAACCCGTCCTCGGTGATCACACGCTTCGAGACCGGGTCGTTGCTTCCGGCCACCGCGGACCGAGTTGCATCGCTGTCGGGTCGGGACAGCAGATCCGACGAGCGCAGCGTGACCGCATCGCTCCCGACCCCCTCGGCGTCTTTCCAGCTCACGACACAGCCGCCGACGACGATCGCGGCGATGGCACCACCGTCCACGTCGAGCACCAGCCCCTCGACGCGACCGACGCCCTCAGCGGTCGAGGTG
>SKRR01000205.1 GCA_007118345.1 Microthrixaceae bacterium | reverse complement strand
TGGCCTACGACACGCTCGTCGGGCTGCAGCCGGACGGCAGCTTGGCCGGGCAGTTGGCCGAGGAGTTCGGTTTCGAGGACGGCCAGTTGTCGTTCGTCCTGCGCGACGGGATTCTCTGCCACGACGGGACCGAACTCACGGCCACCATGGTGAAGGACAGCTACGAGCGACTCCGTGACCTCGGTGCCCAGCCCACGGTCATCCCCGATCTCGGCGCCGATTTCACCGTGGAGGCCGATGATGCCGACCGCACGGTGGTGATCGTCCCGACGGCCGACAACCCGGACGCGCTCTTCAGCCTGGTCCAGCCGCAGTACGGCGTGGTCTGCCCGGCGGGCCTCGATGCCGAGGACTTCAACGCCACGTCGTACGGGACCGGGCCGTTCGTGCTCGAGTCGGTGCGCCCGGGCGACCGGGTCGAACTGGTCCGGCACGAGGGATACGCATGGGGTCGCGACGGCGCCACCACGGACTACCCAGGTGCCCCGGTGCGGGTCGTCGCCCAGGTCGTCGACGACGAGACCACCAAGGCGAACCTGGTGGTGTCCGGCCAGGTCACGGCAGCCTCGTTCGTGACCCCCGCCAACCTCGACCGGGTTGACGTCGACGAGTTCTACCGGACCCGGTACCCGTCGCTGACCTGGTACGTCGTCCCCAATCAGGCCGAGGGTCGCCCGGGGGCCGATCCGGCCGTTCGAGCAGCCATTGCGGCCGCCGTCGATCGTGCCGGGATGGCACAGGTGACCGCCGGCCCGCTCGGGCAACCGCTCGACGTGGTGCTGCCACCAGGTCAGGCGTGTCACAACCCCGATGGGGTGTACGAGGTGCCCGCCGACAACGGTGCCCTGCAGGGGGTCTCGCTGACGATCGTCGGGATCGACCTGGTCGGTACCTCCGCCGAACTCATCGCGGCGCTGCTCGAGGCGGCCGGTGCGGATGTCGACCTCCAGATCTTCGATGCCGCAGGGTTCACCCAGGCGGTCTTCGTCGAGCCCGCGTTCGACGTGACCCTGTGGGGGGCCCGCTGGAACCCGACGACGCGGTTCTACATGGGGCGTGCGGGCGGGCCGAGCCCCGCCGAGGGCGGCGCCAACTTCGCGTCGATCGACAATGCCGATGCCAATGCGGCGATCGGCCGTTGGTCCACGGCCGAGGGCGTCGAGGCGCAGTGCGCGGCGGCCTCGGACTTCGAAGAGGCGTTGCTCGCATCCCATGATCTCGTGCCGTTCGTGACGACCAACACCGTGTACGTGGGCAACGGGGTCCGGTTCGACGTCTCCCTCAACCGGCCGGTGCCGACCACCATGCAGGTCGTCGGGCCCTGAGCCTCACCGATCGGGCAGATGAGCCAGGCCGTGCCCCCTTGCCGGCCCGCTTCGGCCCGCGAGCGGTGGTGGTGGGCGCCTCGTGGCGTCCACCACCACCGTCCGACGAGGTTCGCTCTTCTTGGAGGGATGCGATGAGCATCACCGTCAACACCGGCCGCCGGGCCGTTCCCGGCGTGACGAGCATGGTGAGGTCGCAGTGAGCGTGGCGGTCGGGGAACCCCGGGTGTCGGTCGGCGACGTCCGGGCTGGGGCACCCCGGGCGGTCGGTCTGCGCCGATGGGCCAGGTTCATCGCCCGGCGGGCGGCGAGCCTGCTGGTGATCGCGTTCATCTTGATCGTCGCGACCTTCTTCCTCGTGCGGCTGATCCCCGGTGACCCCGCAGCCCGACTGCTCGGCGACACCGCGACCCCCGACGCGTACGAAATGGTGCGCGAGCGTCTCGGGCTCGACGAACCGGTGCTCTCCCAACTCGTGAACTATGTCGGTGGTGTCGTCCGCTTCGATCTCGGCACGTCGCTGGTGAGCGACTTCTCCGTCGCCCAGTTGATCGGTGAGCGCCTCGGGCGCAGCATGCTGCTGGCCGGTGCAGGAACCGCGCTCGTGCTGCTCACCGCCATGGTGGGTGGAGTGACGGTCGGCGTGATGACCGTCACCGGCCGGCGACGGGGCCTCGACAACAGCTTCACCGTCAGCACCGGTCTGCTCGGCTCGGTGCCCGAGTACGTGCTCGCCACGGTGCTCGTGCTGGTGTTCGGCATCTGGCTCGGGTGGTTGCCCGTCGCCGGTGCCGACGCCGGGCTGAGATCCCTGATCCTGCCGGCGGTCGCCGTTGCCGTTCGGCCCGCCGCGACGCTGGCACGGATCGTGCGCCTCGAGACGTTCGAGGCGTTCTCCCAGGACTTCGTCCGCACGGGTCGCAGCAAGCGTCTGCCCACGATCGTGCTCGTTGCCCGGCACGTGGTACCCAACGTCTTGACCTCGGCGCTCACCATGGGTGGGGTGATCCTCGGGAGCCTGCTCGGTGGGGCGGTCGTGGTCGAGACCGTCTTCGCGTGGCCGGGTCTCGGGACGGCACTGATCACTGCCGTGCGGGCGAGCGACTACCCGACGATCCAGGGGATCGTACTGGTGCTCGGCATCGCGGTGGTCCTGCTCAACACGATCATCGATCTGGTGCTCGCCGCCCTCGACCCCCGACGACTCCAGGACGGCGTGTGATGCGGAACCTGCTCGGGACCTTCAGATCGGTCCCGTCGATCGCAGCGCTGATCGTGCTCGTGCTGATCCTGTTCGCCGCGATCTTCGGGGAGCCGCTGTTCGGCGACGCGGCCCGGAACCCCGACGTCCTGAACGCCGAGCTGGGGCCATCACTCGCGCAGCCATTCGGCACCGATCAGCTCGGCCGTGACGTCTTCGCCCGCACCGTGGTCTCAGCCGGACCGACCTTGCTCCGGGCGCTGCTCAGCGGTCTGGGCGCCGCCGCGGTCGGCACCGTCCTCGGGGTGGCCATCTCCCTCCAGCGTGGCCGGCCACGGCTCCAGTCGCTCGCGCAGCGGGTGCTCGAGACCAGCTTGGCGTTCCCGGCGCTGCTCACCGCCATCTTCGTGACGGCCGTGCTCGGCTCGAGCGGCAGCGCTGCCACGATCGGCATCGGTCTGGCGCTGATCCCGGGTCTGGCCCGCCTCGCGCAATCGATGTCGGCCTCGATCGTGGAGCGTGACTTCGTCCGGGCTGCCGAACAGCTCGGACTGCGACGCCCGAAGATCCTGTTCCGCGAGGTCGTCCCGAACCTCGCCGAGACGATGGTGACCGCAGCTGCCTCCGCGACCGCGCTCGCCCTCATCGCCGTCTCGGCGCTCTCGTTCCTCCAACTCGGCGTGCAAGCCCCCGACTTCGACTGGGGAACCGTGCTCGCGGCCGGACTCTCGCGCATCTACAGCGCGCCGTGGGCTGCCCTCGGCCCAGCGGCGTTCATCACCGTCACCGGGGCATCGATCGCCTATCTCGCCGACGCGATCGGCCGCCGGGCGAACCGGCGCGCCGTGATCGCCGCGACGGGCCCGAGCGCTCGGCCCGAGGCGGTCACCGGTGACGATGACATCGTGCTCGACGTCCGTGGCCTGTCGGTCTCGTTCGCCACCCCGATGGGTGAGGTGACACCGGTCCGTGGGGTCGATCTGACCGTGCGCCGTGGCGAGATCGTCGGGATCGTCGGCGAGTCGGGGAGCGGCAAGAGCGTCACTTCGATGGCGATCGCCGAGTTGCTGCCACCCAACGCGCGGGTTCGAGCGGACCGATGGACGATGGTGGCCCCGGCGGAGGGCGAGCCGGCCGATGCGGCGTCGCGTCGGCGGTGGATGGCGCAACGCATCGGGGTCGTGTTCCAAGATGCCATGACCTCGCTGAACCCGGCAATGCGTGTCGGTCGTCAGATCTCTGAGTCCGCGCGTGTGCACCGCGGCCTCGGCCGGTCCGAGGCCCAGGCGCTGGCCGTCGAGCGGCTGGGAGAGGTCCGCGTGGCTGCGCCGGAGCTCCGGGTCGGCCAGTTCCCGCACGAGTTCTCCGGGGGGATGCGCCAGCGCGTCGTGATCGCCACCGGGATGATCAACCACCCTGATCTGCTGATCGCCGACGAGCCCACCACGGCGCTCGACGTGACCGTCCAGGACGAGGTGCTGGCGCTGCTGCGCCATCTCAACCGTCAGGACGGGAGCTCCATCGTGTTCATCTCCCACGATCTCGCCGTGGTGTCCGAGCTGTGCGACCGTGTGCTCGTGATGTACGGCGGAACCATCGTCGAGGAGTTGCCCGCCGATCAGCTGGCCGAACCCCAGCACCCGTACACCCGGGCCCTCCTGGCGGCCTCGCCCACGCTCGACACGGTGCAGCATCTGGCGGCGATCCCGGGCAATCCGCCCGATCCGGCGATGTACCCGCCCGGCTGTCCGTTCGCGCCGCGCTGTCCGCATGTCAGCGACCGTTGCGCAGAACCCGTCTCGCTCGTGTCGGTCGGCACGGGTCATCGGGTGGCATGCGTGCTGGCAGCGGATGACCGTGCCGACTCCTCCGATGTCGAGGTGCCGGCCTGATGCTCCGTCTCGACGATGTCACCGTCCGCTTCCGCGCCGGTCGCGGCTGGTTCGACGCGGTTCGCGGTGTCGATCTCGAGGTGCCTCCGGGCGGCACCCTCGGCCTGGTCGGCGAGTCGGGGTCGGGGAAGTCGACGGTCGCAAAAGCGGCCGCCGGGTTCGTGCCCGTGACCGCCGGTCGTGTGTTCCTCGGCGACATGGAGCTCAGCGCCCAGCGCGGCCGGGCACTCCGATCCGCCCGCCGACGGCTTCAGGTCGTGTTCCAGGATCCGTATGCCTCGTTGAACCCGCGCCGTTCGGTCGGCGAGATCATCACGCAGGCCGCGTCGACCACGGGCCGGACCCGGGTCGAGAGCGAGCGCCGCACCCACGAGCTGCTCGACCGCACGGGACTCGGCGCTCGAGCGTTCCATCGGTATCCGCACGAGTTCTCCGGGGGGCAGCGGCAGCGGATCGCGATCGCCCGCGCCCTGGCCGCCGATCCGGAGGTGATCATCGCGGACGAGCCCACCTCCGCGCTCGACGTGAGCGTGCAGGCGGCGGTTCTCGAGCTGCTGCGCGAGCTCCAGGAGGAGACCGGCGTCTCGATGCTGTTCATCAGCCACAACTTGGCGGTGGTGCGGGCCGTGGCCCAGCGGGTCGCGGTGATGTACCTCGGCCGCATCGTGGAGATCGGACCGTCGGACCAGGTGTTCTCGTCTCCGGAGCATCCCTATACCCGCACGCTCCTCGACGCCGTGCCCGAGATCGGGGGGCGTCCTGGACGTACCCGCCTGGCTCTGGGCGACGACATCCCCGATCCCAGGTTCCGCCCGTCGGGCTGCTCGTTCCACACCCGGTGTCCGGTCGGGGTCCGCTGCGATCCGGAGCGGACCGTCTGCTCCGACGAGGAACCGACCCTCACGCTCGGCGATCACATGGTGGCCTGTCACTTCCCGCTGTCGGTGACGAGCCGCTCCGCGGTCAACGGGATCGAATGAGCCGGCCGGGCAGTGCCCCGGTGAACTCGTCCGAGTGACGGGTCTCCGCGCCGGCCACGAAGGTGTGCTCGTACCCCTCGGCCTGCTGCAGGAAGCGGGTGCCGCCAGCCGGGAGATCGGCCACCAGCGTGGGCTCGCGCAGGGTGAGCCGATCGAGATCGATCACGTTGAGGTCGGCACGTAGGCCCGGTTCGATCCGGCCGCGGTCGTCCAGGCGGAACAGGGAGGCGGTGTCGGCGGTGAGCTTCTTGATGGCCGACTCGAGCGTGAGCCGGGAGCCGGCGCGGTCGCGCACCCAGTGGGTGAGGGTCCAGGTCGGGGTGGACGCGTCGCAGATCAGGTTGCAGTGGGCGCCGCCGTCGGCGAGGCCGATGACGGTGTTCGGGTCGAGGATCATCTCGTACAGCGCATCGCCGTTGCCATGGCTGTAGCCGAAGAAGGTCATCATCGAGATGGCTTCACCATCTCGTTCGAGCAGGGCGTCGTAGTACACCTCGAGCGGGTCTCGCCCCAGGGCGGCAGCGATGCCAGCGAAGGACTGTTCGGGTGCCGGCTCGTAGTCGACCGGATCGCCGAGCGGGAAGGTCCGGTCGAAGGTGTCGAGCAGGTGGGCGCGGGTGGGCGCGACCTTCCGGAGCTCGTCGACCATGGCCCGGCTCTCGGCGAGGAGCCGAGCCCGCAGCTCCGGATCGCGCATCCGCTGCGCCTTTTCGGCAGGGGAGAGGCCGACGAGCGGACGAAAGCTCGGAAGATCGGCGAAGCGGTGCCGTGCGCCCAGACCGAGGAGCGCGCCGAAGGGTCGCGCTGCCACCTGGGGGGTGATGTCGACACCCGCATCGCGGGCCCGCGCCACCAGATCGAGCTGTTCTCGCCATCCGTCGGGCGCCCAGTCGTACTGCAGCTGGAGGTAGGTGACCGGCACACCGGTTTCGTCTGCGAGCCGACACATCCACTCGATCTCGGACTCGGCCGTTGCGTGGTCCTCGCTGACGATGCCCGACGGTGCCACCTCGAACACGCCCCTGCCGACCTCTGCCATGGCGCGTGCGATGGCGAACAGCTCGTCGGCCGTGGCGAAGGTGCCCGGCACCGGCTCGCCCTCGATCGAGCGGTGGCCGATCGT
Source organism: Microthrixaceae bacterium (assembly GCA_007118345.1). Taxonomy (GTDB): domain Bacteria; phylum Actinomycetota; class Acidimicrobiia; order Acidimicrobiales; family Microtrichaceae; genus SKRR01. The sequence continues at coordinate 5,813 of SKRR01000205.1, read as the reverse complement.
GCGGGAGGTGGAGAACCCCATGGCACCGGCCTCGATGGCCGTCGCCACGAGTTCGGCCATGCGGGCGATGTCGGCGGCGCCCGCCGGTTCGTTGCGGGCTCCACGGTCGCCCATCACGTAGGGCCGTAGCGCACCGTGGGCAATGATGGCACCCACATCCGCGGTCCAGCGTCGCTCGGCGAGCACGTCGAGGTAGTCCTCGAAGCTCTCCCACCCCCACGTCATCCCCTCCCAGAGGGCCGTTCCCGGGATGTCCTCCACCCCTTCCATCAGCTCGATCAGGAATCGTTCACGGCCAGGGCGGACAGGGGCGAACCCGACGCCGCAGTTGCCCATCACGACGGTCGTCACCCCGTGCGGCGTCGAGGGCGCCAGTTCGGTGTCCCAGGTGGCCTGGCCGTCGTAGTGGGTGTGCACGTCGACGAAACCGGGTGTGACCACGCGCCCCGTGGCATCGATCTCCCGTCGACCCGGCGGGAGCCCCGTCCCGACGGCAGCAATCGCGCTGGCATCGACCGCGACATCGGCCACGGTCGGTCGTCGACCGGTCCCGTCGACGACCAAGCCGTTGCGGATCACGAGGTCGTGCATGGATGATGCTCCTCCTGGAGTCGTGTGGTGGTTCGCTGGGCGTTGTCAGTGGCTCGGGGGCGGGCCGTCGCCGCTGATCCGCTCCATGACGCGACGCTGCGGTGCGTAGTCGGACACGGCGTAGTGCTGGCAGGCGCGGTTGTCCCAGATCGCCACGGAGTCGGGCTGCCACCGGAAGCGGCACTGGTACTCGCTCCGGTCGGCCTGTGCCCACAGCATCTCGAGCAGATCGTCGCTCTCGGTCTCGGAGAGTCCGATGATCCGCTGGGTGAACGCTCTGGTCACGAACAGCACGCGGCGGCCGGTCACGGGATGGCGTGCCACCACCGGGTGACGTACTGCCGGGAACTCGGGCCGGACCGCCTCGCGCAGTTCGGGGCTCATCGATCTGCCGTAGTTGTCGTACCAGTCGTGCTCGGCCCACAGATCGGCGATGCGCTCGCAGACGTCCTCGGGCAGGCAGTCATGGGCTGCGGCCATGTCGGCCCAGAGGGTGTCACCGCCGACGGGTGGGACTTCCAGGGCCCGCAGCGCCGTCACCATCGGGGGGCGCGCGAGGAAGGTCATGTCGTGGTGCCAGAAGTTCTCGATGCCCACGGACTTCTCGCCCTTCACGAACCGCATGGCGCCGGGTGCCGTGTCGGACTGGTCGGCCCCGTAGACCTCGGTGTGCTTTGCGAACGGGTGGTCGATCACCTCGCCGTCGCGCGTCACCAGCGCCGCGTGCGCCTCGCGGTCGAGTTGCTGATCGCGGAAGAACAGCACCTTCCACTCCGTCAGGGCCCAGTGAAGCTCGTCGGCGAGCTCATCGTCCACGTGTCCGAGATCGACCCCGCTCACTTCGGCGCCGATGGTCGGCGTGAGCGGTTCGAGCGACAGGCGGCGATACTCCGGCGCCTGCCATCCGGCGGGCACACGAGCGGCGACCTTCGGACCGTAGAGGTCGCGAGCGAGGACTTTCGCCATGGTGTGTTCCCCCTAATTTTCCGGTGGCGTCACGGCAGCCGGGACTTGTCCACACAGTCTATTCGAAACATTCATCGTGTCAAATGCCGGCGAAGCCGGCCCGACCGTCGGCTGGGTCTACCCCAACAGTGCGTAGCCGGGTTGGGCGCGTTCGCAGGCCTCCTTGCAGACCCCGTGGTAGACCTCGAGGAAGCCCACGACCGACTGGCCCTCGTACTCGAAACGGCACTGGACGTCGTCGAGGCCGCGGACGCGCATCCGGACGTCGACGTCGTTGAGATCGTGGACCTCGCCGGCGACGACCTCCTCGGTCTCGGTGCCGTGCCACACGTCGCCCTCGGGCGTCCCACCGTTGGCGCCGCCGTACATCCCGAGTCGCAGCGGAAGTATCTGGTGGGCGATGCGCTCGATCCGGATCGTGCGGACGGTCGCATCGGGGAGGTGGATGTCGATCTCGCCGTGCGAGATGAGATCGGTGCCCGGCTCGAACGCCAGGCGATGTCGCCTCTCGGCGAGGTTGATGCTGCCCGGCCGCTCGTCGCCGAGGTCGAACAGGATCCGGCGGCCCCACAGGGCCCAGTCGTCGAACTGGACCCAGGCTCCCGAGAGCGGCCAGGTCAGACCTTGGTACATGCCCTGACCGCCCACTCCGTCGCGGATGCCCCAGTGGTGATCCCTCGAGCCGCGGACGTGCGTCCGGGAGAGTTCGATCCGTCGGTCGCCGATGTCGATCCAGCCCTCGGCGCTGACCATGGTCTCGTACCCGTTGGTCCGGATCTGCTGCGCTCCCGCCGTCAGGGGGTGTGGGGTCGAGTGGTACACGGCGCGCGTCCTGTCGAAGCACCGGATGTCGGCGGCGATCCCGATGACGTTGTCACCGATGGTCAGACGCCATTCGCGGAAGGGCCGGACCACCTCGAACGAGAACGGACCGACGGTCATGTCGCTCCGGTCGAGGCCGAGTCGCCGATGGGCCCGCACGGAGCGGGTGATCCCGCGCTCGGTCACGATGATGAACGCCTCGGCCGTGTCGAGGTTCGGGTACTGGGCGAGGCCGAGGGCGACGGCGACCTCGCCGCCCTCGTCGTGGAGCCCGAACCACAGTCGCTCGTACGCGCGTGGATCCGTCGTCGACATGACCCGCACCGGGTTCGGGTGATTGTGGATGAGGTACTCGTCGATTCCCGAGAGCGGTGCGTGTTCGCTGAGATCATCCATCGGTCGGTGCTCCCTCGTTCGTGTCGCCGGGCGTGGTGGCGTTGTCCGGTCGTTCGCCGTCCGCCATCCCTCAACCTGCTTAACTGTAGTGCATATGGGTAAATGGCGTAGTGTGCCGCCGGTCGGTTCGGCACATCCGATCGCGATCGCGGCGTCCGACGCCGGGCCCGTGGGCGATGCCGGCCTCGAGTGGCTGCAGACCGTGTTGCATCGGGCCGGCGTCGCCCGGGGCCTCACCGTCGCTGCGGCTCATGCCGAGCCGGTCGGCACCGGCCAGGTCGGTGAATGCCTGCGGTGTCGACTGACGTACGAGGGCGCTGGCGGCGGGACGGGCGATGGTGATGGCGACCCTCCGGCGAGCGTGATCGTGAAGCTCCCAGCGCTCGACCCGACCAGTCGGGACACGGGTTTCTCGAGCGGCATCTATGAGCGAGAGGTGTACTTCTACACCGAACTTGCCCGAACCGCGGCGGTCCGCGTTCCTCGGTGCTACCACGGGTCGGTCTCGGCGGCAGACGGGACCATGGTTCTGGTGCTCGAGGATCTCGCACCGGCGGCACAGGGCGATCAACTCCGCGGCTGTTCGGTCGGCGAGGCGATGCGTGCGATGGAGCAGGCGGCGGCGTTGCACGCTCCGTACTGGGGCCGCACCACCGAGCTCGGCCCGGAGTGGATCACGGGCGTCGACGTCGGACGCCGGGTCGACGCCTATCGGGCCGCTCAGCCGGAGTTCGCGGCGAGGTATCGGAACCGTCTCGACGCCGAGGTGCTCGACCTCACCGGACGCCTGGCCGATGTCATCGACCGATACCTGCAAGGGTCCGGAGGGCCGCTGACGCTGACCCACGGCGACTTCCGGCTCGACAACATGATGTTTGCGACTCCGCTGGGTGGCGCTCCGATCTCCGTCGTCGACTGGGGAACGATCGGTGTGCGCGAGCCGCTCTCCGATGTCGCGTACTTCCTCGGAGCGGGCCTCGTGCCGGAGTCGAGGCGGGAGTACGAGCGGTCGTTGGTCGATCACTACTGTGCGGCGCTGGCTGCGACGGGTCTCGACGGGGTCGATACCGCCGAGTACTGGGACTCGTACCGCTGGTACTCCTTCAGCGGGATCTTCATGGCCGTCGTCGCGTCGGGAGCGGTGCGTCGCGACGAGCGGGGTGACGAACTGTTCTGCGTGATGGCGGAGCGTCATGCCCGCCAAGCGGTCGAGCTCGATGCGTTCTCGTTGTTACGCTGACTCGCTGCCCTCGGGGGTCTCCGGCGCCAGATAGCGCATGAGTGGCCCGACCACCCGGCGCCAGTCGACATCGTCGAACGGTCCGGCGAGCCGCTCGACGAGCTGCGCTCCGAGCGAGAGGGCCCGCAGGAGATGGGCCGGCTCGCGGTGGCGCTCGGGCACGGTCCAGCGACCGTATGCGCGCCGGTGGGCATCGTCGGCGGTCTCGAGCGTGGCGGAGAGCACCGAGGCGAGGTCCTCGTCGAACGCCGCCGCGAGGAAGACCTCGAGCCGCAGGTTCTCGAGGAGCTTGCGGGCGGGTTGCAGGTTCCCGGCGAGTCGTCCCGCGGCGACCCGCTCGAACTGGGTCCGATCGATCCGATTGCCGGCCAGCAATTCGGCGCTGTTCGTGATCCGCGTGAGGTAGTGACGAAGGAGCAGCTCGTCGATGGCTGCTGTCAGCAACTCGTCCTTCGACGGGAAGTGCCGGTACGACGACGATGACAGCGCGCCGGCGCGTCGCGAGATCCGGGAGATGGTCGCGTTCGCGAAGCCGACCGTGGCGACCACCTCGGCGGCGGCCGCGACGAGCTTGTCGCGTTCGAGATCGCCGGTGTCGATGGTGGGATGGGGGATCGTCACCGGGCTCGGTGGGCGTCCGCTGACGGGCCACGGGTGGCTGCCGATGCCTGCGAAGTGACGCAGGATCCCGCACCAGTTGGCGACCGGCACGCCGTCGGGCATGTTGCCGAGGGCGGCACCGAGCGTGGTGGCGATCGAACCGACTACCACGGCTCGGCGGGTGGGGTCGGCGCCGGGTGCGGCCCCCCACTCGTCGAGCCAGGCCTGCAGATCGGGCACGACCACCTCGGCGAGCTCGTCGATGCGTCGGGCGACGACGAGCTGCACCACCGCGGTGCGCAGCGAGGCGTCCGGCTCGTGGACGGCGCTCCCGATCCGCGTGATCCGCTCGATGCTGTCCGGGCCTGACGGGGTCGTGACGAGCTCCACGACGAGGTCGAGCAGTGGCCGTAGGCTCGTGCGCGAGCGGTGCTCCCAGACCCCGACGGCGAACTCGACCGCGTTCTCGTAGCGGGAGTAGATCGCGCCCGTCGTCGTCCCGGCCCGCTTCGCGACGTTCTGGATCGCCCAGACATCGGGTCCGGTGTCGGCGAGCACCTCCACGGCGGCGTCGAGCAGCAGTTCGTCGATGGCGGCGGCGCCCGACCGGCGGGTGCGGCGGCGCGAGGGCGGGGTGCCGGGTGGTGGGTTCGTCCAGACCTCGGGCGGTAGGAATGGGGACCTCACGGCAGCGGACCCTAGCGCTTGCGCCGCAGCGATCTGTCGGTCATGACGTCGCTGCTGGGTGGCCGCCGCGGATGAGACGGCCCGGCAGCTCTCCGGTCGGCCGGCCGTCGCGGTGGGTCTCGACCCCGGCCACGAAGGTGTGGAGGTAGCCGTCGGCGCGCTGCAACAGGCGCCGACCACCGGCGGGGAGGTCGTGGGCGATCTCGGGGCGGCGGAGCGCGAGGCGCTCGTGGTCGATCACGTTCAGATCGGCGCGGTATCCAGGGGCGATCACGCCTCGGTCGTCGAGGCCGACTGCTCGGGCGGTGGCCGAGGTGGTGCGTCGGACCATGTCGGCGAGTCCGAGCCGTCCTGCAGCGCGGTCCCGACACCAGTAGGTGAGGAGGTACGTGGGGAAGCTGGAGTCGTTGATCAGGCCGAGGTGCGCCCCGCCGTCGCCGAGTCCGAGCACGGTGTCGGGTGAGGTGAGCATCAGCTCGACCGCGGCGTCGCCGTCGTCCCAGTTGATGTG
>SKRR01000238.1 GCA_007118345.1 Microthrixaceae bacterium | reverse complement strand
TGGCTCCGTCGGGGTGAGCGCCGGAAGCCCCGTCGGTGACAACGGCGGTGGGCCGGTCGGCGCGCCCGGAGCGTCGCCCCAGCCCTGCGGCGCGGACGCCATGGGCGCAGCGGCCGTGGTGGGGGCCACAGGTGGCACTGCGATGCCAGGCGCGCCCGTGGGCGTGCTCGAGGTGGACGACCGCCGCAGCCGGGTCAGCACCACCACGAGCAGCACCAGCGCGAGTAGTCCGACGAGGGCGACGACCGCCACCAGCCATGGTGCGTCGAGCAGGGAGGTCGAGGTGCCCGACTCGGCGAAGATCGTGGTGCCCGAGGCGGCCACCAGGTCCCATGTCGCGGTGCGACCGTCGACCTCGTCGGCGTTGCTCTCGCCGATGGAGCCCGGCAGCTCGACCGAGAACGAGATGCTGGGTTCGGCCATCGCGCCGAACAACATGGCGAAATCGTCGTCGGCCTCGAAGTTGTCGGTCGCCCCCACCTCGGCCGAGAAGCGCACCCGGTCGCCCTCGGTGTCGAGCTGGACCCGGTCGACCAGCCCGTCGTCGCTGTCGGCACCGTCGACGGTGGTGTCCGACAGCAGCAGGTTCAGTTCGTCGATGTTGTCGAAGTCGACCTCGACCCGCATCCCGACCCCGTCGTCGAGCGGTGTGATGCGGGTGCGCTCGGTGAACTCGGGCGGCAGGTCGGTCTGGCCCTCGTCGACCAGGTCGTCGGAGGTGATCTCCTCACCGAACGACCCGAACGCCTCGACCAGTTCCTCACCGAGGAGCACCTCGAGCCGCAGCGTGCCCGAGCCGTCGGTGTCGACACGGGTGTGCATCGACAGGTCGAGGCAGCCGCTCAGGAGCGTCATGGTGAGCAACGCCAGCAGCAACCCGGCCGGACGCCGGAAACCGTTCGCAGTTCTCGGACCCATGTGGTTGACCTCCCGCGGTGCCGGCGGAGCGTACGTCACCACGGCCCCGCGCGGCAGCGTTCAACCGTCGGGTCGTCGGGGACCACTGGGCCGGCGTCCGCCGGTGGCCAGATCCACGGAGGTGCCGCCCCGTTCGTCGGCGATCTCCAGTCGGGTGTCGCCCCTCGGCGCCCGGAGGAACGGGTTCTCGAACCGTTGGTGCTCGCCCACGGGCACCGGTGCACCGTCGATGCGCATCGAGCCGTCGGCATCCAGTTCGAATCGCCCCTGGGATGGCGATCGACAGCTCACGTCGAAACCGCGGTGTTCGCCCGTCGGCGTCCACCCGTGGTCGACGACGTGGACCTCGCACGACGCGACCTCCTCGCGGAACCGTTCGAACGAACCCCACGCGTCGACGTCGCCCACCCTGATGATCCAGACGTTGTCCGCGCCGCCCGGGGCGACGAGATCGAAGCGTCCCTGCAGGCCGTTGGTGAACGTCGTCGAAGGGTCGTGGTCGCGCCACTCGGTGGGGCGCCACGACCAGATCGCCACGTACCCGTCACGGCGACGCAGCACCGTCCACGCGCCGGTCTCCTCGACCTGGTCGAAGTGCTCGACCGGCACGTACGCGTGGGTCAGATCGAGATAGGCGAATCCGCTGAGCGCCTCGAGGTCCGGGGTGGCGAACGCGGGGGAGTAGCACTCGATGAGGGTCGTGTCGTGCTGGACCGACCGGGGGAGCGTCGCGCTGCCGGTCCAGTAGCGGTCGTCGTCGCGGTAGTCGCCCGCAGCGGCCGACGCCTCGTTCCCGGGGTGGTTCGTGAAGACCACGGCATGTTCGTCGAGGGTCGCCTGGGCCACGTGGTGCTGGTGGCCGGCACATCCCGGGCGGTAGGCCTGCGCGCTCGAGAGCATGGCGTGGGGGCTGCGCCAGGTGATCGTGTCGACCTCGCTGAGCAGTCCGGCGTTCACCATCGGGTGGAGCCCGGCAGCGAGCTCCCGCAGCGTGTCGGGATCCGAACCGACGGCGTCGCGAACGGTGCGGATCTGCGCGAAGAGCCCGGCGTCCCACAGCTGGTACCGGTCGATCGTCTCGAGGGTGAGCGGCACGAGCTGCCACGGGGTGAGCGCGCCGCGGTCCCACCAGAACGGCACCATCTCCGGATCGGAGTACGACCACCCCCGGGGGTGCACCGGGTCGTCGTGGCGTGGTTCGGATGGATCGATCGGGATGCTCATGCGCTCCCGGTCGACCACCACGCCGTCGTGGCGTGCGATCCGCACCACCACCGCCGGGGGTCGGTAGCGGCCGGCCCGAGCGAGCAGCGACGCACTCTCGTGGAGCGGGAGCAGCTCGTCGGGATCGTCCTCGTCGAGCGGCCACGGCTCGCTGGTGCGGTCGAAGCACAGCTTGAGCGCGCCGAACACCGGTTGCTGTGTGGCCGAGGCCTTGAAGCGCATGTAGGACCGACCGTGGGTGCACCCCATGTTGTCCCGCAGGGAGTGCAGCGCCATGTCGGTCAGCAGCAGGTCGAGGAACGCAGTGGCACGGGCCGCGACCTGCGGGTCGGTGGCGAACTCGGCGAGGGTCACCAATGGCGCGAGGTCCTTCGCGTAGTAGACGTCGGAGTGCCACTCGCTGAAGCCGTGCGCGGACTTGTCGTCGAACCAGCGCGAGAGTCGGTGGGTGGCGCGGGACCGGTGCTCCTCGCCGAGCAGGCCGGTGGTGGCGAAGCGCTCCCCAGGCAGTTCCTGGCCCGCGAGGTACTCCACCGTGTGGAAGATCAGTCGGTGGTTCTCGGACCAGTACCACCGCTGGTCGACCGGTTCCCCGGCGCGGGGTCGACAGTCGGTGTACCAGTAGGTGAACCCGAGGAACCGGTGCCGGAGGGCGGCGCGCACCGCCGGGGACAGCTGGTCGCCGTACCCGCACCAGATGGTGAGCAGGCGGAGCAGGTCGAAGTCGGCACAGTCGAGCCAGTTGTCGATGCGCTGACACCAGCGGTCGACCACGGAGCTGTCGATCGCCGTGGCGGGCGAGGGATGGCCGCTGCGCGCCGACCACTCGAGGTGATCGATGACGTTCAGCGGCGACCGGGCGATGAACACGCCGGTGGCGGCCGAGAGGTAGTGGTCCTGGCGGCCACGCCACCAGGACGGATCGACGAGGTGCTCCTCGCCCTCCGCCACGTCAGTGGCCGGGCAGCACGCAGGCCGTGTCGAGCCCCAGCACGTGGTTGAGACGGCCGAACGCCAGCCACGAGCCGAGGCACATCGACAGCTCGACGATCTCGGCGTCGGTGTACTCCGCCTTCATGCGGGACCAGAACTCGTCGTCGAGGCCGTGGTGGTCGAGTGCGTACCGCTCCGCGTACTCGGCCGCGAGCCGGGCCCGGGTGTCGAGTGCGTCGGTGGTGCGCCAGTTGGTCACGGCGTCGTCGAAGGTGTCCTCGACCTTCTGGCCGTCCATCTCGGTGCGCCAGTCCTGGCAGAAGATG
>SKRR01000031.1 GCA_007118345.1 Microthrixaceae bacterium | reverse complement strand
TCGACGGGTTCCCCGTCGACGGTGGCCTTCCAGCCGTCGCGGAACTGATCGGCGATCACCAGATAGCCCCCAGCTTCGGCCTCCACCACGATGCGCCGGGCGTCGGGGTCGGTCTGGTCGATCCCGATCACCTCGCCCCCGCTGCCGTCCAGCACGGGCACGCCGGGCTCCACGAGGATTCGATCCGGTGGGAGCTCCGCCACCAACTCGGGCGAGGTCGGGGCGCCGCCGGGGGCCGGCACCGCCCCGTGAGCGATACGGTACCTGGGCAGCGCTCCGGAGCGTTCCAGCACGGCGCCACGTCCCGCCCAGACGACGGTGCCGTCGGTCCCGTCGTTCCGCACGACCCGGGCCGGTCCTCGCAGCAACGCCGGCGAACCGCTTCCCTCGGTCCACACGTCGATGGTGACGGCACCGTCAGGGATCGACCGTTCGTCGAGTGGCACCGAGATCGGTCCGGTCTGCGGCGCTCTGAGCCACTTCTCCCCCCGGCTGACCACCGACCCCCGACCGTCCCGCACCTCGACGACGACCAGACCGTCGACGGGTTCGTCACCCTCTGGCGCGGGCCACACCTCGGCGAAGGTGAGCACGAGACCTCTGACGCCCTCGCCGGGAACGCCCGACACGGTCGCAGCAGCGTCGCGTCCCGGCCCGATTGGTCCGTCCGGAAGTGGAATCGGCTCCTCGGTTCCCCCGAACTCGATGTCGGGGCCCGGGGTGAGCATCACGTAGCGGACCGACATCCGGTCGAGCAGTGGATCTGCCATCAGCTCGGGTGTGACCCTCAACGTCGACGACGTCGCCGAACGGAACGCCTTCGGCGACACCGCCTCGAGCAACTCGCGCCACTCGTCGGAGACGAAATCGTGGCCGGTGACGGTCCTGAGCCCGTAGTAGTTGAGCGCACCTCCCCAGAAGCCCGGACGGCCTTCGACCCGGTCGAGGCCCTGCAGGTCCACAGCAGCTTCGATCACCGGCACTTCGGGGTAGTAGTGCTCCGGCGAGATCCTCGGCAGGAACGGCAAGGTGAAGGCGAGCCCCTCGGCGGCCACGATCGCAACCAGTGCGACCCCGAGCGGCCGCACTCGCACGCCACGCTCGACGAGGATCCAGACGACCAGCACCGCCGCCACCGCGCTGACGGCGACCACCACCGCGTACCGGACGTCGGGGCGGATCTGCTCGGGCACCGGCGTCACGTACCGCCATGCCATGTAGGCCACGAGCAGTCCGACCGTGACCGTCACCGCCCGGAGGACCCACTCGCGGCCCTGGGAGCGGCGCGTGGTGCGGTCGAGGAGCGCGCTGACCCCGACGGCGGCACTCACCGCGAGCGCGAAGCCGAGCACCGAGCGGAGTCGTCCTGCAGGGTTCGAGGAGAACATGGGCACCTCGTTGAGCAGCCGCAGCGCCGGCCCCTCGAGATACAGCGCTGCGACCATCACCACCACCGCGACGGCGAAGTACCATCGGACACCCACCAGCAGGTTCGGTGGACGGCGCCACAGCACGCCGAGCAGGGCGAGGAGGCAGGCCGCAGCCCCGACGAAGGCCATCTCCTCCATGGGGTTCGTGGCGCCGAACCATCCTCCCCACTCGATGTTGCCGAGCGAGTACGGCATCAGGATGGTGACCGCGGTGTGGCGCGCCAGCCCGACCATGCCCGCGCCCGCTCGACCGTCGAGACCGGTGCCGAGCTTGTCGCCGAGCAGCGCTGCGATGGCCGGTGCCACCAACATGAGCCCGAGCACCACACCCAGACCTCCAGCCATCGCGGCGCGCGCAGCCGGCAGCACTCGCCGCTCGCGGCTGGTGATCCTCACCAACCGGAAGACGACGTACGGGCCGAGCAGCATCGCCGTGTAGAGGGTCACGGCGGGGAACCCGCCCGCCACGCTCCATGCCACGGCCAGCGCCACGGGCACGAGGTCCCGCGGCCGCCGCGTCTGCAGGAGACGCTCCACCGCCCAGAACGCGAACGGCACGACGGCACCCGACAGCGGGTGGGGCCAGTTGGTCCACACCGTCTGGAATCCCGATCCTGCGTAGACCACGCCGCCGACCCACCCGGCGCTGCGGGCCAGTCCCAGTCGCCGCAGGAACAGGTAGGTGAAGCCGCTCGCTGCCAGGAGCTCGAGCAACTTGACCCAACCCGCTGCGAACCCCGGGGGAAAGAGGTAGTAGGGAAGCTGGAGCGGGCTCGCCCAGCTCGACGCCGGACTGGGGAGCTTGACCCGTCCACCGGCGTCCAGGTCACCGGTGAGGGGAACGTCGCCGCTGAGGATCCGCTCTCGCGTCTCCCTCCACTGCGGGGCCCTCGAATCCCACGTGTCGCTGAACGGGCCCCTGGTCTGGTCCTGCTCGAACCCGGCCTCGGTGTACTGGGAGAACGGGGCCATCACCATCATCCGGTCGGCGCCGCTCAACACCCGCGCCCCGGTGAGCGGCAGTCCCACCGTGACGACGACGAAGACCAGCACCACGACCAGTGCCGGGTTGCGTCTGACTCGGCCCGGCAACCGTCGCAGACGGTCGCGGGAGCGTGACGCGAGGGAGGTCATCCGCAGCGATGGCTCCCTGCCGAGCCGAACATCACTCGGCCGCGTCGGCGATAGCCTCGGCGAGGGCCGGGTGGACGAAGATGCACTCGGCGATGTCGGCGACCCGCAGCCGGTTGTTGACCGCGAGCGCCAACACCGAGATGAGCTCCGCGGCGTGGCGACCCACGATGGAACCGCCGAGCACCACGCCCGTCGCCGGGTCCGAGACGATCTTCACGAATCCCCGGGAGTCGTTGTTGATGAGCGCCTTCGCCGACGAGGCGAACGGCACCTTCGTCACACGGACCTTGCGCCCCTCGGCGAAGGCGTCGGCCTCGACGAGACCCACGTCCGCGATCTCCGGGTCGGTGAAGATCGCCGAGGCAGCCTTCTCGTAGTCGATGTGGCGGTGATCGACCTTGTGGAGGCCCATGACGTGCTCGGCGATCTTGCGGCCCTGCATCGCGGCGACCGAGGACAGCGGCAGCTTGCCGGACAGATCGCCTGCGACGTAGATGTGGGGCACGTTGGTCCGCAGATGGTGGTCGACCTCGGCGACCCACGCCCCGTCCATCGTCACCCCGGCCTCCTCCAGGCCCACGCCGTCCGAGTTCGGCAGGAGGCCGATCGCCAGCAACGCGTGACTCCCTTCGGCGGTTCGGCCGTCGTCGCACCGCACGACCACACCGGCGCCGTCGGTGTCGATGCCGATCGCCCGCGCCCCTTTGAACAGCCGGACCCCGCGACCGAGGAAGTCCGCCTCGAGCACCGCCGCCACCTCGGGGTCCTTGTCGGGCAGCACCTGCTGGCGGGACACGATGAGGGTCACCTCGGCACCGAAGCTCGAGAACATGTGGA
>SKRR01000125.1 GCA_007118345.1 Microthrixaceae bacterium | reverse complement strand
TCTCGACGAGCTCGAGTCCCTCGGTGAACGTCCCCCCGAGCTACGGGCCGAACGGGTGGTCGCGATGATCATGCTGGTCACCGCCGTCACCGCGGAGCGGGCGCGACAGCTCGATGACGGAGCCGACCCCGTCGTCCCCCACGAGGTGTTCGTGGAGGAGCTCGTCGACATGTGCACCGCGCTGATCGACGCGTGAGCGCCCTCAGTTGGCGAAGAACTCGAGGTAGTCGTTCCGCGACACCGGACGGTCCACGAGTTCCCCACCCTGGACCGGCACCTCGAGCTCGCGGTCGTCGAGCACGAAGCTCACCTCCTGCACACCGGGTTGGGCGGTGAGCGTGCAGGTGATCTGGGCGACCGCCAGGAGCTGCTGGTCAGCGGGCAGCTCGGCGAAGTCCTCACCCAGCTCGACCACGGCGCCGGGTCCGACGCGCTCCACGCCGACGACCGAGTCCTCCCCGTCGAGGGCCGAGCGGACACCCAGCGCTGCCTCACCCTCGGTCGGGGCGTCGGTGATCAGCGCCAGATCGCTGTCGAGCGCGCCGTCGTCGCGTGCACGCCCGAGGGAGAGGAGCACGCCGTCGACCACGAGGCAGATGGTCGTCTCCCGCCCGTTGCCCGTGCCGACCTGCGCGGTGGTCGTCGGTGAGAGCAACTCGTAGGGAACCAGCTCGTCCTCGACGGTCACCGCGGTGCCGTCGACCGGCACACCGCACCCGAGGGTCAACACGGCGGCGACCGCTGACACTGCCAGGACCCGGCCACCAGCGCACGGCCTCACGGTGCACCTCCGGTGTCCACCGGCGCCCGGTCGGGCAGCTCGACCACGAAGAGCGCACCGCCGCCGGGGCGGTCCTCGACCCAGATGTGGCCGCCGTGCAACTCCACGTGCTGGCGACTGAGCGCCAGGCCCAGCCCGGTGCCGCGAGTGGCACCCGACTCACCTGCACTTCCCCGTCGGAAGCGATGGAAGATCTCGGCACGCTCGTGGGGCGGCACACCCGGTCCGCGGTCGAGCACACAGATGAGCGCTCGTCCCGGCTCGGCACACACACGAACCTCGGTCGCTCCGCCGGCATAGGCAGCGGCGTTCTCGAGCAGGTTCGACACGACCTGCTCGACGCGCCGCTGGTCCACCACCGCACTCACGGTCGCGCCCCGGGGCAGCACGGTCAGGCGCACCGGCGCATAGCCCCGGTGCTCCACCACCGACCTGCACAGCGCGGCGAGATCGACCTCGCGGGGCTCCAGTTCGGCGGTGCGGGCGTCGAACCGTGAGATCTCCAGCAGATCGAGCACCAGTTGGTTGAACGCGGTGACCTGCTCGTTGAGCATCTCGACGACCGGCACGACCTCCTCGGGCAGTTGGTCGCGACGGCGCTCCACGATCGAAACGGCCGAGGCGAGGGCCGCGACCGGCCCGCGGATCTCATGGCTGACGTCGGAGGCGAAACGCCGCTCGCGCTCGATCCGCTCGTCGAGCTCGTCGAGCATCTCGTTGAAGGCCTCGGCGAGCGGCACGAGGTCGGCGTCGCCGCGCGCCTCCAACCGTGACGTGGACTCACCTGCGGCGATCGCCCTCGCGACCCCCGCGAACCGACGCAGCGGCTCGAGCACCACCGAGCTCAGTGCGGCACCCAGCGCTGCGCCGCCGAGCGTGGCGACCAGTCCGGCGATGAGGAGGCCGCGAGCGAGCGACGAGAGCGTCGAGTCCACCTCCGCGAGCGAGGAGATCTCGAAGTACTCCGCATCCACCGCAGCGATGGGAACTCCCACCGCCAGCGCGGGACTGCCGTCGTGCCGGAAACGCTGGGACCCGGCGGAACCGTTCTCGACCGTCAGAGCGAGCGACGAGGGCAGGTCCGTCGAGGTGAGCTCCACCGACGAGGAGAACCAACGCTCGTCCACCCGCAGGAGCGAGTCGCCGTCGGGTCCGACCTGGAGCCCTGCCAGGAGTTGGCTCATGTCCTGGGGCAGCGGATCGATCCGGGAGCGCAGCAGCCGGGCGTTGGTGTACGCCTGCCGCTCGGCAACCACCTGGCGCTCGTCGAGCAGGCTGGAGCGGACGAGCGCGTACGCAGTGCCGGCAAGGGTGGACGACAGCACCAGGGCGATGAGCCCGAAGGCGAGCGCGGCCCTCAGTCGGAGCGCGGTGTGACGCCACCACGTGGCCGACCCGACACGCGCCGGGCTTGGCACGTCGGGCGGGGTCAGAGACGTGTCGCCATCCAGAGGACGAGCGCGAGCACGATGAACCCCGCGACCAGTCCCACGACCCACATCGGCCTCGCACCGAAGACCTCCCGGCGGCGCGCCTCGACCTCGTACGCGAGGTTCGGCTTCGATCCCACCGGCGGAAGATGGTGATGCGGCTTTCTCGGCGTGTCGCCCTGACTACCCACGGCAGCACCCTAGCGTCGCGCCCGATGGATGCGACGACAGTGGCGCCGGTCTCCGCTACGCTGGCAACCACATAGCCGTCGGCCCGGGCACCCTCTGGCGAACCCCGGCCGAAATCACACCCCGTCGGCGCACCCTGCGTGCGCTCCCACGACGTCGACGATCGACGTCGTCCGCCATCCCATCGATGGCACCGGGGACCGGCGACGTAGCCCCCACCTCGTCGAGGAACGGATGTTGGACGAAGACCACGGACAGACCATCGCAACGTCGGGATCGTCCGCGCGGCTACCCGAAGGGTTCGCGTTCGCCGTCGAGGCTGCCGCGGCGGCGGAAGCGACGCCGGCGCAGCTCGAGCTGCTCGACGGGCACCGTGAGGCCTGGCGGTGGACGCTCGAGCGCCTGCTGCACCACACCGACGAGCACCTCGAGAGCGTCCGCCGGCTCGACGGCCCCCACCGCGAGCAGGTGGTCGCCGACTGCGAGGAGGAACGCGACCGCCTCGAGGCCGCACTCGCCCGTCTGCTGGGCGACGACACGACCGACCCGCTCCTGTTGGAGTCCGCCGGAGAGGTACGACTCCAGGCGTCCTGGGCTGCAGGGCGGCTGGTCGTGTGGGCAGCGGGACCCGGCACCGAGCCTGCCAGCGCCGACGAGCTCGCCCAACGGCTCGAGGCCGCCGGCGTGCTCGCGACCGGGTGGAGCAGTCATCCACCGGTCAAGCTGCCCTCGGGCGCCGGAGCACCCGCGCTCGCGTTGCCGGTGGGTGACGCACTCGGCTGGCTCATGGCCGTCGGCGGTGGACATGACGACGACGCGATCGGGTCCAGCGTCACCTGGCTCGGGCGAGTGGCCGTCTGGGCCGTGCGACTGGTTGCCAGCGGGTCGATCGTGCCGACACTGCGGACACGTCGACGCGGCAAGCAGGACAACATCGAGCTGTCCGTGCGTTGGGTTCCGGCGCTCCTCGGCACCACCGATCTGGACGAGCTCGCCGCCGCGATGCCCGGGCCGGTGACGGCGCTCGAGCGCACCGATGCCCGTCAGCTGACCCAGACCGCGCTGACCTCGATCGTGAACACGATCGCGTCCGAGGCGGCACGGCGGGTCGAGACCCCCGCTCCCCCGCCGGATCCCAACGACACCTCCAGCGTCGCCGAGGCCGTGGTCACCCGGCTGGACGGGAGCTCGTTCGAGGTGCCCGCCAGGATCGGCAGCGAGCTCGCGAAGCGTTTCGACCGATGGACCTCCGCTGTCACGGCGCCGACCGATGGTCGGCTCGTGGTTCAGTTGGACCCACCCGACGGTGACAACGCGTGGTTCCTCTCGGTCCAGGGGCACGACCCCGACGGCAACCTCGTGCCGCTCGAGGTGGCGTTGGTCGAGAGCCGCCCCAAGCGCCACGTGGCCGACGAGCTGGCCCGGCTCGAGCGCATCATGCCGGTGCTCAAGCGCCCCGGTGAAGCACGGCGGGGTCAGGTCGTGCTGTCGCAGGAAGAAGCCTGGGAGCTGATGACCCAGACGGGTCCGGTCGCTGCCAATGCAGGATTCGACGTGCGGGTACCGGCGCTCTCGCGCAAGAAGCCCACGCCGGCGCTCCGGCTCGAGACGCTCGCCCGGGACCCGTCGGTCGTCGGGGCCAACCAGCTCGCGTCGGTGCGGTGGTCGGCGGTGTTCGACGACGTGGAACTGACCGCGGCGGAGATCTCCGAGTTGGCCTCCCAGGCGCGTCCACTGGTGAGGTCCCGCGGCCGCTGGGTCGAGCTGGATCGTGCCGACCTGGCCGAGGCAGCAGCGGCGCTCGCCGACCGCTCCCGGGCGACCCAGCTCACCGGGGCGGAGGTGCTGCGCTACGCGATCGGCCTCGAGACCTCGCCGCTCGCCGGCGGGTTCAGTGTCAGCGGCGACGGGTGGGCGACCGAGTTGCTCGCACGCGCCGAGGAATTCCTGGCGGAGCCGATCCTTCGTCCCGACGGCTTCCACGGTGAACTGCGCTCGTACCAGGGAGAAGCGGTCGCCTGGCTCGGATTCCTCGACGCCGCCGAGCTCGGGGGCTGTCTGGCACTCGACATGGGACTGGGGAAGACCCCGACGATGCTCGCCCACATCGCCCGCACGACCGGTCAAGGCCCTGCGTTGGTGATCGCGCCACCGGCGGTCGTGGGCAACTGGGCGGCGGAGGCGGCCCGCTTCACCCCCGGGCTCTCGGTCGTGGTGCACCATGGTGCGTCGCGGGCATCGGCGCAGCAGCTCGAGGCGGAGGTTGCGGGGGCCGATGTGGTCATCACGACCTACGGCACCGCGGTCCGCGACGTCGAAGCGCTCGAGGCCATCACCTGGGACCGGCTCGTGCTCGACGAGGCCCAGGCGATCAAGAACCCCACCAACGAGACCAGCCAACAGCTCCGACGGATCCCCGCCAGGGTGCGGCTCGCACTCACCGGCACACCGATCGAGAACGGCCTCGGCGACCTCTGGTCGATCCTGGACTTCACCAACCCGGGACTGGTCGGCCCCCGTCCGTCCTTCGTGGCGGCGCTGTCCGAGGGCAACGGTTCGCGTCAGGGCGCGGAGACCGCGCTGCGGGCGCTCAACGGCATCCTGGTGTTCCGACGCACCAAGACAGAGCCCGAGGTCGCCGCCGAGCTCCCCGAACGGATCGACCAGCTCGATCACTGCACGATGACTCCCGAGCAGATCGGCCTCTACCAGGCGGTCCTCGACGGGCTCGTCGTCGACAGCGACGACGAGGACGGTCTGGGCACCGAACCGCGGAAGGGGGCGATCCTCGCGGCGATCACCGCCCTCAAGCAGATCTGCAACCACCCGGCGGCCTACCAGGATGACGATCGACCGCTCGCGGGTCGGTCCGGCAAGCTGACACGACTCGAGGAGATCGTCGACTCGGTCTTCGCCGCTGGCGAGCGGGTCCTGGTCTTCACCCACTTCGCCACGTGGGGACAGCGCCTCGCGGAACACCTGACCGAGCACACCGGGGTGCCGATCGCCTGCTATCACGGCGGCCTCGCCCGGGGTGCGCGCGACAAGCTCATCGAGGAGTTCCAGCGCGGCGAGGGTTCCGGCGCCCTGGTCCTCTCCCTGAAGGCCGGAGGCACCGGCCTGAACCTGACCGCCGCGAGCCACGTGGTGCTCTACGACCGGTGGTGGAACCCGGCCGTCGAGGACCAGGCACGTGACCGGGCATGGCGCATCGGCCAGACCCGCACGGTCGTGTCCCACCGACTGGTCTGCCCCGGCACCGTGGACGAACGTGTCGAGGAGGTGGTTGCCGGCAAGCGCCACATCGCCAACCTGGTGCTGCCCAAGGCATCCACGTTGGCCGACCTCGATGCGAACCAGCTGCGGACCGCGCTCGGCCTGCGCACCGACGAGGTCCTCACCGAGAACGCGGCCGAGCTCGCGTTCGACGTCGAGGAGTCCGCAGCGAGACGTGCGGGAGCAGCCCATGCGAACCCGCCGGGGACAACGACCGACGAACTCGTGGAGGCAGGCTCATGAGCGGACCACGTCGGCGATCGAACCGTCGTCGCGGCGGGAACAAGGCGAATCGCACCGCTCCGCCGGCGGAGTTCTGGCGGTCCGCTCCCGAACCACCCGAGCCGCCCGACATCTCACCGGCCGACGACCCCACCGCGCTGTTGCGCTCCATGGGCCCGCCGCCGCTGCCGGGACAGCGCGACGCGCTCATGCAGCTCTGCAGGGTGGTGCAGGAGGCTCAGAAGCCGGCCAAGGCGCTGGCGGCATCAGCGGACCTCCTCGACCTCGGTGATGAGGACTGAGCAGCGGTCTCCGTGCCGTCAGCCCACCGGCTGCACCCGATCGATCGAGGTCCGCGGCGCAACCGACGCGTCACCATCGCCCGCGTCGCGGGTCCAGCAGGCGAACTCCAGGAGGATCCCGTCGGGATCCTGGAAGTAGATGGACCGGACGTACACCTCGGGGGTGACCTCTTCGCTGATTCCCCATTCGCTGTCGTCGTGGTTGGCGACCTCGGTGCAGTCGATCCCCGCAGCGAGCAGTCGATCCCGGTATTCCTCGATGCGCTCCGCCGGAACGGCGAACGCCACGTGGTTCATCGACCCGACCGCGCTGGTGAGTGAACCTCGGTCGGGGCGAGATGCCGGGGCGGACACCCCGGGCACGGGATCGGGGGCGTCGGGGAACCAGAAGAACGCAAGACAGTCGCCGCCGCCGCAGTCGAAGAAGAAGTGTTGCCCCATGCCGGCGGGCAGCTCGATCGTCCTGACCAGGGGCATGCCGAGCACGTCGCGATAGAACTCCACCGTGCGGGCCATGTCGCTGCACACCAGCGCCAGGTGGTTGATGCCGGCGAACTCGAACGGCACGTCATCGCGCTGCTCTGTTCCACGCGGCTCGGCGCCGCCGAACGACTCCGAGCGACTTGCCTGCTCCATCCTGGATCCCCCTGTTCCGGCGGGTCGACCCCGCGACGGCGATGCTACTCGTCGGTCGTTCCGGTGATCCTCGGTGGTACCGGTGGTCCTCGGTGGTTCCGATGGCCCTGGCCGGTAGCGTCACGTGGTGGGTGGACGACCAACCGTGCGACGAGTGCGCCTGGAATATCCTGACGACCTCGCACTCGAGTGGAACGCCGCCCAGCCGGAGTGCGCGATCGCCGCGAACGCCGTCTCGTTGCTCATGCCGGTGATCGAGCCGTTCGTCGTGCGCACCGCATCGCGTGCCGCGGAGCAACTCGGGCCCGCTGACGCCGACGTGGTTCGGGCGTTCTGTGCCCAGGAGACGTCCCACCAGGTGCAGCACCGGCGGCTCAACGACCGCCTCGTTGCCCAGGCACCGGGGCTCGTGCGTGTCGAGTCGTTCGCTGCCAGGTGGACCCGCTGGACCGCAGGCCGTTCACCGCGGTTCGCGCTCGCGACGGCGTCGGGCTTCGAGACGATTGCCTACTCGGTCGCCCGATGGGCCGAAGCACATGCTCGCCGGCTCTTCGACGGCGCGGACGAGACCGCCGCGACCTTGTTCATGTGGCATCTGGCGGAGGAGGTCGAGCACAAGGCCGTGGTGTTCGACCTGCTGGAACCCAACGCGGTGGGCCGGGTCCGACGGCTGCTCGGAGCCCTGAACGCGCTGTTGTTCCTCGTGGTGTGCACCTGGCTCGGTACCGTTGCGATGCTCGCCGCTGGTGGCCGACTCCTGTCACCTCGAAGCTGGCTGCGCCTCGTGGGGCTCGGGACCACCTTGGCCTTCGACGTGCTGACCGACCTCGCCGCATCACTGATGCCGCGCCACCACCCGGACCAGATGAGTGACCCGATCCTGTTGACCACCTGGCTCCGGCACGTCGACCCGGCGACCGGCACGGTCCCGGTCTGGTCACCCACGGGACGGACAACGAGCCGCTGAGCGTCCCTCTGACGCGTTTCAGTCGCCGTCGAGGCCGATCGCGTACTCCGGGCAGTTGTCGACGGCGAGCTGCGCCTTGCCCCGCAGCTCTTCGGGGACCTCCCCCTCGACACGCAGCACCGCGTAGCCGTCGTCGTCGACGTCGAACAGCTCGGGGGCCAGCAGGTAACAGCGGTTGTGTCCCTGGCAGGCGTCCCGGTCGTAGCGGATCCTCATGCGGCCTCCTCCGACGACGGCCCGGTGATGGTCCGCAGCCGGACCGGCAACGTTCGTGGCCCGCGGACCTGCCCTGCCGACCACCGCACGGCTGAGGGATCGGCGAGCTCGAAGTCGGGCACCCGGAGGAGCCACTCCCTGACCGCGACGGTCAACTCCATGCGTGCCAGGTTGGATCCGAGGCAACGGTGGATGCCGAGACCGAACGCGGCGTGTCGGTTCTTGGCACGATCCAGGATGACCTCGTCGGCAGCATCGAACGCCCGGGGATCCCGGTTCGCAGCGGGGAACGGCAGCAGCACCCAGTCGCCCGGCTCGAGCGTGCGCCCTCCGAGCTCGATCTCCCTCGCGACCTTTCGGGCCATGGTGACGGGTGCGTAGGCGCGCAGGAACTCCTCGATGGCCATCAGCAGCAGGTCGGGCTCGGCGAGCAGACGTGCACGGTGCTCCGGGTGGTGGGCCAAGTGCCAGAGCGCTGCACCGATCGCCGACCACGTGGTGTCGATCCCGGCGATCAACAGCAGCGCGACCGTACCGACGATGTGGTCCTCGTCGAGTGCCTCGCCGTCGATACGGGCGTCGAGGAGGAAGTCGATCAGGTCTCCCCGGGGGGTGACCGACCCACGGTGCTGCTCGATGATGTCGAGCAGGTAGGCACTGAGGGTGTCGGCGGGGTCGACGGCGTCGTTCTGCCCGCCGGTCTCCATGATCCGATGGATGAACGTCCGGAACCGGTCGCCGTCCGATGCCGGCACCCCCAGCATGTGGGCGATGACCCGGACCGGGATCTCCTGGGCGTATTCGATGGCGGCGTCGGCCACCCCACCCTCGCCCGCCCGCTCGACCAAGTCGTCGAGCAGCTCGCGGCACAGCGCGGTCGTGGTGGGCTCGAGCGGGCGGATCGCCTTCGGCGAGAAGGCGGGCAGCAACAGTCGACGGGCGGTCTCGTGGAACGGCGGATCCGACGTGATGGGCGGCGCATAGCCAACCGGGCCCGGTCCGGGTTCGAACACCGAGACGATCACTCCTCGCGAGCTGAAGTGATCGGTGTCGTGGGCGATCGACGCCACGTCGGCGTGGCGGGTGGGCAACCAGACACCACCGAAGCGCTCCGAACGCGCCACCGGACAGGACGATCGCAGCTCGTCCCAGATCTCGGGTGCACGAGCCGCGTACTGCGGGTCGGTGTGGTCGAAGTCGGTCGACCAGTCGGTCACCGGGCAACCGCTCGGGCCCGGCGGGCCGGTCGCCCCTTCGTCCGCCATGTCGCTTCCGGCGTCCGCCATGCCATCTCCGGGTTCGTCAGGAGCTCGTCATGCTACCGGCGTGGCAACATTCCCGGATCCACACCGAGGGGGACCCATGCCCGACTCCGCACCACTGCTCGTCGACGACCTCAACGGGGTCCGAACGATCACCTGGAACCGCGCCGAAGCGCTCAACGCGATGACCGTCGAGATGTGGAACGGGACCCGCGACGCGCTCGACTCGGCGGTCGACGCTGGCGTGCGGTGCATCGTGCTGGCGGGGACCGGGCGGGCGTTCACGGTGGGCCAGGACCTCGGCGAGTTCGCTGACCCGCGTCACGCCGACCCCACCCAGGGCTTCCGCGGCACGATGCGGGCGCTCGTCGAGTGCCCCGTGCCGCTCGTCGGGGCCGTCGACGGCCTGGCGGTCGGCTTCGGGCTGACCGTGCTGGCGTGGTGTGACGTGGTGGTGGTGTCCGCCGCTGCCCGCTTCCGTGCACCGTTCGTCGGCCTCGGGGTGACCACCGAGGCAGCGGCGTCGGTCGCGCTCCCACGCATCCTCGGTGACCAGCTCGCGACCTGGCACCTGCTGTCGGGTGACTGGCTCGACGCCGACACCGCGGTGCGCGCCGGGTTGGCGCTGCGCCTCGTCGACGACCCGCTCGGCACTGCGCACGACATGGCGACCTCCCTGGCGTCACAGCCGCCGAACGCGTTGCGCGAGACCCTCCGGATGGTGCGCCGCGCCCGTCGGGCCGGATGGGACGAGGCCCTCGACACGGAGTACGAGGTGATGGGCCGGCTCGCCGGTGGCGAGGAGAACCTGGCTGCCATCAGCGCGTTCTTCGATCGCTGAGGGGACCCGGCCGTTGCGGCACCGACCGCAGCGGATCAACGTGACCGGGTGAGCGCCCGTCGCTCGCCGAGTGGGACCAGTACGGGGTCGAGCAACTCGTGCAGTGCGGCGCGTGCCATGACCGGATCACCGGGATCGAGGCCGTCCGACGGGACCAACACCATCGAGATCGCCAGCCGGACCAGCACCTCGGCGACGAGACGGACGTGGTGGGGCTCCTCGGTGGGGCCGTACGCCGCGACGAGCACGTCAGCAGCGGCGGCCAGCACGGGGCCGGAACCAACGGTGAGGAGCCGGAGCAGATCGGGCTCGGACCGGACCAGTCCGGCGAGCACCGAGGACTCGGCCGATGACAGACCGACCAGGAATCCCTCGACCACCAGATCCTCGAACCGCTCCACATGGGAGGTGGCAGCGATGATCGCAGCGAAGAAGCTGCGGCACTCCCGAACCAGCACGGCGTCGACCAGTGCGCTGCGAGAACCGAACCGACGGTAGACGGTGGTGCGGCCCAGACCACTGCGCTCAGCCACCTCCTCGACGCTGCACCGGCCGATGCCGTGGAGGGCGAAGAGCTCACCAGCCGCATCGAGGATGCGGTCGGTGACGTCGTCGACCGGGACCCCGGTGCCGAGCGTCGAGAGCAGCTCGTCCGGATCGAGCGAGACTCGGCGCGGCACCGGCTCACACCGCCGCGTCGGTGGCCACCTCGAGGGATCCGGTCGTGTCGGCCCGACGCGCCCGTGCTGCACGACGCCAGCCGTCGGCGGCCCTGGGTGCCCACCGAAGTGAGCGCGGCATGAAACGCCACGTCTCGCGTACCCAGATCTCGAGCAGTCGTAGCTCGGCGGCCTCGAGCGTGCCCCAAGGGATCCCGAATCGGTGACGCACCGCTGCAGGGAGTCCCCCGATCGCGGTGAGACGGAAGATGGGCGTCACGACCTCACGCTGGATCGGCAGGGACCACCACGGCAGCCCGGGCAACCCCGAGACCTTCTCGTTGAGGGCCATCTCGACCGCTCGCTCCGCCGCTGCGGTCATCTCGAGGTCCTCTGCGCAGCGCTGGTCCCAGACCCGCTGCCACTGAGCCCGGTCCCGCGGCACCGGTCGCATGCTCACGCCGTACCGCCGGTACCACTCCACGCCTTCGCGGTAGAGCTGTTCGCGTTCGTCGGCATGGAGCCGATGGGTGTCGAAACGATCGGCGACCTGTTCGGCGGCGAACTGGAAGGTGGCGTGCGCCCACCAGAACGTCTCGGGTGACAGGGCGCTGTAGCGGCGGCCCTGCTCATCGACGCCCTTGATCCGGCGGTGATAGTCACGCACCCGGTGGCCCGTCTCCTCGGCACTCGGCCCGTCGTAGACGACGCCCACGATCTCGGGGATCGAGCGGATGATGCGGTCCCACGGCTCGGTGAAGAACGCCGAGTGCTGGGTCACCCCCGCACCGAGACCCGGGTGCATCAGCTGCAGGATGCCAGCGGAGAGCCCCGTGAAGGACAGGCGGTTGTCGCCGGCCCACCGCCACAACAGGGATCGGGGGCCGAGTTCCAGCGGCTCCGGGTGGTACATGTCAACGAGTTTCGTACCACTGCTCCGCCAGGTCAACCACCCGACGCCCGGACCACACGCATCGGACCGCCGCTGCGCGTCGCGCTGCGGTAGTACGGAGTGTGTGACCGTCGATCTGATGCTCTACACACGCGACCTCCGCACACGTGACCTCCCGGCGCTCTGTGCTGCAACGACCGCCGACCAGGTCCTCCCGCTCTTCGTCTTCGACGACGAGCTCCTGCAGGGCACCCACCGCAGTCCGAACCGGGTCCACGTGTTGGTCGACGCAGTCGCCGACCTGCGTACGAGGTTGCGTGCACTCGGCGGCGACCTGGTGGTGCGTCGCGGCGACTGGGCGGCAGAGGTCGCCGGCCTGGCGGCACGACACCAGGTGCGGACCGTGCACGTGAGCGAGGACGTGAGCGCTGTCGCGCAGGATCGTCTGCGTCGGCTGCGCGAGGAGCTCCCCGATTCCACCGAGCTCCGACGCCACGCCGGTGTCACCGTGGTGCCACCTGGGAGCACGGCCCCGAGTGGTGGCGGAGAGTGGAAGGTGTTCACCCCGTACTTCCGGAACTGGTCCTCGCAGGACTGGCGCCAGGTGCTGCCGCCGCCTGATCGGGTGCACCTGCCCGAGGGGATCGAGCCGGGGGAACTCCCCGGCCACGGTGAGATCTGCGACGGCGAGACCTCCCCAGAGCTGCCCACAGGGGGCGAGTCGA
>SKRR01000004.1 GCA_007118345.1 Microthrixaceae bacterium | reverse complement strand
GATCCGCGACACGACCCGGGGGGACCGATGGCCGACGAGGGCGCCACGATCGAGGACTACTACCACGAGGACCGCACCTTCCCGCCCTCGGCGGACTTCGTGGCCGAGGCGAACCTGTCGGACCCGGCGATCTACGACCGGGCCGAGGCCGATCCCGAGGCGTTCTGGGCCGAACAGGCGCGGGAGCTGCTCGACTGGCACACCGACTTCCACACCACACTCGACTGGAAGCTGCCCGACGCCCGCTGGTTCATCGGGGGCACCCTGAACGTCAGCGAGAACTGCGTCGACCGCCATGTCCGCAACGGCCTTGGTGACCGTGTCGCCATCCACTGGGAGGGTGAGCCCGGCGACGTGCGCACCCTCACCTACGCAGATCTGCACCGCGACGTGCAGCGCTTCGCGAACGTGCTGCGTGGCCTCGGAGTGCAGCTGGGTGATCGGGTCTGCATCTACATGCCGATGATCCCCGAGACCGTGGTCGCCATGCTCGCCTGCACCCGCATCGGCGCCGCCCACACCCTGGTGTTCGGCGGGTTCAGCCCCGACTCGCTGATCGACCGCATCAACGACGCGGGCGCCGTGGTCGCCGTCACCGCCGATGCCGGCTACCGCCGCGGCGCCCCCAGCGCCCTCAAGCCCAACCTCGACGTGGCGCTCGCCGACTGCCCCACCACGCGCAGCGTCGTGGTCGTCGACCGGTGCGGCACCGACGTCGACATGACCGACGGGCGCGACCACTGGTGGCACGACCTGATGTCGGCCGCCGACCCGCACTGCGATCCCGTGCCGGTCGACAGCGAGCAGCTGCTCTACCTGCTGTACACCTCGGGCACCACCGCCAAGCCCAAGGGCATCATGCACACCACCGGCGGGTACCTCACCCAGGTCGCGTGGAGCCACCGCGAAGTCTTCGACCTCAAGCCCGACACCGACGTGTACTGGTGCGCGGCCGACGTCGGTTGGGTGACGGGGCACAGCTACATCGTCTACGGGCCCCTCGCCAACGGTGCGACGTCGCTGATGTACGAGGGCACCCCGGACACCCCCCGCGAGCCTGAACGCACCGGCGATGCCGCCGACTGGCCCAAGGACCGGTTCTGGGACCTGATCGAGCGCTACGGGGTGACCCAGCTCTACACCGCGCCCACCGCGATCCGTACCTTCATGAAGTGGGGCGCCGACTGGCCCGAGGGTCACGACCTGTCGTCGCTGCGGGTGCTCGGCACGGTCGGTGAGCCCATCAACCCCGAGGCCTGGATGTGGTACCACCGCCACATCGGCGGGGAGCGCTGCCCGATCGTCGACACGTGGTGGCAGACCGAGACGGGCGGCCACATGATCACCCCGCTGCCCGGCATCACCGCCACCAAGCCCGGCTCGGCGTGTCGGCCGCTGCCGGGCATCGGTGCCGAGGTGGTCGACGAGGAGGGCAACCCGGTCGAGGTCGGGGGCGGGTACCTGACCCTGACCCGGCCGTGGCCGTCGATGTTGCGCGGCATCTGGGGCGACCCCGAGCGGTACCGCGACACCTACTGGTCGAGCTACGAGGGTCGCTACTTCGCCGGAGACGGCGCCAAGGTCGACCAGGACGGCTATCTGTGGCTGCTCGGTCGCGTCGACGACGTGATGAACGTCTCGGGGCACCGCATCTCGACCACCGAGGTGGAGTCGGCGCTGGTCGACCACGAGTCGGTCGCCGAGGCCGCGGTCGTCGGTGCGACCGATCCGACCACCGGACAGGCGATCGTCGGCTACGTGATCGTGCGCGGTGGCGTCGAGGCCACCGACGAGCTGCGGGAACGGATCCGCCAGCACGTGGCACAGAAGCTCGGCGCGATCGCCCGTCCCCGCGCGGTCATCATCGTGCCCGACCTGCCCAAGACCCGTTCGGGCAAGATCATGCGCCGGCTGCTGCGCGACGTCGTCGAGGGGCGCGAGCTGGGTGACACCACGACACTGGCCGACGCGACCGTGGTCGAGTCGATCCGCGAGCGCGCCGACGCGGCCGCGTCCTCCGATGACTGACATGGGTCGCAGCGGATGAGCCCGTGGTGGTGGCTGCTGCTCGGCATCGGCGTCGCGGTGGTGGCGGTCGCCCTGTACGACGTCACCCAGCGTCGGCACGCGATCCTGCGCACCTACCCCGTCGTCGGGCACCTTCGCTTCATCCTCGAGGCGTTCGGTCCCGAGCTGCGTCAGTACATCGTCACCAACAACGACGACGAGCGGCCGTTCAGCCGTGACCAACGCCGCTGGATCTACACCTCTGCCAAGGGGCTCGACAACACCTTCGGGTTCGGTACCGACAACCGACTCGACAGTGTCTCGGACTACCTGATCATCCGCCACGCGGCGTTCCCCGAGCCCCCGCTGCCCGGTGAGCCCCGGGACGCCGACGCCGCGTTCGCGGTGCCGGCGGTCAAGGTGCTCGGCGCCGCGCACGGCCGACGTCACGCGTGGCGGCCCGCGTCGATCGTCAACATCTCGGCGATGAGCTACGGATCGCTGTCGGGTGCTGCGATCCGGTCGCTCAACCTCGGCGCGGCAGCGGCCGGGTGCCTCCAGACCACCGGCGAGGGCGGTCTCAGCGACCATCACCGCCACGGTGGCGAGCTGGTCTTCCAGATCGGCACCGGTTACTTCGGCTGTCGCGACGACCGTGGCGGCTTCTCTCTGGATGCGCTGCTCGCATCGATCGAGGGCGCTCCGGTCCGCGCCGTCGAGATCAAATTGTCCCAGGGGGCCAAGCCGGGTCTGGGCGGGCTGCTGCCCGGGGCGAAGGTCAGTCCTGAGATCGCCCGGGTGCGGGGCATCCCCGTCGGTGTGGACTGCAAGAGTCCGAATCGGCACAGCGCGTTCGACGACGTCGACGGCCTGGTGGAATTCGTCGAGACGATCGCGGCAGCGACGGGTCTGCCCGTCGGCATCAAGTCGGCGGTGGGGGAGCAGGAGTTCTGGTCGGCGCTCGCCGCACGGATGGTCGCGACGGGGGGTGGGCCGGACTTCGTGACCGTCGACGGGGGCGAGGGCGGCACCGGCGCAGCACCGCTGGTGTTCGGCGACCACGTGGCGCTGCCGTTCCTCCGTGCGTTTCCCCGGGTGTACCGGGCGTTCGCCGAGGAGGGGCTGCACGAGGGCGTCGTGTTCATCGGCTCGGGACGCCTCGGCCTCGCCGACCGCGGGTTGACGGCGATGGCGATGGGGTGCGACCTGGTGAACGTCGGACGCGAGGCGATGCTCGCGATCGGGTGCATCCAGTCCCAGCGGTGCCACACGGACCGGTGCCCGACCGGTGTCGCCCGTCGATCTCTCAGGGGTCCGAACGGACCGCGACGTGGGCACGGATGATCGTGCCCGCCGGACTGGAGGCGACGTGCAATGCGTCGCACAGCGAATCCGCCAGCCGCAACCCACGGCCGCCG
>SKRR01000234.1 GCA_007118345.1 Microthrixaceae bacterium | reverse complement strand
GTCGATCACCTCGACGAAGCGTCGGGCCGGGCCCCCGACACGGTACGAGCTCAGCGGCGCGAGTGGGCGGTCCCGCTCCAGGCGGTTCCCGAGAAAGCCGAGCGCGGCCTCCCACGGCGGGACGTCGTCGCGCGACCAGCCCGGGGACGTCATGTCCCGCGGTCCGAGAGTCGGGCCTGCACCAGATCTGCGAGCCGGGTCACGTCGCCGGCACCGAGGCTCAAGCAGAGGTCACCGGGCCGCAGCAGCTCGGCCAGGCGGTCGGCGGCAGCGTCCAGGTCGGGGCACCACGCCGGGTGCGGTCCGGCGCCCTGGGCCACCGCGTCCACCAGGAGCCGACCGGTGATGCCCTCCCGGGGGGCCTCACCAGCGGGGTAGATGTCGGTGAGCAGCAGTTCGTCCGCCTCGGCGAACACCTCTGCGAACTCGGGCCAGAGCGCTTCGGTGCGGGAGTAGCGGTGGGGTTGGAACGTCACGACGACCCGCCGCCACCCACCGCTGCGGCCGGCCTCGATCGCCGCACGGACCTCGGTGGGCAGGTGTGCGTAATCGTCCACGAAGTCCACACCACCACTCGACCCACGCCGCTCGAAGCGGCGGGCGGCGCCGCTGTAGCGCCCGATTCCGGCGGCGACCGAGTCGGGGTCGACACCCGACTCGACGGCCAGCGCCACGGCACCGACCGCGTTGCGGGCGTTGTGCAGGCCCGGCACCCCGACCCGCAGCGAGAGGTCGCCACGTGGCGTGCGGAGCTGGATCCGGCTGCCGTGGGCGTTCGTGTCGAGCGACATGATCCGATGGTCCGCCGCGTCGGCGAGCCCGTACCCGATCACGCCGTCGAGGCGGGCGAGCGGGGCCGACCCGGCGTCGTCGACGCACACGACCACCGGACCGTCGGTACCGACCACGAACTCGGTGAACCCTGCGCAGAGCTGCTCCCAGCCACCCCAGAACTCCAGGTGGTCGGGCTCGATGTTCGTCACCAGCGCGCCGGCGCGCGGTCCTGCCAGCAAGGTGGCGTCGCTCTCGTCGGCCTCCAGCACCAGGTGGGGACCGCGTCCCGCCGCAGCCGCAGCGCCGAGCGCGGGGACCTCCGCGCCGATGATGAACGACGGATCCTCGCCCGCTGCGCGCAACGCCACCGCGAGCATCGAGGTGGTCGTCGTCTTGCCGTGCGTGCCCGAGACCGACAGCAGCGGCTGCTCGCGGGCGAGTGCGCTGAGCACGTCGACGCGCCGCAGCACGGGAATCCCCCGCTCGCGGGCCTCGACCACCTCGGGGTTGTCCGCCGCGACGGCGGTCGACGCCACCACCAGGTCGGCGTCGCCGACGAACCGCCGGTCGTGACCGACCCGGACCCGGACCCCGAGCGACCGCAGCCGCTCGAGTGCCGCCCCGTGGACCAGGTCCGAGCCGCGGACGTCGTGCCCCAGCTCGGCCAGCACCGTGGCGATCGCCGACATTCCCGCGCCCCCGATCGCCACGAGGTGTACCCGCCGGGGCTGGCCGAGGTCCGGCGGTGAGCTCGGCCCGGTCATGGCGTGACCTTCGCTGCCGACTCGACCAAGTCGGCGACGGCGCCCGCCGCGTCGGGGCGTCCGAGCGAGCGGGCCGCGACGGCCATCGATTCCAGACGAGGGCGCGCCGAGGATCCCGGTGGCGGGAGCAGCTGGTCGACCTCTGCGACGAGCCGATCGGCATCGAGCTGATCATCAGGGACCAGCACGGCGGCGCCCGCAGCGACGAGCGGGCCGGCGTTGGCGGTCTGGTGGTCGCGAGTGGCGATCGGCAGCGGGACGAGCACCGACGGGACACCGACCACCGCCAGTTCGGCAACCGTCGTGCCCCCGGACCGACAGACGACCAGGTCGGCCGCTGCGAGCAGCAGCTCCATGCGTGACTCGTAGCGGACCGGCCGGTAGTCGACCTCACCTGCAGCGGGATTGGCGCGCGACTCCCAGTCGCGGGCGCCGACGACGTGGTACACGGTCAGGTCGTCGCGCCCCGCCCACCGCTCGACCGCGCCGACCGTCGCGTCGTTGATGCGTCGGGATCCCAACGATCCGGCGAACACGCCGACGAGCAGCTTGTGCTCGTCCACACCGAGTCGGCGGCGAGCCGCGGCACGATCGTGCTGTTCGGCGACGGCGAGGATCTCGTCGCGCACCGGGTTCCCGGTGACCACTGCCGAGGGCAGGTCGGTCTCGTCGAACGGGACCGCACACGCCGTGGCGAAGCGCCCGACCAGTCGGTTGGCTGCTCCGGCACGGGCGTTCTGGTCGGCCACCACCAACGGCACGCGCCAGAGCACTGCTGCCAGGGCGCACGCCGCGCTCGCGAACCCGCCGAGGGACACCACCACGCGCGGTCGGCGGACGCGGATCAGTCGGATCGCGCGAGCGACCGCTCGCACGAGGCCCCATGCCGCGCCCAGGTTCGCGAGCGTGATCCGACGCTGGAGCCCACGCCCCGGCAACAGCGTGATTCCGAAGCCTGCCGCCGGGACCAGTTCGGCCTCGATGCCACGCGCGGCCCCGACGAAGTGCACGGTTGCAGGGTCGTGGCCGCGCTCGACGAGGACCCGGGCGATCGCCAGGCCCGGCAGGACGTGTCCGGCCGTGCCACCGCCGGCGATGACGGCCCAGGTCGGTCGGTCGGGGTGGGAGGTCATCGGTCGCGCGCGACCGACACCAGGAGGCCGACCGCGACCAGGCACATCACGAGTGAAGACCCGCCGTAGGACACGAAGGGCAAGGTAATGCCCTTCGTCGGCAGTGTTCCGACGGTGACCCCGATGTTGATGAGCGCCTGGACGCCGATCCAAGTGGTCACACCCACCGCGACAGACCGGCCGAACCGGGTACGGGCAGAGACGGCGACACGGATGCCTGCGGCCATGAAACAGCAGAACGCGGCCAGCACGACGAGGCTGCCGATGAGTCCGAGCTCCTCGCCGATCACCGCCAGGATGAAGTCCGTGTCCGCTTCCGGGAGATAGCCCCATTTCGCTCGCGAGTTCCCCGGGCCGTTGCCGAAGAGGCCACCGGACGCGAAGCCGATCTGCGACTGCAGGAGCTGGTAGCCCTCGGTCGCCACGTGGTCGTCGGGCGAGAAGAACGCGGCGATGCGGCGCAGTCGGAACCCCTCCAGCACGAACAAGCTCAGCACCGCGAGCGACGCGCCGCCGCCGGCGATCATCGCGAGCTGCCCCAGCGGTGCCCCTGCGATGAACAACATCGTGAGCATCACGGTGCCGAGCAGCAGGGTCGTGCCGAGATCGTCGCCGGCCATCACGAACGCCGACAGGATGCCGGTCACCACCAGCACCGGTTTGAGCAGCTCCGGCGAGCCGATCTGCCGGTGCCGCTGGTCGAGGAGGCGGGCGAGCCAGAGCACGAGACCCAGCTTGACCAGATCGGACGGTTGACCCGAGATCGGTCCGAGCTCGAGCCATCGGGTCGCCCCGTTGACGGTGACGGCGACCGGGAGGTCGGCGATACCCAGCAGCCGGAGCAGCACGTCGAGTGCCAGGACCCCCTGCAGGCCGGCGCCCAGGAGCAACACGGGCACCGCGAGTCGGTCGCGCCACACGCGCAACGGCACCCGCGCGGCGAGAACAGCGAGCGCCACGCCGACGGCCATGAAGCCCGCCTGTCGGAGCACCACGGCCCAGCTCGAGCCACCGCCCTGCACGCTCGCCACCGACGAGGCGGAGTACACCATGACCAGACCGAGCAGGCACAGCACCCCGACGCAGCCCACGAGCACGTTGGTCACCGTCGGACCGTCATGGACGACCTCGACCTCGGCGCGACGGGTCCTCGTCGTGCTGCTCATTCCGCCACCTCCCCCGAACGATCCTGCGCCAGCACCTCGCGCCGCACCGTGTCGGCGAAGTCGCGTCCGCGCGCCGCGTAGGACGAGTACTGGTCGAAGGACGCACATGCGGGCGACAGCACGACCGCGTCACCGACGCGAGCCAGACCGCGGGCACTGAGCACCGCGTCGGTCATGTCACGAGCGACCACGGTCGGGCGGTCCGGGAACGCTGCGACGACCTCGGCGCCGGCCTCGCCGATTCCCACCACCGCGTGCACGGCGTCGGCCCCCGCGGCCAGCTCGGTGAGGTCCAGACCCTTGTTGCGTCCACCGGCGATCAGCACCACCGAGTCGAAGCCGCGCAGCGCCGAACGGGTGGAGTGCGGTGCGGTCGACTTCGAGTCGTCGAACCAGCGAACGCCGTGCGCGGCGCCGACGAACTCGACGCGGTGCGGGAGTCCGCGGAAGGACTCGAGCGCGGTGACCACCGCCGCAGGATGCACCCCCATCGCGTCGGCCGCCGCGACGGCCGCCAACGCGTTGGCCCGGTCGTGCGGCATCGCGCTCCACAATCGGTCGAGGGCGATCAACGGTCCTGCGGGAGTGACCAGGTGTGTTCCGTCCTCGTGGTACTCCGCCGACAGGTCCTCGGTGGAGCACCACACCACGTGGGGACCGTCGAGTCGATGAGCCTCCGCGGCGACGACCGGGTCGTCAGCATTGGCGACGGCGACGTCGCCGGGTCCCATGTCCCGCCACACCCGGGCCTTCGCTGCTCGGTACTCATCGAGGTCCCGGTGGACGTCGAGGTGGTCGGGCGCCCAGTTCAGCCACACCCCGACACGCGGCCGGAACGACCGACTGTGGGCCAGTCGGAACGACGACGCCTCGACGACGAAGACCTCGGTGGTCGGGTCGTCGATCGCTGCGACGAGCGGGACGTCGGTGTTGCCCACGGCGGCGGCGCGCCGACCGTCCTGTTCGAGGATCACGGCGATCAGCGACGTCACCGTGGTCTTGCCGTTGGTGCCGGTGACGGCGATCAACGGTCGGTCGTCCCATGCCGCCGCCAGGTCGAACTCGCTCAGCACCGGGCGGTCGAGCTCGTCGGCGAGGGACAGCACTGCATGCGACGTCGGGAGTCCGGGCGTCGGGAGCACGGCGTCGACGCGCAGGAGCACCGCGCGCAGCTGTTCGAGGTCCGGTGACGGGTACGCCTCGGCGCCCAGCTCCTCGGCGAGCTCCAGCATGGCGGTCGGGTCGCCGTCGTCGCTGAGCACGACCGAGGCACCCCGGCTCACGAGGCCCCGCGCCGCCGCCTGGTTGGTCACACCCATGCCGTGGAGCAGGAAGCTCCGCTCCGGCAGACCACGGTGCCCGGACTTCGGGTCGGGTCCACTCATCCGAGTCCTCCTGCGCGGATGAACTCCCGGTAGAAGAGCCCGAGACCGAGCGCCGTACAGCCGGCGGTGAGCATCCAGAGCCGGATGATCACCGTGGTCTCCGGCCACCCCTTGAGCTCGAAGTGGTGGTGGATCGGGGCCATCCGGAAGATGCGGCGGCCGAACAGCCGGAAACTCGCGACCTGGAGGATCACCGACAGGGTCTCGAGGACGAACACCAGTCCGAGGATCGGGAGCAGCAGGGCCGTCGAGGAGCTCAGCGCGAGCGCGGCGAGGCCGGTTCCGATCGCGAGCGAGCCGGTGTCGCCCATGAAGATCTGTGCCGGCGCCGCGTTGAACCACAGGAACCCGGCGCAGGCCCCCATCATCGCTGCCGCGACGACTGCGAGGTCGAGACCGACGTTGATGTCGTAGAAGCCGGAGTACCGGAAGATCCAGTACCCGATGACCAGGTAACCAGCGAAGACGAGTGACGCCGACCCGGCGGCGAGTCCGTCGAGGCCGTCGGTGAGGTTCACGGCGTTCGACGCGGCTGCGATCAGCAGGATCGCCCACACCGCCCAGCCCCAGCGGCCGAGATCCCAGCCGAACTCGGCGAAGTCGTCCCACCGGGTGAAGCTGATCGTCGTGTGGACGTTCGTCCGCCAGAGCATGAGCGCAACGAACCCGATCCCCACGCTCAGCAGACCGAGCATCTTGGCCCGCCTGCCCAGCCCGAGGTTGCGTGCGTTGAAGACCTTCAGGGCGTCGTCGAGCAGCCCGACCGCACCGGCACCCATGATGGCCAGCATCGCTGCGATGCCCGTCCAGGTGAAGACGCCGTCGTAGAGGTTCGAGGTGACGTAGCCGGCGAGCGCCCCTGCGACGATGGCGACCCCGCCCATGGTGGGCGTGCCGGCCTTGACCATGTGGCCCTCGGGAACGTCCTCGTGGATCGGTTGACCGATCCGACGACGGGTCAGGGCGATGATCAACAGCTTCGTGCCGATGAGGGCGACGAAGGTGCTGATCCCGGCGGCGAGGAGCAGGCGGATCACGAGACCTCCTCCGACCCCTCGAGACCCAGTGCCGCTCGGACGACCGTCCGGTCGTCGAACGGACGCACCGTCGTTCCGACGACCTGCCCCTGCTCGTGACCTTTTCCTGCCACCACCACCAGGTCACCGGGACCGGCACCGTCGACTGCTGCGCGAATGGCCGCCTCCCGGTCGCGGAGGACCGTCACTTCGGTCACACAGCCGGCCCGGATGGCCTCGATGATCGCGTCGGGTTCCTCGCCACGGGGGTTGTCGTCGGTCAGCACCACCTCGTCGGCGAGTCGAGACGCGACCTCACCCATCAACGGCCGCTTTCCCCGGTCCCGGTCGCCGCCACATCCGAACACGACGACCACTCTTCCACCGTGGGGCACCATCGCACGCGATGCTCCGAGCACCGTCTCGAGTGCGTCGGGCGTGTGGGCGTAGTCGACCACGACCTCGGGGCGGCCGGGAGCGCCGAAGCGCTCGAACCGCCCGGGCACCGGCGGCATCGACGCGATCCCCCTGACGACCTCGGCCTCGTCGATCCCGATCCGACGTGCGGCCTCGGCGGCCAGCAACGCGTTGGTCACGTTGTGCGACCCTGCGATCGGCACGTACAGCGAATGGCCACGCCACTGGACGTGCGAACCACTCGTACCGAGCTGGAGTCCGTCAGCCGCGGCGAGTGACACGGCCACCACCGGGACCTCGGCGGCGTCGGAGAGCAGTCGCCCCCGGACATCGTCGACGTTCAGCACGGCGGTGCTGCAACGTTCGCGCTCGAACAGCCGAGCCTTCGCCGAGAAGTACGCCTCCTGCGTCCTGTGGTAGTCGAGATGGTCGACACCGAGCATCGTGAAGATCGCCACCTCGAAGGTGAGCTCGTCCACACGGCGCTGGTCCAGCGCATGGGAGGACACCTCCATCGCCACCGTGTCGACCCCTCGGCGACGAAGGGCCCGCAGCTGACGTTGCAGGTCGGTGGACTCGGGAGTGGTGCGCTCCCCCGTCAGGGTGCCGATCACCGCCGAGGCACGCCCGGCCGAGCGGAACACCGCGTCGAGCATCGACACGACCGTGGTCTTGCCGTTGGTGCCGGTGACGCCGACCAGCGTGAGCTCGTCGCCCGGCCGGCCGTGCACCGTGGCCGCTGCCACCGGCATCGCGGAGCGGACGTCGCCGACGACCACCTGTGCCACATCGAGGTCGAGTCGTCGTTCGCACAGCAGCCCGACCGCACCGGCTGCGACAGCTGCCGCGGCGTACTCATGGCCGTCATGACGCGCACCTGTGACGCAGCAGAACAGCGTCCCCGGAGCAGCCTGACGGGAGTCGGCGACCACGTCGGTCAGCTCGACCCCAGCGAGGTCCCCGCTCGTCTCCCGGACGCTGCGGGACGGGAGCGCCGCCCGGACGTCGGTGAACGCAACCATCAGGTCCCCGGGGTCGCGGCGGGCTGGGCCCGCACACGACCGCCGGGCACCACCTGCGTGGAACCCGCCGGTGCGATCTGCAGTTCACGGATGGACAACCGAGCGAGCTCGTCGAAGACCGGACCGGCAGCGGAACCGCCGGTCATCCCCTCGGGCAGATCCTCGAGCAGGACGGTGATGGAGACCTGGGGCCGATCGGCCGGGAAGTACCCGGTGAAGGCCGCCAGGTAATGTCGTCGGCCGTCCGGCCAGATGTAGGCGTCCTCGGGGTCGACCAGCGTGGGAGATGGCATCCGCGAGGTGCCGGTCTTGGCCGCCACTGCGTAGCCGGGCAGGTCCAGGCTCTGCGCCGTGCCGTCGCTGACCACGGCCTCGAGCATTCGGCCGACCTCGTCGGCGGCCTCGGGCGAGATGACCTGTCGCGGGGCCGGCACCGCAGGGGCATGCCGCGAACCGTCAGCGGCGACGACTGCGTCCACCAGCCGGGGAGCGACGTACCGGCCACGGTTCGCGATCACGTTGTAGGCACCCCAGAGCTGGATCGCCGTGGCGCTCTGGGAGGTGCCGATGGCGGACGCGGCGAGGTCCGGTCTGGTCCAGTCGGCCACGTCGCTCAGGATGCCACCGCTCTCGGCGGGGTGACCGACGCCGGTGGGTCGACCGAACCCGAAGCCCTTCAATGCCTCGTGGAGACGTTCCGCTCCCAGTTCCTGGGCCAGCATGATCGACCCCACGTTGGAGGAACGGGCGACGATGTCGGTGGTGGTCATCTGCTCGATCGGATGTCGCTCGTGGTCGCTGAAGGTCCGGTCGTCGACCTGGATCCGGTCCGGGACGGTGAACCAGCGATCGGCATCGGCCACTCCGGCGTCCACCGCCGCGGCGACCGTGACCAGCTTGAAGACCGAGCCGGCCTGGTAGGCGCTCGAGAAGACGACCGGACCGCTCGAGAGCCCGATCCCACCATCCACCGAGGATCGTTCCACCGCCCCGGCCGCGAGCACGTCGCCCGTGGCGGGGACCCCCACGATCGCGATGGCTCGCTCCGCTCCGGTTCGAGCTGCCGCATCGGCGAGAACCCGCTCCACCTCGTGCTGCAGGGCACGGTCCAGGGTCAAGTGGACGTCGGCGCCGGGGTCGGGGTCGGCGAGCATTCGCTCCGAGCCGGTGATGGTCTGACCCCGTGAACCGATCTCGACGACGACTCGACCGTCGACACCGCTGAGCTCGTCGTCGAAGGTGCGCTCGACCCCTGCGAGCTCGCCCGGTCCGTCGATCCCGAGGGTGCCGATCAGCCGGAGCGCGGAGTCGCCCGCCGGGTGCACCCGATGGGTCGAGTCCTCCAAGTGGACCGCACCGATGATCCCTTCCGCCTCGATCCGTTCGAGCGCTGCGGCGGCAACCGGCTCGTCGACGGCCTCTGCCAGGCGGACCCAGGGGTCGTCCGCCCCGGCGCGCACCAACCGACCTGCGAGCGGGTCGGGCTCGAGCTCGAGCGCCTCACCGAGCAGCCTGGCGAACTGACGGAGGTCGACCTCGGTCTCGACCCCTTCGGCACGGAGTTCGCGCATGTCGGCCACGACCCGCTTGGTCGGCACCGAGATCGCCAGCTCCACACCGTTGCGGTCGAGGATCGAGCCGCGCAGGGCCGTGATGCGACGCTCCCGCACACGCTGGTCGTGGCCGCGCTCGGCCAGCGCTGCACCGTCGCCGAGCTGCACCCCGACCAACTTGTAGGTCGGGGCGATGGCCAGCAGCGCGAGCACCACTCCCAGCGCGAGCACCCGGCGACGGACCACGATGTTCTCGTCGACGCGGCTCGGCACGGCACGACGAGCGCGACGACGTGGCGCGCCGGTCGGTCGTCGACTCACTCTTCCCCCTCGCGGGCGTCCGCTGGCGCGCCCTGCGCCAGATCGGCGTGCTCGTGTGGTGCAGGACCGTTCGGGACCGTCACCGACGGGTCGGCCGACGGGGTGGCCTCAGGAGCGACAGGGGTGAGCGGCACGACCGCGGCCGGCTCCATCAGGTCGAGCTCCGCCGCGGCAGCCAGGATCCGCGCCGGCGACGCAGCGGCTGCCACGCCCGCACGCAGATGACGTTGCTCGGCCTCTGCCGCGACGAGTTCCAGCTCGAGACGGTCGATGGTCCGCTGGGTCTCGATCCGCTGGGCCTGGATCGCAACGGCTCCGGCCAGCACCACGAACGCCATCACCGCAGCGCCCAGGAGCAGCGCCCGTGCGGACAACCGCCGCTGGGGATGCACGCGCAGCCGTGGTCCGACCGCCTCCTGGGGGCGGGGCCGGACCACGGCTCGCTGACCTTGTCGCCCGTGGTTCACGAGGCCTGCTCCTCGAGCCGCTCGACAGCGCGCAGCCGAACGCTCTCCGCCCTGCGGTTGTCGCGGCGCTCCGCCTCGTCAGCGGTCCACGCACCACGCTTGAGCAACCGCACGGTGGGCTCGGCACCACACACGCACGGAAGGCCCTGCGGGCACGTGCACCCGCCGGTCTCGGCGCCACGGAACGCCTGTTTGACCATTCGGTCCTCGAGCGAGTGGTACGACATCACCGCCATGCGCCCTCCGGGCGCCAGCACCGAGAGGGCGCCGTCGAGCGCGTCGGCGAGCTGCTCGAGCTCCCGGTTCACCTCGATGCGGATCGCCTGGAAGGTGCGCTTGGCAGGATGGCCGCCGTGCCGGCGCGCCGGCGCAGGGATCGCGTCGCGCACGATCTCTGCCAGCTGCTCGGTGTCGCGCACGGGACGAGCGGCGATGATCGCCCGGGCGATCCGGGTTGCGTACCGCTCCTCGCCGTGGTCGGCGATCAACCGGGCGAGTGGCGCGTACTCGTAGCGGTTGACGACGTCGTCCGCGCTGAGTGTGTCCTCGCGGTCCATCCGCATGTCGAGCGGACCGGCGGCGCGGTACGAGAACCCTCGCTCTGCACGGTCCAGCTGGGGTGAGGACACTCCGAGATCCATCAGCACTGCAGTGGCTCCTTGGTCGGTCCGTTCACGGACGAGTTCGGCGATGTGGTCGAAGCCCGTGTGCACCAGCTCCACACGGTCGGCGAATCGTTCGAGCCGTCCGGCGGCAGCGTCGAGCGCGGCACGGTCGCGGTCGAGCCCGAGCAACCGGAGACCCGGGTGTGCCTGCAGCACCGCAGCGGCGTGACCGGCGCCGCCGAGCGTGGCGTCGACGTACAGCCCGCCGGGCACCGCAGAGAGCAGTTCGACGACCCGATCGAGCAGGACCGGTCGATGGACGAACGCAGCACGTTCATCAGGTGGACGTTCATCAGGTGGACGGTCACCGGGTGGACGGTCATCAGCGGGGCGGTCATCGGACATGTCGCTCCCCCACCCGACTCACAAGAAGTCCAGTGCATCGAACTTGTCCGACAGGGTGCGCCCGTCGGCGTCGGGCGCGGTCGCCTCGGCCTCGAGCGTCGACCACCGTTCCCTCGGGTAGATCGCCGCGTGGGACCCGGAGCCGACGATCGTCACCTCACGACCGAGGCCCGTCTGGTCGCGCAGCCGCGCGGCGAGCGAGATGCGGTGCTGGGAGTCGGGGGTGAAGGGACTGACGAAGGAGAACAGGTACTGCAGCTGCTTGCGGCTGAACGCCCCGCTCAGCTCGAGGCGACGTCGGTACTTCTCCCAGCCGTCCGAGGTGAACACCGCTGCGTAGTCACCCAGGAGGGCGAGGAACCCACCTTCGGCGAACGCGGCGCGGTACGCGGAGGGCAGGACCAGACGGCCCTTGTCGTCGACCGTGTGTTCGAACTGATCGAAGAACTCCATGCCACCGCTCGATCACCGGTCGCCACCACGACGACCGAATCTGCCACTTGGAACCATTTGGCTCCCCAATGCTCCACTTCACTCCACTGTACCCCACGATCCTCCACCAAACAATGGATTCTCCTCGGAGCGCGTCCGATTCCTCACGCAGCGCGCGACTCATCGGTCCTCTCGTCCGGATCCGGGCACGACCCCGAACGCCGGGCCTCGCGGGACTCAGCCCAGCTGTCGGAGCAGGCCGCTCACGGCGTCCCACTCCTCGGTGGGACCCTCGCCGAGCGAGCGGAGCGCGGTGACCTGGTGCCGCAGGACCGATTCGAGTCCCTCGGGCCGCTCCGCCATCAGCTCGAGCGTGGCGAGCGGGTCCCACCGACGGTGGACGACGCACTGGAACCGTGCCCAGGACCTCGTCCGTCGCTGTGCGATACCGACGAGCTTGCGGCCGGCGTGGGTGAGCTCACCGGGACCCACGCCCGCGAAGCACACGAGTCGAGCCAGCTCGCGACCGCGGACGCCATGGCGGTGCACCGAGAGCTCGCCCCCGGGCGTCACGGCACGGGCGAGCGCGTCGGCCCAGCGCTCACCGAGCCACCAGGAGGCCTCGGCCACGTCGTCGGACCACAACGGGTCTGCAACGGGCAGCACGATGTCGATCCAGACGTGCTCTCCGGGCAGCAGGAGCACGGCGCCACCACCGGATCGGCGGCGGACCAGGTCGAGTCCCCTCGAGCGGAC
The DNA here is from genome assembly GCA_007118345.1 of Microthrixaceae bacterium. GTDB lineage: Bacteria > Actinomycetota > Acidimicrobiia > Acidimicrobiales > Microtrichaceae > SKRR01. The sequence goes on along the minus strand of SKRR01000234.1, from coordinate 224 downwards.
CCGCTCATGGTCGATGACCGCCTCGTCCTGTGCACTGCCGAGCACGAGGGCGGCACGGGTCACCTCGTTGACCTGGAGGAGTCGACGATCACCGACGATGTCGTGCACCTCGTGGAGCTCAGAGGCGGTGCCACGTCGATGTTGCACGGTCCACCCGCCGACGACCTCGGTCGAACACACCTGTGCGGTCGGTCGGCTCACCCCGACAGCGTAGGCAGCGGCCT
>SKRR01000069.1 GCA_007118345.1 Microthrixaceae bacterium | reverse complement strand
GAGGTAGACGGCGAGTGTGTCGACGTCCTCGCTGGTGCGGCGGACCTCGTCGAGGAGCCGCTCCTGACGGTCGCCCTCCTTGGAGCTGGCGAGCCCGGGCTTCGAAGGGCCGGCGGTCCACTCGGCCTGCAGGGAGGAGTCGAACACGTCGTTGGCCGCGATGACCCCGATCCGCTGCCCGCGCACCTCGGTGATCAGGGGTGCGTAGGCCTCGTCCTCGTCGGCCCCGATGCCGAGCACGGCGACATGGTGCTCGGCCTTGATGCGCAGGGAGTCCTCGAGCCCGCCCATGCCGTAGTCCATCCCGTGGTTGTTGGCCATGGACACCGCGTCGACGTTGGCGGCGGCAAGTGCGTCGAGGGCCTCGGCCGGCACCTGGAACGCGAACTGCTTGGGCAGGCGGGTCCCCCCGGAACCGAGTGCGGTCTCGAGGTTGACCACCGCGAGGTCGGCTGCGCCGAGCACCGGGGCGATCGCTGACAGCAGGCCCTCGGTGTTGCTCACCACCGCCTGCTCGAGCCCCTCGAAGCTCGCGTCGCCCCCGAAGGCGATCGTCACGGGCTCGCCGCTGCCGAGCGGGCCCCGCACCGGATCGGGCTGGTCCTCGGCCGTCTCCGGTGTCGTCGCGCCCTCGGCGGGGTCGACGCCGGCCGGCACCGAGCCGTCATCGGCCTCGACTGCTGCTGAGGGCTCGTCGCCGCCACCGCACGACGAGACGAGGAGCCACACGAAGGTTGCCAGGGCCAGGACGACAGTTCGACGGAGCACCGCAGGATCCTAACGGAGCGAAGGATGTGCTTTGGGAGCGCCGCCGGGGTCGGCTAGCGTTGGCGATTCCTGGATTCGCCCATCGGCAATGGAGCCGTCGGATCCCGGAGCCCCCAACAGCAACGTCGCTGTCACGCTCGCAGCAGAGCAGCTGCGCCGGCGGTCCACATCCGCTGCGTCCCGATCGACGGCCCACCCCGCCCGGGGTGCCTCCTTCCACAGAGAGCGACATGTCCAACGTCTCACCATCCCCGTTCGGGCTGTACCGGCCCGACCAGGAACACGACGCCTGTGGTGTCTCCTTCGTGGTCGACCTGCACGGTCGCCGGTCCCACGACCTCGTGGCGAAAGGGCTGACCTCCCTGTGCAACCTCGAGCACCGGGGCGCCACCGGTGCAGAGGAGAACACCGGCGACGGTGCGGGCATCCTCATCCAGGTCCCCGACACGTTCCTGCGCGCGGAGCTCGACGTCGAGCTGCCCGACGCAGGTGACTACGCCACGGGGCTGGTGTTCCTCCCCGCCGATGACGCCGGCGCCGAGGCGGCGGTGGCTGCGATCGACAAGATCTGTGCCGAGGAGGGACTCGACGTGCTGGCCTGGCGCGACGTGCCCACCGATTCCTCGATGGTCGGAGCGACCGCGCTCGCGGCCATGCCCAGCTTCAGGCAGGTCGTCGTCGCCCACGTCGACCGCGCTGAGTCGGGGATCGTGCTGGACCGCCGCGCGTTCGTCGCTCGCAAGCGGATCGAGCACGAGATCCTCGATGAGCACGGTGAGGCCTGCGTCTACGTCCCGTCCTTGTCGGCCCGCACCATGGTCTACAAGGGGATGCTCACCACACCGCAGCTCGGTGAGTTCTTCGACGACCTGCGCGACGATCGGGTCGAGTCAGCCCTGGCGCTCGTGCACTCGAGGTTCTCCACGAACACCTTTCCGTCGTGGCCCCTGGCGCACCCGTACCGGTACGTGGCACACAACGGCGAGATCAACACGGTCCAGGGCAACCAGAACTGGATGCGCGCACGTGAGGCGTTCCTGTCCTCGGAGCTCTTCCCGGGCGGCCGCGAGACCCTGGAGCGGGTCTTCCCGATCTGCACCCCCGGAGCGTCCGACACCGCCCGCTTCGACGAGGCGCTCGAGTTGTTGCACCTCGGTGGCTACGAACTGCCCCACGCCGTGCTGATGATGATCCCCGAGGCGTGGGAGAACCACCAGCACATGGACCCGGCGGTACGGGACTTCTACCGGTTCCACGCATGCCTGATGGAACCGTGGGACGGACCTGCGTCGGTGACCTTCACCGACGGCACCGTGGTCGGAGCGGTGCTCGATCGCAACGGCCTGCGCCCCTCGAGGTACTGGGTCTGTGATGACGGCCTCGTCGTGATGGCCTCCGAGGTGGGGACGCTCGACATCGAACCCGAACGTGTCGTTCGCAAGGGTCGGCTGCAGCCGGGCCGCATGTTCCTCATCGACACGTCCGAGGGGCGGATCATCGACGACGAGGAGATCAAGTCGAAGCTCGCAGCCGCTCACCCCTACACCGAGTGGCTCGAGCGTGGGCTGAAGCACCTCGATGACCTGCCGGAGGTGTTCCACGTCACCGAGTCGCCGCGCAACGTGCTGCGCGAACAGCAGACCTTCGGCTACACCCACGAGGAGATCAAGATCCTCCTCGAGCCGATGGTGCGCAGCGGCGTCGAGGCCCTCGGCTCGATGGGGACCGACACTCCCATCGCCGTGCTGTCGGACCGCTCTCGCCTGCTCTACGACTACTTCACCCAGCTCTTCGCCCAGGTGACCAACCCGCCACTGGACGCCATCCGCGAGGAACTGGTGACCTCGGTCGGCAAGATCATCGGTCCCGAGGGCAACCTGCTCGAACCCGGTCCCGAGTCGTGCCACTTGCTGGAGCTGCCGCAGCCGATCCTCGACAACGTGAGCCTCGACAAGATCCTCCACATCGAGGAGGCCGATCCGAGGTTCAAGGCCCGCACGGTGCGGACGCTCTTCCCGGCGTTCGCCGGCGGCGACGGCCTCCGCCGTGCCCTCGAGCGGATCCGACGTGAGGTGTCCGAGGCGATCGAGGACGGCGTCAACGTCATCGTCCTGTCCGACTGGCACTCCAACGAGGACCTCGCGCCGATCCCGATGCTGCTGGCCACCGCGGCGGTGCACCACCACCTGATCCGGGAGAAGTCCCGTACCAAGGTGGGGCTCATCGTCGAGACCGGTGAGGCCCGCGAGGTGCACCACTTCTGCCTCCTGCTCGGCTACGGCGCCGCCGCGGTGAACCCGTACCTCGCGTTCGACACGATCGAGCAGATGGTGAACGAGGGCCGCACGACCGTGACCGACTTCGACACGGCGGTGCGGAACTACGCCAAGGCGGTCAACAAGGGTGTGCTGAAGGTGATGTCGAAGATGGGCATCTCCACCGTGGCGTCCTACACCGGCTCACAGATCTTCGAGGCGATCGGTCTGGGAGAGGAGCTGGTCGACGAGTACTTCACCGGCACGGTCAGCCGACTCGGTGGCATCGGGCTGGACGAGATCGCCGAGGAGTCCCGGCGACGCCACGCACTGGCCTACCCGCTGCGACCCGAGGAGCAGGCGCACCGCGATCTGGACTACGGCGGCGAGTACCAGTGGCGGCGTGAGGGCGAGTACCACCTGTTCAACCCCAAGACGGTCTTCAAGCTCCAGCACGCATCACGGAGCGGCCAGTACGAGGTCTTCAAGGAGTACTCCCAGCTGGTCGACGACCAGTCGGAGAACCTGGCCACCCTGCGCGGGTTGTTCCGCCTCGAGTCCGACCGTCCACCGGTGCCCATCGACGAGGTCGAGCCGGTGAGCGAGATCGTGAAGCGCTTCTCCACCGGCGCGATGAGCTACGGCTCGATCTCCGCCGAGTCACACGAGACCCTGGCCGTCGCGATGAACCGTCTGGGCGGCAAGTCCAACACGGGCGAGGGGGGTGAGCACCCCGACCGGTTCCTCGTCATGGACAACGGCGACACGAAGCGCTCGGCGATCAAGCAGGTCGCGTCGGGCCGCTTCGGGGTCACGTCGCACTACCTGACCAACGCCGATGACATCCAGATCAAGATGGCCCAGGGCGCGAAACCCGGCGAGGGTGGTCAGCTGCCCGGGCACAAGGTGTACCCATGGGTCGCCGAGGTCCGGCACTCGACGCCCGGTGTGGGGCTGATCTCCCCACCGCCGCACCACGACATCTACTCGATCGAGGACCTGGCCCAGCTGATCCACGACCTCAAGAACGCCAACCCGTCGGCACGGATCCACGTGAAGCTCGTCGCCGAGGTGGGCGTGGGCACCGTGGCGGCCGGCGTCGCCAAGGCGAAGTCCGACGTGGTGTTGATCTCGGGCCACGACGGCGGCACGGGCGCCAGTCCGCTCACCTCGCTCAAGCACGCTGGCGCTCCCTGGGAGCTCGGTCTGGCCGAGACCCAGCAGACGTTGGTGCTCAACGGTCTGCGTGACCGCATCGTGGTGCAGACCGATGGTCAGATGAAGACCGGTCGTGACGTGGTGATCGCGGCGTTGCTCGGCGCCGAGGAGTTCGGCTTCGCGACCGCACCGCTGGTGGTGTCGGGTTGCATCATGATGCGCGTCTGCCACCTCGACACGTGTCCCGTGGGGATTGCCACCCAGAATCCCGAGCTCCGGTCCCGCTACTCCGGCAAGCCCGAGTTCGTCGAGAACTTCATGCTGTTCGTCGCACAGGAGGTTCGCGAGCTCCTCGCGGAACTCGGCTTCCGTTCGATCGACGAGGCCGTCGGCCACGCCGAGGTGCTCGACGTCGCCGGGGCGATCGACCACTGGAAGGCGAGCGGGCTCGACCTGTCGCCGCTGCTGCACGTCGTGCAGCCCCGCGAGGACGATCACCTGTCCTGGCGTCGTGAGCAGGACCACGGACTGGCGGCAGCGCTCGACCAGACGCTGATCGCGGAGTGTCGTGCGGCGATCGAGACCGGCCAACCGGTCCATCTCCAGCTGCCGATCCGCAACGTCAACCGCACGGTCGGCACCATGCTCGGCCACGAGCTCACCAAGGTGCACGGTGGGGCGGGCCTTCCCGATGACACCATCGTCATCGACTTCGAGGGCTCCGCTGGCAACAGCTTCGGGGCGTTCGTGCCCAGCGGCATCACCATGCGCCTGCGCGGCGATGCGAACGACTACGTCGGCAAGGGGCTCTCGGGCGGACGGCTCGTGGTGGCCCCACCGCACGACAGTCACCGGGACCTCGTCGCCGAGGACAACATCATCGCTGGCAACGTGATCCTCTACGGCGCCACGAGCGGCGAGCTCTTCCTCCGCGGACAGGTCGGCGAACGGTTCTGTGTCCGCAACTCGGGCGCGCTGGCCGTGGTCGAGGGGGTGGGCGACCACGGGTGTGAGTACATGACCGGTGGCCGTGTGGTCGTGCTCGGCCGCACGGGGCGGAACTTCGGTGCGGGCATGTCGGGCGGCATCGCGTACGTGTACGACGCCGACGGAACGTTCCCCGAACGTGTGAACTACGACATGGTCGCACTCGAGGAACTCGGTGCCGAAGAGCGCGACGAGTTGCGCGCCTTCGTCGAGCGACACCTCGTCGAGACCGGTTCCGCCGTCGGCGAGCGGCTGCTCGGTGACTGGGACGACGCCGTGGGCCGGTTCGTGAAGGTCATGCCGAACGACTTCAAGCGGGTGCTGGAGGCCACGGCGCAGGCCGAGGCCGAGGGCCGTGATGTGATCGATGCCGTGATGGAGGCCAGTCGTGGGTGATGTGAGGGGTTTCCTGAAGCACGGGCGCGAACTGCCCGAGATGCGGCCGGTCCCGGTGCGTCTGCGCGACTGGAAAGAGGTCTACGAGGAGTTCCCCGAGGACCATCTCCAGACCCAGGCCAGCCGGTGCATGGACTGCGGCATTCCGTTCTGCAACGACGGGTGCCCGTTGGGCAACCTGATCCCGGACTGGAACGACCTCGTCTACCGGGACCACTGGCGCGAGGCGATCGACCGTCTGCACGCCACCAACAACTTCCCGGAGTTCACCGGACGACTGTGTCCAGCGCCGTGCGAGGCCGCCTGCGTGCTCGGGATCAACCAGGACCCGGTGACGATCAAGCAGGTCGAGGTGGAGATCATCGACCGTGCGTGGGACGAGCGCTGGGTCCGCGCGGTGCGGCCGTCGAGGCTCACGGGCAAGCAGGTCGCCGTGATCGGTTCGGGCCCTGCAGGACTGGCCGCCGCGCAGCAGCTGACGCGTGCGGGACATCGTGTGGTGGTGCTCGAGCGTGCCGATCGGATCGGTGGGCTCCTGCGGTACGGGATCCCCGAGTTCAAGATGGAGAAGCGGATCCTCGACCGCCGACTCACCCAGATGCGCGCCGAGGGGACCGAGTTCCGGGTCAACGTCGACGTCGGTGTCGACGTGACCGTCGAACAGCTCCGGGCGAAGTACGACGCCATCGTCATCGCCACGGGCGCGACCCAGCCACGCGACCTACCCATCCCGGGCCGCGAGCTCGACGGCATCCACCAGGCCATGGACTACCTGCCGCCCGCCAACCGGGCCCAGCAGGGCGACTTCGGTGTCGACGACGTCGAGATCTCCGCCAAGGGTCGCAAGGTGGTCATCATCGGTGGTGGGGACACCGGCGCCGACTGCCTCGGGACCGCCCACCGGCAGGGTGCCGAGGTCGTGTACCAGTTCGAGATCATGCCGCGCCCACCCGAAGAGCGGCCGGAGGCCAACCCGTGGCCCACCTGGCCGTTTGTCTACAAGACCTCCTCAGCGCATGCGGAGGGCGGGGAGCGCCTGTTCTCGGTCAACACCACCGAGTTCGTCGGTGACGACGACGGTCGTGTCTGCGGGCTGCGTCTCGTCGAGGTGGAACAGCAGCTCGTCGACGGCCGTCCCAGTTTCGTGCCGGTGCCGGGGAGCGAGACCGAGATGGAGGTCGATCTGGTGCTGTTGGCCATGGGCTTCACCGGTCCCGAGCGTGCGCCGTTGCTCGACGCGCTCGAGGTCGAGCTCGACGAGCGCGGCAACGTCGCTCGGGACGGCTCCTGGACGTCGTCCCAGCCGGGGGTGTTCGTCTGTGGTGACGCGGGACGCGGCCAGAGCCTGATCGTGTGGGCCATCGCCGAGGGTCGCGCCTGTGCCGCCTCGGTCGACAGCTACCTGATGGGCGAGACGGCCTTGCCGTCACCGGTGCGCCCCACCGACCGACCCCTCTCGTGAGCGCACACCCGCCGTTGCGGGTGGTGATCGTCCACTGGAATCAACCTGACTCCTGCGTCGACACGGTCGGGCGGTTCCGCGACCGCGAGCTGCCGGTGCGGGTGACCGTGGTCGACAACGGTTCGGAGCCCGACGCGCTCGGCGAGTTGCGGGCGGGTCTCGGACGGTTCCCCGGCGACGAGGTCGAGCTCGTCGAGGTGGGCCGCAACGCCGGTTTCGGGCCGGGCGCCAACGCCGGGCTGCAACGGTTCCTCGAGCAGCCGGACGACGGCGACTGGGTCGCGCTCGCACCTCATGACGTCGATCCATGGCCCGGGTGCCTGGCCGCGATGCTCGATGCCGCTGCGGTCGAGCCGATGGCAGGGCTCATGTGTGCCGATGTCGGCGACGGCATGGTCCCGGTGATCGATCCGTACTTCGGCGGGATGGCGGTGGAGGCACCGGTGTCGCCGACGGCGCTGCCGCTGCCGCGTTGGGAGAACGTGGACTATCCACACGGGACGCTCATGTTGTTGCGCCGTGCGTGCCTCGCGGAGATCGGCATGTTCGACGAGCGCTACTTCTCCTACTGCGAGGAGGCCGACCTCGCGCTGCGGGCGCGACGCAACGGGTGGCGCGTCGGGCTGGTGCGCGGCGCTCGCGTCCAGAACCTCCACATCGGATCGGGCATGGCGATCGTCGACTACCTCCAGACCCGCAACACCTTGTTGCTGGTCCAGGAGATGAGTGGGTGGTACCACGCGTTCATCCGCGCCTGGTTCACGATCGTCCAGACCGTGCGGGGTGTGTGGCGGCCCGGCACCCGTGCGCTGATCTTCCACCCTCGTGCACGCCTCGCGGGGATACGCGACTTCGCGCTGCGACGTTTCGGTCCGCCCCCGGCGTCGATGATGCGCCCTCCGACCCGTCCCGGGGCCGACGCGATCAGTACGCCAGGGAGCTGAGCTGGGCGACGGTCTCGCCGTCGAGGTCCAGGTCGGCCGCGGCGACGTTCTCTTCGAGGTGCGCCACCGACTTCGTGCCGGGGATCGGCAGCATGACGGGAGAGCGGTGGAGCAACCACGCGAGCGCCAGCTGCGAGGGGCTCGTGCCGGTGCGGGCCGCCAGCTCGTCCAGCGGCCCCCCGGGACGGGCCAGCTGACCGGTGGCGACGGGAAACCAGGGGATGAAACCGATCCCGTCGACGGCGCACGCATCGAGGACCGGCTCGGCGTCGCGGTCGACGAGGTTGTAGCGGTTCTGGACGGTGGCGATCGTGGCCAGGTCCGCTGTCTGTCGCAGCTGGTCGACGGTGATCTCGGAGAGGCCGAGGTGACGCACCTTGCCCTCGGACTGCAGGTCATTCAGGACGCCGAGCTGGTCCTCCATCGGCACCTGTGGGTCGATGCGGTGCAGCTGGAACAGGTCGATGCGTTCGACGCCGAGGCGGCGCAGGCTCATCTCGGCCTCCTGGCGCAGGTACTCGGGACGGCCGCACGTGTGCCACTCGCCCGGACCGGTGCGCAGCAGGCCGGCCTTCGTCGCGATGACCAGGTCATCGGGGTAGGGGTGCAGCGCCTCGCGGATGAGCTCTTCTGACACGTACGGGCCGTACGAGTCAGCGGTGTCGATGAAGTTCACGCCGAGCTCGACGGCTCGTCGGAGGACCGCCACCGCTCCTTGGTGGTCCTCGGGCAGCCCCCACACCCCCTCGCCGGTGATCTGCATCGCGCCGTAGCCGAGGCGGCGGACCGTGAGGTCGCCACCGATGGTGAAGTCCTTCTCGCTCATGGGGTCAGTCTCCTCGGGATCGGTCGGCACGGGCGGGCACGCTCGCGAACACCAGCACGACCTCGTCGCTCGACCGCTGCTGTCCTCAGGGAGCGTCGGCGAAGCGCAGGTACGGCTTCACCTCTTCGACGTTGCTCAACTTCTGCTTCGCGTCGTCGGTCGAGAGGGCGGGCGACACGATCACGCGTTCGCCCGGGGTCCAGTCGGCCGGGGTGGCGATGGGGTTCGCGTCGGTCGCCTGCAGGGCGTCGATCACCCGGAGGATCTCGTCGAAGTTCCGTCCGACCGACTTCGGGTAGGTCAGGGTGAGGCGGATCTTGTCGTCCGGGTCGACGATGAACACCGAACGCACGGTCGACGTGTCGCCCTCGCCGAGGTGGATCATGTCGTAGAGCTCGGCGACGCTGCGGTCGGGGTCGGCGATGATCGGGAAGTTGAGCTCGGTCCCGCTCACCTCACCGATGTCGGGTGCCCAGCCCCTGTGGTCCTCGATGGGGTCGACCGACAGCGCGATGGGCTTGGTGTTGCGCCGCTGGAACTCGCCGCCGAGGGCGGCGGTACGGCCGAGCTCCGTGGTGCACACCGGGGTGAAGTCGGCCGGGTGGCTGAAGAAGACCGCCCAGGAGCCGGCCTTCCAGTCGTGGAAGCTGATGTCACCATCTGTGGTGGTTGCGGTGAAGTCCGGGGCGGTGTCGCCCAGATGGAGGCTCATCGTGGTCCTTTCGGAGTTTGCCGGAGTGCCGGAACGGCCGGTCCGCGGCACACCGGCGGAGACCCGCCCCACCGCCGATGAATTCCGATCGGTCTGGTCACGATTCATCCGTGCGGTGGCGCCGGCGCTCTGCCGGCACCCCCGCTTCTCCCGCCACCACGGTCGGACGGACCCTGAAGAGGTACCAGCCCGAGATGACCAGGCCGAGCACCACCGACAGCATCCCCAGGAGGATCATCGCCATCCACAGGGCCTGGTTGCGTTCCGCGAGTGACCACGCCCACTGTGGTCGGCGTGCCGCGTCGAGCAGGGCCCAGAGGCTCACTCCCAACGGCACCGCGAAGACCGCGAGTCCGATGGTGGTCGACAGCAGGTCACCCCAGGGCACACGACCGAGGCTACGGCGCCCGGTACCGTGGCCACATGCCGACCGACGCGGACCACGCGACCGCCGACGTGGTGCTCGAGACGCTGGCATCGACGCGGGCCATACGTCGCTACACCGACGATCCGGTGTCCGAGCACGATCTTGCACGGATCATGTTCGCCGCAACCCGCGCGCCGTCGGGTTCGAACGGTCAGCCCTTCCGCTTCCTCGTGCTCCGCGATGACCCGACCGCCCGTCGGGCGCGTCGCGTGCTCGGGGACGGTGTCCGGTCCCAGTGGGACGCCAAGCGCTCCGCCGATGGGTACGAACGCGGCAGCGGCGCACACCGTGGTTCCCGCAAGGCCCGGACCGCCGCCACGATGCAGGACTTCGTCGACCGCTTCGAGTCGATCCCCGTGATCGTGCTCGTCGGGGCGGTGCGCCACCGACCCGGCCCGGACGAGACCATCGGCGCATCGGTCTATCCGGCATGTCAGAACCTGCTGCTCGCCGCCCGCGCACTGGGCTACGGCGGGGTGATGATGATGTGGCACCGGGTCGTGGAGCAGGAGCTCCGGGAGCTCTTCTCGATCCCCGACGACGTGTTCCTCGCCGCCATGATCACCCTGGGCGTTCCGGCCGGGCGGCACGGTCCGGTCCGGCGGCGTCCGGTGGACGAGTTCGTGTTCGAGGGCGGCTGGGGCACTGCTGCCGACTGGCTCCACGAGCCGCCCGGCACGGAGCACACGGCGCCGTTCCGTCGGTCGTGAACCGTTGGCTCCCAGCCCTCGCGTTGTGTCGAGTTCGGTGAGCCACCACGACGGAACGAGTGAGCGGGCAGGTGGTTTGCGGGGTCAGCGTCGCTTGTGCCGGTCGAGTCGGTCGGCGCCGGCGTCGAGGCCGGGGAGCTGGCCGGCATAGGTGCCGCCGCTGGACTCGACGAGCCCGGCGACGATCTCCTCGGCCTCGGTCCAGTCGTGCGCCCGGTGGCCATCGAGGTGGCGGTTGTACGGCTGGTCGAAGACGATGACCGTGTTGCCACCCGAGCGGAGCGCCTCGATGTTGTGCGGAGCATCCTCGATGTAGGCGTCGGCCTGCACCTCGACCTTGCGACCGAGGAAGCACAGGTCGCGATAGGGGATACGGCAGCGGTCGAGCCACTCGACGGTGTCCGAGACGATCGTGGCGTGTCCCCAGTTGGTGACCAGACGGTGGGTGATCACCCGGATCCAGATCCCTGCGTCGGACAGGCGCCAGAGCGCGTCGGAGCAGTCGGGGAGTGCGGGCATCTCCCGGAACATGCGGTGCTCGAGCACACCGGTGCGATGGAGGTCGAGGAACGCCGTCCGGTCCAGACCCCACTCGGCGAAGTCCCAGGAGACCTCGGTCGTCAGCGACGCCGCTTCGACGCTCCATTCGCACGCAGCGACGTCCCGGAACCCCGACGTGTAATCGGCGCACACCCCGTCGAGGTCGACCCCGAGTACGAACTCGCTCACCGGCGCCGCGTCATCGCGTCCTCGGCCAGGACCTCGAAGTTGCGCAGCGCGGTGCGCTCCCAGGTGAGTTCGGCCGCACGCTCCGACGCTCCGCGCTGGAGCCGCGAGCGCAGCTCGTCGTCGGAGAAGAGGTCGGCGATCGCAGCGGCGAGGTCGTCGTCGGTGGTGCGCAGCAGCCCACTGCGGTCCGCAGCGATGGCGTCTGCGTGCCCGGCGATGTCGGTCGCGACTGCAGGAGTCCCGCAGGCCGCCGCCTCGGTGAGCGTCATGCCCCAGCCTTCGCGTACCGACACCGAGACCGCCGCCCACGCGGATCGGTAGAGGGCGCGCAGCTCGTCGTCGCTGACCCGGCCCACCAGTTCGACGTAACCGCTCGCGTCGTGGTCAGCGATGACGGCTTCGATCCTCTCACGTTCGTAGCCCTCGCCCACGATGACGAGTCGGGCGCCGGGGACACGCTCGTGGACCGAGGCCATCACCCGGACCAATCGTGGGAAGTCCTTGACCGGGACCAGGCGGCCGACGGCCACGGCCAGGGGCGTCGGGCTGCGAGTGCCGCCGGGGGTGAAGTAGGGGTCGACGCCGGGTTCGACGATCGTCACACGGGACTCGTCGAATCCGAGCTCGTCGATGAGCTCACGGTACGACGAGCGCGAGAGCGTGACGATCGGCTGACGGCGGTAGAACTTCGGCGCGATCCGTTCCTCGAGCAGGACCCCGGCCGCAGCGAGGGGCTTGGGGAGGGTCATTCCCCACATCGGCCCGTGGACGTGGTGCAGCCAGATCACCCGAGGGCCACGCCACCACAGCGGGGACATGAACGGCATGCCGTTCCAGATCTCGACGAGACCGTCGCACGGACCGAGGCGCCCGGCGACCTCGGCGAGCGCCGAACGCGGGAACACCGCGTAGCGGCCCGCCTTCCGGCTCACCTGATACCCCTCGCGTTCAGCGGTGGCGGGCCGGCCGGCAGCGGCCGAGGTCCGCATCGTCACCGAGATCCCGGCTTGAGCCCAGATGGCGGCGATGTTGTGGGCATGGACCTCTGACCCACCCGCTTCGTCGTCGTCAAGGT
>SKRR01000181.1 GCA_007118345.1 Microthrixaceae bacterium | reverse complement strand
CGGGGCTGTTCACATGACGCTGTTCTGGTGGTTGATCGCGGCGACGCTCGTCGTGGCGGCCGTCGACTGGTGGGCGGTGGCTACCGACCGGCGTCCGGTCGAGTACGTGCTCAAGCCGGCCACGATGGTGGTGCTCATCGCCGCAGCGCTGGCGCTGAACGACCCGGTGGCCGATCTGGCGCGCTGGTTCCTCGTGATCGGACTGGTCTGCTCGCTCGCCGGTGACGTCTTCCTCATGCTGGACGAGAAGTGGTTCATCGCGGGACTCGTGTCGTTCCTGTTCGGCCACGTCGCGTACGTGGTCGCGCTGTTGCAGTTCCCCCTGACGCCGTGGGCGGGTGGGCTCGCCGCAGTGCTCGTCGTCGTCGCCGCGGTGCTGATCGGCACCAGGATCGTGCGGGGCGCCGGCCAACGCGACGCCCGGCTGCAGCTGCCGGTGGTGGCCTACCTGACGGTGATCTCGCTCATGGTGGTCAGCGCCGGCGCCACCACGGTGCTGTTCGCGATCGTCGGGGCGACGTTGTTCTACGCATCGGACGGATTGCTCGGATGGAACCGCTTCGTCGGTCCGTTGCCGGCCGGCCGGCTCGGTGTGATGACCACCTACCACCTCGGACAGGTGGGACTGGTGCTCGCACTGCTGGGCTGAGCGGGGTGGCAGGTGAGAGACTCATCGGGCATCAGCTGCGGGGGGACGCCATGACGATCATCCACGACGATCTGCTCGACGCGGCCAGGGCCGAACTGCCCGGGGTGGTCGATCTGCGTCGGACGCTGCACCGCCACCCCGAACTGGGCCTGGAGCTGCCCCGCACCCAGGCGGCGGTGCTGGCGTCGCTCGAGGGGTTGCCGCTCGAGGTCCGCACCGGTGACTCGCTCACCTCGGTCGTCGCCGATCTCGACGGTGGGCTGCCGGGGCCGACGGTGCTGCTGCGTGGCGACATGGACGCACTGCCGATGCCCGAGGACACGGGCCTCGACTTCGCGAGCCAGATCGACAACACCATGCACGCCTGTGGTCACGATGCCCACACCGCGATGCTCGTCGGCGCCGCCCGCCTGCTGAGCGAGCGTCGCGACGAGCTCGCCGGCCGTGTGCGGTTCATGTTCCAGCCCGGCGAGGAGGGCAGCGGCGGGGCCGCGCTGATGATGGACGAGGGCGTGCTCGACGGCGTCGACGGCGCCTTCGCGATCCATGTCGCGCCGAACGTGCCGGCCGGCATCGTCGGCTGGAAGCCCGGCCCCACACTCGCGTCCGCGGACGAGATCGAGATCGTCGTCACGGGGCGCGGCGGGCACGCGTCGACGCCGCAGTGGGCCAACGATCCCGTTCCCGTGGCGTGCGAACTGGTGCTCGCACTGCAGTCGATGGTCACCCGCACGGTCGACGTGTTCGATCCAGCGGTGCTCACGATCGCCCAGGTCGAGGCCGGCACCACGCACAACGTGATCCCCGAGACCGCCCGACTTCTCGGCACGCTGCGAGCGGTGTCCGAGCGCACCCGCCACGCCGTCTGGGAGCGGATCCGACGGGTGGCGGAGGGCATCGCCGCGGCGCACGGCTGCACCGTCGAGATCGACATCGTCCAGGGATACCCGGTGACGGTGAACGACCCGCGGTTCGCGTCGTTCGTCGCCGGGGTGGTCGAGGAGCACCTCGGCCCGGGACGAGAGTTCCAGATGGCGTCACCGGTGATGGGCGCCGAGGACTTCTCGTACGTGCTGCAGCAGGTGCCCGGCGCGATGGTGTTCCTCGGGGTCTGCCCACCTGACAACCCCGAGCCGTTCGAGGCACCGGCCTGTCATTCGAACCGGATGATCCTGCACGAGGACGTCATGGCCGACGGCATCGCACTGCACGCCGCCGTCGCGACCGACTTCCTCGCGCGCAACGGCGACCTCACACCGATCTGAGACCACTGGTCTCCCGGCTCGCGTGGTCCCTCGGCGACCGCAGCAGCCGAGAGAGCTGAGCTGCATCGGTCATCCTGGTCCTGACCTCAGGACCAGGTGAGGCTGAAGCACCGGTCCGCCATCGATCCGGTCGACCACAACGCCCACGCGCCACCGAACGCGTGGCGTGAGCGGTGCGACCACTCGAGCACCTCTGGCGCCGCGATGCGGCGGACCACCTGGCGGATCCCGCCGTCGTGCACCTCGTAGCCGGCCCACACACCGGGGAAGTGGTTCGTCGCGGCGACCTCGGTCCAGGGCATCCCTGCGACGCTCCGACGCCGGTTCCGGTGGGTGTGCCCCGAAGAGGCGAGCACGCGCCGGTTCGCGGCCACCACGGCGCCGGCGAACCGTCGTGCGTCGGGGCCGGGGATGCCGTGGGGCCAGAACACCGGGACGCTGAATCGTTGCGGGTGATGGTGGGTGGCGACGAACACACCCGACCCTGCCTCGGCCGCGAGGGTCGCTGCCGCCTCGCTGTGTCGCGCGACCGCACCCCAACCGCTGCCGGGGAGGGTCGAGTCGACCAGCACGATCCGCAGACCAGGGACGTCGACATGGTCGACACCGCGGGTCAGGCGCAATCCGCGTTCGGCCGCACCCACGAACGGGTCGAACTCCGCCAGCCCACCCGTGTCGTGGTTGCCGGCCAGCACCGAGGCCGGCACCGGCAGCTCGCCCAGGAGCGACGCGGCCTGGTCCCACGTGCCCGCGGTGGTCTCCTCGGTGACGTCGCCCTTCACGACCAGGTGCTCGGCGCCCCACGCGAGCGCCTCGTCGACCGCCGCGCGGGCGTTGATCAGCTGACGCGCAGGGACGCCGGCGTCGTCGACCGGCACACCCTCGGGCGGTTCGTCGACACCCCGGTGCGCCAAGGGCCCACGGTACTGTCGGTCGCCGCGCCCGAGGTGCAGGTCGCTGATCGTGGCGAACCGGAAGCGGGACGGCCCCGGCGGGGCCAGCAGCGTGTGCACGACCCGGCGAAGTGTCTGCTCGCCGACCTCGAGTCGCACCTCGGTCCGGGACCCGGGTGCCAGGTCGGTCAGCTCGAACGACCCAGGTCCCCCCGCGGTCTCGAGCACCAGGGCGCGGCGACCCGCACGAAGGGTGTGGGCCCCCTCGGGCAGGTCGGCCCAGACCAGCTGCGCCCGGTCGGTCTCGACGGCGGCGACCTCGAACCCCACCCCGCCGGCGTGGCGACGCAGCCACGGTTCGACACTGCGCTCAGGCATCGGCCCCCGGAGACACCGCCAGTTCACTGCGGACCCGCCCGGCGGCGACGACGCCGACCCACATGCGTTCGACGTGCTGCGCGACGGTGCGGCCACCCGACGGCAGCTCGACACCGGAGAGGAATCGATCCACCCGCTCGGCGGTCGCCCGGTCGGTGATGCCCCGGACACCCTCGAGCATCCGGGGCAGGCTGTTGGAGGGGAAGCGCTCGACCACCCGGGTCCAGCGCTCCTCGACGAAGGTCCACGCCGTGGG
>SKRR01000342.1 GCA_007118345.1 Microthrixaceae bacterium | reverse complement strand
CTGTTCGGGGTCGGTGATGTCGAACTCCACGATTTCATGGTCACCCGGCAACGCCGCCGCTGCCTCTTCGGCGCGCTCGAGATCCCGGGCCGGGGCGGTCAGCACCACCTCCGCGCCCTGTTCGAGCGCCGCTGCAGCCGTCGCGTAGGCGATCGACTCCACGGTCACCACCCCGGTGACCACGAGACGTTTCCCCTTCAGCATCGCAGCGCCGCTCATGCTGCGACTGTAGTCCTTACTGAAGACCATTTCGTGATTCGCTCAACACCTACCGAGCGGATCGTGCCGAAGGCCGCGCAGCCGTGGTCGTCAACGGGGACAGAGTGCCCAGAGGTCGAGGTCCAACAGCACGCCCGGCGCGTACTTGCCGTCCTCGCCACGCAAGGTCATCGACTCGTCACGACCCTTGGTCGCCACCAACCGGAGCCGCAGCGCACCCACCCCCGGGGTCGAGGTCTCGGCCCGGTCCAGCACCTCGGACCACGCACAGACGGTGTCACCAGCGAAGGCCGGCGCCGTGTGCGCACCCGCGTTGATCGCCACGATCAGCTGCGCGTTCGCCAGGCCGTTGAACGACAGCGCACGGGCGAGCGAGATGATGTGGCCGCCGTAGACCAGGCGCTCACCGTCGGGGCGGGCCTCGGTGTTGAAGTGGACCTTCGCCGTGTTCTGCCACAGGCGGGTCGCCATCATGTGCTCGGCGTCGGTGAGGGTCACACCGTCGACGTGGTCGATCCGCTCCCCGACCTCGTAGTCGGCCCACCGGTGCGGTGCTCCCGCGGCGACGTCGTCGTAGCCGGCGAAATCGAGCCCCTCGGGCACGATGAGGTCCTCGGGCGCGACGACGTCGGCGAGCTCGGGCACCACCGTCTCGGGTGCGGAAGCCGCGTGGTCACGCTTGTGGACCATCACCCATCGCGCCCAATCGATGACCACCTCGGCGTGCTCGTCGGTCGCCGTGGAGCGGACGTAGACCACGCCGGTCTTGCCGTTGGAGTTCTCCTTCAGCCCGATCACCTCGGAACTGGTCCGCAACGTGTCACCGACGCGGACGGGACGGTGGAACCGGCACTCGGCGTAGCCGAGGTTGGCCACGGCGTTGAGCGACACGTCGGGCACGGTCTTGCCGAAGGCGATGTGGAAGCCGATGAGCTCTTCCACCGGCGCGGGCTCGAGACCGACCGAGGCGGCGAACGCCGCCGACGACGGGATCGCGAACCGGGTCGGATAGATCGCGCCGTACAGCGCGCGATCGCCCTCGGTCACCGTGCGGGGCGTGGCGTGGTGGATCACCTGCCCCAGTTCGAAGTCCTCGAAGAAGTTGCCAGGGTTGGTCTTGGTCACGTCAGTCCCTCGTCGGTGTCGACAGCTTGGTGCAAGCTACCGAGCCGACGGCTGGTGGGGGCAACCCGACCGGCGGGCACCGCGGATCCCGTGGGCGGGGTTCACCTCCGCACGTCCCGAGCGACACGGGCCAGCTCGCGGGCTGCTCGTAGGTCAGCAGGGGCAGGCCCCAGCGCGGCCCTGATCATGGGTCGCGTCGGTCAGCGTCCATCCGGTCATCCGGAACCTTCACGAGCTCGGAGTGTACGTGCGCACAGGGGCCGCTGACGTTGCGGTCGTGGCCGAATCCGACACCGGATCGACCGAATGGTCACCTCGATGTCGCGGTGCTGTCACCCTGGCCGCGAAATCCGCAGGGCGAGTGGATCGACCGGCGATGCGGCGCGATGGTGGGCACCCGTCGTCTCGTGGAGGTCGTCATGTCGTGGAACCTGTGGCCGTCAGCTGCCCCGGACCTCACCGACCTCGACCCTGGGTCACCGGACCTCGATCGGCTCGCCGCCGGTCGCACCGACGATCCCGGCGACGCCGTGCAGCCCCTCGCCGCGACGACAACCGAGGAGACACCGGGCTGCTGGCACGTGCGACCGGTGACGACCCGCGAGCCACTTCGTCCCTCCCCGCCGGCACGACGCGATCCTGCGCTGCGCCGGCAGCGACCTGCCGACCGGCCCGACCGACCCGACCAGTCCGACCTGCGCAGCATCGGGCTCCCCGAGCACCTCGTTCCCCCCGAGGGCGGCATCTTCGCGCTCCTCTCCCTGCTGGAACGCACGCCGTCCGCTCGTCTTCCGTCGCTCCGCCCGGGTGACGAGATCGCCGTCGTGACCGTGGAGTCCAACGGGAATCTCGGATCGGTCGGCGATCCCGCTGAGCTGCTGGGCGACGTCCGGCGTTCCCTCGCCGGCAACGCTGCAGACCTCGACGATGACAACGTCCATCTGTTCACCTGGCCCGCCGAGGTCGACGACATCGGAGTGAACGACGCAGAAGCGGCGCTGGTTGAGCAGATCCGCTCGCTGCGCGCCCGCGTGGAGTTCCTGGTGATCCACCCCGATTGCCCCGGTTCGATCGCCTACGCCGCCTGCCGGGCCCTGCCGACCGCCCAGCTCTACCTGACGGGGGTGCTCGCCGCCGAGCGTCCCGCAGCACCGCTCAGCTGGGGCGCACCAGTGGCCTTCGTCGACGGTCGACCGGCGAACCCCGCCGTGCTCGCAGCGATCCTCGCCGATCGGCTCGCGGGCGGGGTCACCTGAACGCCGGACCGGCAGCACCCTTCGAGCCGATGGAAGGCTCAAGCGTGGGTCCGAGCGTGCCGATGCGCGGCTATCCCTGAGGGGCACGCCACGGTTCGAACACATGACGCCGCACCGCTGAGGATCGGCAAAGGGCCTGGAACCCGCTGTCGGTGGCCAGCGAACCGGCGTTCACCGGAATGTGTAGTGCTCCGGCTCGACGGTGCGGGTCCAGGCCCAGTAGTCGACCAACCGGAACGGGTTGAGGCCGTGCACCTCGCCGTTGTCGTTGCGGTAGTAGTTGTGCTCGATGTGGGGCGACGCCCACACCATGGTGCGCATCTCTTCCTGCGCCCGCTCGTACCAGTCGTCGTAGGCGGCCCGGGTCGGTTCCATCGACCGGTGCCCGCCCTCGACGAGCAGCCGCAGGCAGGCGTCGATGTAGGTCATCTCGCACTCCGACGCCGCGATGATGCTGCCGCCGCTGGCGAGATTGGTTCCCGGGCCGTACATCAGGAAGAAGTTCGGGAACCCCGGCACGGTCACCCCGTACAGCGCACGCGGCCGGGCACCCCAGGCGGTGCGCAGGTCGGTGCCGTCGCTCCCGATGACCTCCATCGGCACCAGCAACTCGTTCGCCCGGAACCCGGTCGCCCAGATGACCACGTCGGCGGGATGGCGCGTGCCGTCGGAGTCGACCACGGCGTCGGGTTCGAGGTGGGCGACACCGGCGCGCACGAGTTCGACGTCGTCACGGGTGAGGGTACGCAGCCAGCTGCCGTTGTCCTGCAACGTCCGCTTCCCCGTCGGCGGATAGGTGGGAACCACCTTGGCCACCAGTTCGGGGTCGTGGTCGACCTGGCTGGTGATCCACTCGGTGAACATCTCGCGAGCGATGTCGTTGACCTCGCTCACCGAGCGCTCCTGGTGCGGCCATTCGGGGTCGACCTTGGCGGCAACCAGACCACCGTCGCAGCCAGGGAAGTAGATGAGGAACCGGAACCACCTGCCGTAGAAGGGCAGGTGCTCGATCGCCCACGGCACACCGGGGCCAACCGCGTCGTGGTAGCCGGGGTTCGGGAACATCCACTGGGCGCTGCGTTGGATGATCGTGAGTGACTGCACCTGCTCGGCGATGGCGGGCGCGACCTGGAACCCGGTCGCACCGGCGCCGACCATCACCACGTCCTTGTCGGTCAGGTCGACGCCGTGGTCCCACCGGGCCGTGTGGAACGCCGGCCCGTCGAACGAGCCGGGTACGTCGGGCACGAACGGCCGGTTGAGCTGACCGACCGCGCAGACGACCGATCGGGCCTCGAGTGTCGACCCGTCGTCGAGGTGCACCGCCCACGTGGCCGTGTCGTCGTCCCACACCGCGCGCTGCACCTCGGCGCCGAAACGGACGTGTTCGGTCACGCCGTACTCGTCCATCACCCGTTCGAAATAGGCCTGCAGCTCGGGTTGGCGGGCGAAGAACTCGCTCCAATGGTCCGACGGCTCGAAGCTGTAGCAGTAGAAGTGGCTGCCGACGTCGACGCGCGCACCCGGGTAGGTGTTCTCCCACCACGTGCCACCCGGGCCCTCGTTCTTCTCGACCACGACGTAGGGGTAGCCGGCCTGACCGAGTCGGATCGCGGCGAGCAGTCCCGACATGCCACAACCGATCACCACGACCTGATGGTCGGCCGCTCCCTCGACCGGACCGACCGCTCTGGGGTCGGGGCCCTCGAGGCCGAGCTCCTCGGCCATCATCGGCACGTAGTCGCGATCGACCTCGGAGGCGACGATCCAGTCCATCATCTGCTCGAGCAGCCCGTCGGCCAGCGGTTCCGGTTCCGGGCACCCCCGGTCACGCCAGTCGATCACGACACCGAGCGCGAGCTCCCGCGCGACGCGCAGGTCCTCGGGAGCCATGAAGCCCTGGTACTCGTTGAGGTAGGCACCTGCCGGACGCAGTGGTCCGTCGAGGATCGCCGCGCGGTCCTCGGGTCGGCTCATGTGCACGCACGACAACAACAGCGCCGGCACCGAGAGGTCCTCGAGATGCCGGGCGAGCAGTTCGTCAGGTACCTCGGCACGGGTGAACACCCGGCCGGAATGAGGGTTGCGCACGCGCGGGCACAGTACACACCGACGCCGGCTGTGTACTGTGCCACCGCCGGGAGCCGGATCGTTCCGGTCGGCTGCGAGGGGGATCGAATGGGGTTCCTGCAACCGAACCTGCCAGAGGTCGACCATGAGGTCTGGGGGCGTCAGGCGCGCCAGGACCGCTTGCGGCCCATGGCCCGGCACTTCGCGCTGCACGGCTTCGGGTCACCCGAACCGGCACGGCGCTGGGGTGGAACTTCGGCGACGGACACCTCCACGACGAGCAGCTGGTCGCGGCGCTGCAGGAGCGCTGCGACTTCCGTCCCGGGGATGTCCGGATCGTGTTCCTCGAGTCCCAGCCGGTCCACCTGGGTACCCAGCAGTACCGTCTGCTCGATGCCGCCACCGGCGAGATCGAACGAGGTCACGTGGAGGTGGCGGACATGATCGTGCGGCAGCCCACCGACGCCGACCTCCCGCTGCATCCCCGGACGCCGGCCGATCGGTGAGCGCGACCGTCGACGCCGTCGTGGTGGGCTCCGGCCCGAACGGACTCGCCGCCGCGGTCCTGCTGGCGCGTGCCGGGCGCAGCGTCACGGTGTACGAGGCGGCCGACACGATCGGTGGCGGCACACGCAGCGCAGCGCTCACGGCCCCCGGTCTGGTCCACGACGAGTGCTCGGCGGTCCACCCGTTCGGTCTGGCGTCACCCTTCCTCGCCTCACTCCCCCTCGCCGAACACGGACTGAGGTGGTGCTGGCCCGAGGTCGACCTGGCCCACCCGCTCGACGACGGGACCGCTGCCGTGATGGTCCGCGACCTCGACCGCACCTGTGCCGGCCTCGGGCGCGACGGCCGCGCCTGGCGACGCCTCGTCGGCCCGTTCGTCGCCCACTTCGACGACCTCGCCGACGACGTGCTGGGCCCGGTGCTGCGCTGGCCCGACCACCCGCTGCTGATGACGCGGTTCGGTGTGCGCGCCGCCGCACCTGCGTCGCTGCTGGCTCGCACGTTCCGGACCGAGGCGGCGAAGGCGCTGTGGGGTGGCAACGCCGCGCACCTCTTCCACCGACTCGGCTGGCCGCTGTCGTCATCGGTCGGACTGATGCTCATCGCCGCGGGCCACGTGCACGGCTGGCCGGTGGCCGAAGGTGGGTCGGCGTCGATCAGCGCCGCGCTCGCCTCGCTGCTGCGCGCGAACGGCGGCACGATCGTCACCGGCCGCCCGGTCCACACCATGGCGGACCTGCCGACGGGCGCCGCGGTCCTGATGGACACGAGCCCCTCGGCCGCCGCAGCGATCATCGGCGACCGGCTCCCGAGGCGCATCGCTCGCTCCTACCGACGGTTCCGCCATGGCCCCGCGGCGTTCAAGGTGGATCTCGCCGTGCGCGGTGGCGTGCCATGGACCGCCGAGCAGGTCCGGCGTGCCGGCACCGTGCATCTCGGTGGGACCTTCGACCAGATCGCTGCGGCCGAGGCATCGACGACCCGGGGGGTGATGCCGGCGCGCCCGTTCGTGCTGGTCGCCCAGCAGTCGGTGGCCGACCCCTCACGTTCGGTCGGCGACCTGCACCCCGTGTACGCCTACGCACACGTGCCAAGTGGTTGGGACGGCGACGGCGAACGTTCCGTGATCGACCAGATCGAACGGTTCGCTCCGGGATTCAGCGAGCGGATCGAGGCCGTGGCGTCGCGCGATCCGACCGGGCTCGGTGAGCGCAATGCGAACCTGGTGGGGGGCGACATCACCGGCGGGGCCAACGACCCGCTGCAACTCGTGGCACGGCCCCGCCTGGCGCTCGACCCGTACGCCACCGGGGTGCCGGGGGTGTTCCTGTGTTCGGCGTCGACGCCGCCGGGTGCCGGGGTGCACGGCATGGGCGGCTTCCACGCCGCGACCCGGGCACTGCGGTGGCTGGAACAAGGTTGACCGCCCCGCTGGCCGAGTCGCGGCGAGGCGGGAACGGACCTCAGCAGCTCGGTCCCACTGTCAGCAACGCTCCGGCGAGCAGTCGCAACGTCGCCACCCTCGGGCCGGTGGACGCGTCGACCTCGCGGTCGAAGGACCCGCTCGCGGGTGCGAGCATCAGTTCTTCGACGTCGTGCTCGTCCGAGAGCTCCTGCAGCTGGGTCGCGACCTCTTGGGGTGTGCCGATCAGCCAGCGTCGGCTCACCTGCTGGGCGACGGCTCGACGCTGTTCGGTCCAGTCGTACGCCTCGGCCTGCTCGATCGTCATCTGTGGACCCACCCGACCGGTGGTACGCAGCTCGGTCATCTGGACCAGCTGGGGCAGCGAACGACGGCGGGCGACGTCGGGGTCGGGGTCGACCACGACGTTCACCGGCAGCAGCGTGCGTGGGACCTCGCCGTAGGGCGTCGCGGTGAATCCCGTCCGGTAACGATCGAGCGCGTCGTCGAGGCCGGGCATGCCGAAGTGATGGGCGAATGCATACGGCAGGCCCATCGCTGCGGCGAGCTCGGCGGAGTAGCCACTCGATCCGAGCAGCCACAGCTCAGGGGCGCTGCCGAGACGTGGGGTGGCGCGGAGCTCGTAGGGGCCGCCGCCGACCTGCACCTCGACGCTGTCGCGTCGCTCGCCGTCGACGCCGAGGAGCTGGGCGATGAGCGCGACGTCACGGGGGAACTCCTCTTCGACGTCACGGGCCCCGCCGCGCAGCAGGAACGCCGTCACCTGGTCGGACCCCGGTGCCCTGCCGATGCCCAGATCGATCCGGCCGGGGAACATCGCCTCGAGCAGGGCGAACTGCTCGGCGACGTCCAACGCCGAGTGGTTCGGCAGCATCACGCCGCCGGAGCCGAATCGGATCCGAGAGGTGCCCTGCGCGAGGAACGGGATGAGCACCGCCGGCACCGTCGAGGCCACCGGCGCCATGTTGTGGTGCTCCGCGACCCAGTAGCGGACGAACCCGAGCTCGTCGGCGACGCGGGCGAGCGTGGCGCTCGCAGTGAGCGCGTCGCTCGTCGACTGGTCGCCACGGGTGGGGATGAGATCGAGCACCGAGAGCTTCACCTCGGCGCGAACCGCCGACGGGCACGTCCTGTTCCGCTGCGACCTCGGCCGTCGGTCGCTCTCCGAGCGCTCACGAACCGACGACGATTCCGGTGACCGGCGAGTGCCCGGCGCTCAGACGTTGCGGCGGTACTTGCCCCCGACCTCGAAGAGCGTGTCGGTGATCTGACCGAGCGAACAGTGCCGGACGGTGTCCATCAGCACCTCGAAGAGGTTGTCGCCGCGCAACGCGGCGTGACGCAGCCGCTGCAGCGCGGCGGCGGACTCGCCGCTGTGGCGATCGTGGAAGTCCGCGAGCCGTGCGAGCTGGTCGCGCTTCTCGGAGTCGTCGGACCGGGCCAGTTCGGGTTCGCCGGCGGCGTCCTCGGCGGCGTCCTCGACGAAGGTGTTCACCCCGATGATCGGCAGGCTGCCGTCGTGCTTGCGATGCTCGTAGTGCATCGATTCGTCCTGGATGCGGCCCCGCTGGTAGCCGGTCTCCATGGCACCCAGCACGCCACCGCGCTCGCTGATGCGATCGAGCTCGTCGAGGACCGCACGTTCGACCAGGTCGGTGAGTTCCTCGATGATGAAGCTGCCCTGCAGGGGGTTCTCGCACATCGACAGGCCCCACTCGCGGTTGATGACCAGCTGGATCGCGAGCGCCCGCCGGACCGACGCGCTGGTGGGTGTGGTCACCGCCTCGTCGTACGCATTGGTGTGCAGGCTGTTCGCGTTGTCGTAGATCGCGCACAGCGCCTGCAGCGTGGTGCGGATGTCGTTGAACGACATCTCCTGCGCGTGCAGCGACCGTCCCGACGTCTGGACGTGGTACTTCAGCTTCTGTGACCGCTCGTTCGCGCCGTACCGGTCGCGCATGGCGACCGCCCAGACCCGACGGGCGACGCGTCCGAGCACGGAGTATTCCGGATCCATCCCGTTGGAGAAGAAGAAGCTGAGGTTGGGTGCGAAGTCGTCGACGTCCAAGCCCCTGGCGAGGTAGGACTCGACGTAGGTGAATCCGTTGGCCAGCGTGAAGGCGAGCTGGCTGATCGGGTTCGCGCCGGCCTCGGCGATGTGGTAGCCGGAGATGGACACCGAGTAGAAGTTGCGCACCTCGTGCGCGACGAACCACTCGGCGATGTCGGCCATCATCCCGAGCGCGAACTCGGTGGAGAAGATGCAGGTGTTCTGGCCCTGGTCCTCCTTCAGGATGTCGGCCTGCACGGTCCCGCGGACCCGGCGCAGCACCTCGGCCCGGTCGAGCTCGGGGTGCTGGTCGATCGCCGTGTTGAGGAACATGGCCAGGATCGTCGGAGCGGGACCGTTGATCGTCATCGACACCGACGTCGTCGGGTCACACAGGTCGAACCCGTCGTAGAGCACCTTCATGTCGTCGAGCGTCGCGATCGACACGCCGGAGTTGCCGACCTTGCCGTAGACGTCGGGACGCAGCGCCGGGTCGAACCCGTAGAGCGTCACCGAGTCGAACGCCGTCGACAACCGGTTCGCCGGCTGGCCCTCGGACAGCAGGTGGAACCGGCGGTTGGTCCGAGCGGGTCCGCCCTCGCCGGCGAACATGCGCGCAGGGTCCTCGTTCTCCCGTTTGAAGGGGAACACGCCGGCGGTGAAGGGAAAGCTGCCCGGCAGGTTCTCCGAGCGCAGCCAGCGCAGCTGCTCGCCGTGGTCCACCGCTCGCGGCAGGGCCAGCTTGGGCACCTGGGTTCCCGACAGTGACTCCCTGCTCGGACGTTCCTCGCCACTCAGCTCGGCGACGCGGTCCGGCCAACGTTCGAGCAGCTCGCGGTTCGCCGGAGCGAGCGCGACGTCAGCGTCGGAGATGAGCGCGTCGACATCACCGGTGTCGAGGCCGTCGGCTGCGAGCAGCTCCCGGGTCGCACGGAGCTGCTGTCGGCGCCGGGCCGTCGCAGCCTGGTTCTCGGTGTCGTGGTGGTACTGCCGGATGCTGTCGGCGATCTCCGAGAGGTAGCGGATGCGCGCCGCGGGCACGATCTCACTCACCGCCGTCGAGGTCCGCCCTGCGACCTGTTCGAGCAGACCCTCGCTCACCGTCAGACCTGCCGCCGCGAGCAGCCCCCGCAGGTGGAGGTACAGCGCCGTGACGCCGTCGTCGTTGAAACGGGAGGCAACAGTGCCGAACACCGGCATGTCGTCGGGCGTGGCCACGAACGCCTCGCGGTTGCGCACCAGTTGGCGACCGACGTCGCGCAGCGCGTCCTGCGCGCCACGGCGCTCGAACTTGTTGATCGCGACGGCGTCGGCGAAGTCCAACATGTCGATCTTCTCGAGCTGCGACGCCGCCCCGAACTCCGGGGTCATCACGTACAGCGAGACATCGGCGTACGGAACGATCGCCGCGTCACCCTGGCCGATGCCCGGCGTCTCGACGATCACCAGGTCCGCGCCCCATGCCTTCGCTGCCTCGATCGCTCCGTCGAGCGACGCGGGCACCTCGGTGGTGGTGGACCGTGTGGCGATCGAGCGGAAGAACACCTGCTCGGCATCGATGGCGTTCATCCGGATGCGGTCCCCCAGCAACGCACCCCCGCCCTTGCGCCGCGTCGGATCGATGGCGAGCACCGCCACACGGATCTTGTCCTCCTGGTCCAGACGGATCCGGCGGATCAGCTCGTCGGTGAGCGAGGACTTCCCGGAGCCGCCGGTGCCGGTGATGCCGAGCACCGGAACGCGCCGCGCGCCCGCAGCGGACGCGAGCTGCACGCGGGTGTCGTCCGGAAGGGCGCCCGACTCGAGACAGGTGATGGTGCGGGCGAGCGCAGCGGACGACCCGCCGAACAACGCGTCGAGCGATGGCACGTCCGCAGCGAGGTCGACGTCGCACTCCACGAGGATCGAATTGATCATCGCGGCGAGGCCCATGCGCTGGCCGTCCTCGGGGGAGAAGATCCGCGCCACGCCGTAGTCGTGGAGCTGGGCGATCTCCCGCTCCACGATCACCCCGCCACCACCTCCGTAGACGCTGATGTGACCTGCCCCCTCCTCACGGAGCCGGTCGATCAGGTAGCTGAAGTACTCGACGTGGCCACCCTGGTAGGAGCTCAGCGCGATCGCCTGGACGTCCTCGCTGATCGCCGCGTCGACGATCTCGTCGACCGAGCGGTTGTGTCCCAGGTGGATCACCTCCGCCCCCTGGGACTGCAGGATGCGCCGCATGATGTTGATCGCGGCGTCGTGTCCGTCGAAGAGGCTGGCCGCCGTCACGATGCGAACCGGGTGGGCGGGTCGGTGCAGCGCGTCGCTCATCGTGGATTCCCCTCTACGCGCGAGTCACCCGACTCCGACGCCGATCTGGTTGGACGTCACACCATTATCCCCGTTGCGGACGCGATCAGAGCGTCGAACCGGCGCCGCCGCCAGTTCGCCCGAGCTCGTTGCGTTCACCCGCCTCGGGTTCGCCGGGGCCGACATGGCCGGTCCGCCCGACCCGGGCGAGCGCGAGGAGCGCAGCACACACCGCACATGTGAGTCCGATTCCGATCAGCCCGGCGAGCGAGCCCGACAACATCCCGTCGACGCCCGACACCGCATAGTCGGCCAGCGGACTGCCATCGAGCACCGACCCCGAACCGGTGATGGCGAAGCCGACGTCCCCGGCGACCCGCTCGAGCCCGTCCGGCTGCGACGAGGCGAGCAGCGACAGCCCGGCCGCCGAGAGAACCGCGGCGCCCCAGACGGGCCGCTCGTCGAACACACCGCCACGCTCACCCACGAGCCGGACGGCTCCGAGCACTGCGAGGGTGAGCCCCGCCTCGCCGATCCCGATCAGCAGATGGACCCCGAGCATCGAGGTGGCCACCTCACCGACCCCGGCTCCGCCCGTGGCACCGGTCGCGTACATCGCGGTGAACGCGAGGGCCGACAGTGGCGGCGCCACGATCGCCGCGACCCCCGCCATCGCCCACCACGGGGCTCGAGTGGAGCTCACCAGGGCTGCGACCGCGACCGGGACGATGGCGATGAGCCACAGGTTGATCCCGACCGCACCCACACCGCCGTCGGCGAAGAACAGCGCCTGTGCGAGCACCACCGACGACACCGCGAGCAACGCGCGGCGCGGCCCGAGCAGCGCCGTCGCCAGCGCCCCGCCGAAGAGGTGACCGCTCGTCCCCGGTGCAACGGGGAAGTTCACCATCTGGAGCGCGAACACCAGCCCAGCGGTGGCGAGTTGGGGCCCGAATCGTTCCGGTCGTTCGAGCAGCGCCTTCTGGGCTCGGCGGGCGGGTCGAAACGCCACAGTCGCCACCACCGCTGCGGCCGACGCGACCGCGAGGACCTCGGTGGTGTTGTTGATCAGATGGTCGGGTACGTGCACGGCACGGTGTCTATCCGGCCGGGTCCGACTGCCACAAGGGCGAAACAAGGCGGTCGTCTTGCCAGTGGAACGACTCGGCCCAGAGGTGTCGCACCCTCGAGGGCGA
Source organism: Microthrixaceae bacterium (assembly GCA_007118345.1). GTDB lineage: Bacteria > Actinomycetota > Acidimicrobiia > Acidimicrobiales > Microtrichaceae > SKRR01. Next base: position 384 of record SKRR01000342.1, on the reverse strand, counting down.
GCGCACCCCGCCCCGATCGAGCGCAGCCGATCCGCTGACGGGCCTGGCCGTCGACGATGTCCGTCTGCTGCGGTCCGGAGCCGGCCGTCGAGTGGTGCGGTCCGCACTGGTTCGCAGACGTCGCGTCCGACTCAGGCATCCGCGGCAGCGCCGGACCCTGCGAACGGGGGTCTGCGATGCGGTCAGGCTCAGCGATCGAGCAGCTCGAGGGCAGCGGTCAGTCTGGCAGCGGCATCCTCTGCGAGATCGGCGAGGCGCACGTCGGACATGAGCTCGCGGGGATCGACGATGGAGATGCGAGTGCCCCCGTTCTGAGCGGGTTCGAGCACGACGTTGCACGGAATCAGCAAGCTGGCCGCAGGATCGATACTCAGGGCCTGATGG
>SKRR01000057.1 GCA_007118345.1 Microthrixaceae bacterium | reverse complement strand
GGAATCCTCAGCGCCTCACCGACACTGCTGTTCGTCGACGTCGCCTACGACCCCGCACTGATCCCGACCCGAGACGAACCCATCGGCTGCTGACACCCAGCTCACCCCGACGGGAGCGACTCGATCCTCAACACCAGCTGCTCGGCGAACTCCACCGGTTCGGTCAGGTGGTGCAACTCGGCCAGCACCGTGTCGGGCACCGCGACACCGCAGTAGTCCTCCGCAGCCGAGAGCACCTCGACACACCCCAGCGAATCCAACGGCCAGAGCTCGCCGACCAGCTCGACCAGCGCCGCACGGTCGAGCGATGATGCCGCGACCGTCCCCGTACGGGCCGCCAACAGATCACCGACACGCCCGTCGAAACTGTCCGGTGTGAGCGACACGATGAACAGGTCCCAGAACCGGCCCTGCCACAACTCGTAGTTCCGCAGACGCCCCTCGACCACCGCGGCGTCACCGAGCGACGCCAAGAACCCCGTGTTGAACTCCGGTACCTCCAAGAAGACCCTGGAGAACCCGAACTGAGCGAACCCCCACCGGCACAACAGGCCGAACGCCTCGGTGACGAGCGCGGCACGAGGAGGATCCGCGATCGCGAACGCGTGTGCCCGAGCGGCCTCGGTCGACACGTTGTAGAACCCGACCAGACCCACCCCTGCGCCGCTGTTGCGATCAACGACGACGAACTGGGCGAACACACCCCGCCACAGGTCCGCCGCGACGACATCAGGCGACGGCGTCCGCCCCCGGTACTTCCAGGTCGAGCCCGCAGGGCCGCACATGAGCGAATAGCACCAGTCCTGATCAGCGGACTGCAACGGCCGCAACAGCACCGCCCGCGACATCAACCGGTCATCGGCTGCGATCTGACCCGCTGTCACGACCCGTACGACACACTGTTCGCCCGATTGTTCAACGAGCCCAGGTTGACCGTCGACGAGCCCGTCGTCTCCGACGCCCCCGACTTGTCGAACCCGTCGAAGAACCGCACGACCGGACAGAAGTTCTGCGTCGAGCTGATCCGGTTCACCCAGTCGCTACTCAAGTTCAACCAGCCACCCCCGCAATCGGTGCCCGTGATCGTGATCGACGCGCCCGTCCGGTTCGACCCCGCGAAGTGTCGGGCGATCGTGCCGGACTGCTGCAACTGCATCTCCGACCCAGCGAGTGACCCCGCCGACACGCTCCCCTCAGCAGCAGCCGACGGCCCGGCCGCATCGAGCACCTCGGCCAAGGTCGCATAGCAGAACGGTTCCGATGTGAGCAGCTCACCATCGTCGGCCACGCCGACAACCTCGAGCACGCAGTGCTCACCCATCTCGTCGGCACCGACAGCCGGTGCCGCGGCGACCACCACCGCAAGCGAAGTGGCAGAGGCCACCGTTCTGGTTCGAGCTCGCACGTGCCCCTCCAAGGGTTCCTGACCAAACGAGCGCCAGCTTGCCGAACCGACCAGCTCAACAGAAGCACCCTCGAGGCTCACCCAGTGAGCCCCCCGCCCGCTGTTCGACCACGTCCAGCCCAGCGGTCAGCCGTTGCGGGTCACGCCCACCCCCAGTGTGACGGCTCGCGCTGCCAGCTCAGTGCGTGTCGACGCATCCAACGCCGCGTACAGCTCGCACAACTCGCGCTTCACCGTCGCCGACGACACCGACAGCATCCGGGCGATCTCCGCGTTCGGTCGCCCCGCCACCACCGCATCGAGCGCCGCCCACTGCCGCTCGGTCAACGACGGCAGCAACGCCGCCAACTCGACCACCCGCACCGGCAGCGACACACGACCCGCTGTGATCCCCTCGAGCGCAGCGACCAAGTCGTCCGGCACATCGGCACACGCGACCGCCGACACCCACAGCCCCGCCACACCATCCAACGCCCGCCGAGCAGCGACCGGTGTGAGGTCACAGACGAGCACCACGTCGCCTGCCGGTCCGCTCACGTCACGGGGGGCGAATCGGTCCGTCACCAACACCTCACCGCTGCGCCGCTGGACCACCGGACGCCAGCCCGCCCGACGACCCGTCGCCACCAATGCCTCGGCCAACATGGCGCTCCCCACCCGTACTTCGAACCGCCGCTCATCCGGCTCACGGCTGTCAGCGGACGAGAGTGCGTCGAGGCTCACACCCTCCTTCCGCACTCCCGCCACGAAACGTGACATCGGTGAAGCCGACCGGCCACCGAGGCACCAGGCCGCCGAGGTCCTGCACGGCGGCTGCGGACCTGGAACTCCCCCGCGTCCACCGACGGCCGACGCTGAGGTGATGGACTCACATCAGGCGCCAACATGCGAACGAGGGCGCTGTGATCACCCAGACCGCCAACCGGTCTCGTACGCCGCCGCCTCGGCGAGTTCGCCGACGTAGCGGCCCACGGTGAGTCCGACATCGAGCGACGTGGCGCGAAGGTCGTTCCAATGGTCGTCGTCGACGTCGATGCGCAGGAACCGCTCCCGAGGCTGCGGATCGTCCTCACCCGGCGAGCGTCGCCGCCGCGCCGACGGCTGGCCCGACACCTCGCCTGCAGCGAACGCGTCGACTTCGATTCGAACCAGGTCACCGATCCAACACACCAGCCACACCCGCCGCCGAACCGCCTCGCGCTTGACCGCCGCCCACGCATCCGGATCGACGACGATGCGAACCGCCCGGCCGCGACGGGACCCGTCCACGCTGGCTGCGCGACACTCTGACCGTCGCTGTTCCCGCTCGGCACGCTGCTCGAGCGCACGGACCTTCTGCTCCATCTGGAGCCGTTCGCGACGCAGCCGGTCCTGCTCCTCGTAGAGCTCGTGGCGTCGCACGAACAGCTCCTTGAAGCGAGCGAGCTTCACACGCTCCTCCTCGACCCGTTCCTCCGCATCGACGGTCAACCGCTCCTGCGCCGCGATCGCCTCGCCGAGTCCAGCGCTGCTCGATCCGACCAACCCCCTGGACCGTCGCGACGAACCAGCCGGGAGTACGTCCCGGGGCAACGCCCCGTTCACGAATCGCCGCCGCTCAGACGCTGCACGCGCTTCCACCCGCTGCTTCCGCTGGTGCCGCTTGCGGCACAAGCCAGTCTGTGCCGACCCCTGACCACGGCCGAAACGACGATTCGACCGCACACGAACGCCGAGCCGCACGACACCGCGGACCCCACGATGCGATGACGCCGTGACGACCGACGGCGACGTGCCTGCACGATGCTCAACACAGCGACTCGGGCTCGCTCGGCACCGGAGCCGTAGCAGGCGTGACGCCCAGGAGCTCCTCGAGCGCCACGCGAGGCACCACCAGCCGCCGACCCAGCCGCAACGCCCGCAGCTCACCCCTGCGCACGCACTCGTACGCCGAGGAGCGCGAGATGCCCAGCATCTGCGCCGCCTCCTCCACCGTCACCGTCCAACGATCCATCACGACCTCCCAGGTCCGACGAGCGCCGGCGAACACCACCGGTACCCTCCTATGCGCGCGAAGCCGACGGAG
>SKRR01000333.1 GCA_007118345.1 Microthrixaceae bacterium | reverse complement strand
TCGGAACCCCGTCGATCGGCACCTCGTCGGCGATCGACGGCTCCTCGGACGCGACCGGTTCAGGCGGATGGGCGAAGGCGACCAGCGTGACACCCGTGGGCCGAGCGGCTGCGACGTAACCGGGTGCTGCGGGATCGGTGACCTCGTCGCTGCGGCCGCCGGTGATGCGCAGCGCCGAACTCCACCCGACGAGCACCAGACCGGCGAGCAACGCGACGAAGAGAACCGTTGCCGTGGCCTGGACGATCAGGAGACGACGGCGGCGACGACGACGGCGCGCACGACGCTGACGGGCGGCGCGTCGAACGACGAACTGCTCGATCGCGTCGTGCTCGCCCGGTGTGGTGGCGTCCGGGTCTGAGGATCCCGACCGGTCCGGCGGGGCAAGGGTCATCCTCACCCACCATAGAGGCCGTGTTCGCGGATCAGCGAGACCACCCCGTCGGGCACCAGGTGACGCAGCGGCCGGCCGGTCCGCACGCGTTCGCGGAGATCGGTCGACGAGACCTCCAGGCGTGGGACCTCGACGTGCACGACCTCGAAACCTTCGGGAACGCGCGTGGTCGACCCCGGTCGCTCCACCACCACGATGGTCGCCAGACCGCTCAGCTCGTCGGCCCGTTCCCAGGTGTCGAGCCCCGAGGCGGCGTCCGAGCCCACGACCAGGAAGCGTTCACCTGCCGGATCGAGGCCCGCGAGGTGCTCCAGGGTGTCGACCGAGTACGACGGGCCCCCGCGGACGAGCTCCAGGTCGCTCGCTTCGACCACGTCGTCGGCGGCGGTCGCCGCACGCACCATGGCGAGCCGGATCGCGGCGGACGAGATGCCGCGCTCGCCCACCTTCTGCCACGGCTCGTTCGCCACGACCATCAGGACCCGGTCCAGGTCGAGCTCGTGGGCGACGTTGACCGCCGTGACCAGATGGCCCAGGTGCGGAGGGTCGAACGTGCCGCCGAAGACCCCGATCCGGGCTGCCGGTGACCGCCCGGCGTCGTCGAGGTTCACCCGTACAGGGTAGGTCGTCCGACCCGTCCGGTGAACTTTCGTATGCAGACGCTCAACTCCACCATCCGACCGCCGATACCCACTCCAACGGGAAAACACAACCTCCCGTGACCGCTACCACGAAGGTGCTGCAATGAGTGACTCCGTCGGGATGTACCTGAACGAGATCGGGATGGTGCCGCTGCTCACCGCGGCCGAGGAGCGCGAACTCGCGCAGCTGATCGAGACCGGCGTCGCGGCACGCCTCCGCCGGGATGCCGGCGAGTCGAATCGGGAGCTCCGGCGCGCCATCGCCGCCGCCGACGCGGCCAAGGATCGCTTCATCCGGGCCAACCTGCGGCTGGTCGTCAGCGTTGCACGCCGCTACCCCTTGCCACCGGGCATGGACCTGCTCGACCTGGTCCAGGAGGGCAACTTGGGTCTTGAGCACGCCGTCGACAAGTTCGACTGGCGCAAGGGCTTCAAGTTCTCCACCTATGCCACCTTCTGGATCCGCCAGTCGATCGGACGTGCGCTCGACCAGAAGGCGTCGCTGGTGCGGCTCCCCGGTGACCGATCCGCCTCGCTTCGCGCCGCGCTCCGCCAGGTGTCGGGCGACGGCGACGAGCTCGACGACGAGAACGCCCGCCTGCACCGCCTGACCACCCCGACCTCGCTGGACCGTACCGTCGGCGACGACGACTCGAACGAGCTGGTCGATCTCCTCGCCGACCAGAAGCCCGGTCCCGAGCAGCTGCTGCTCGAGTCCGAGCACGACGACTGGCTGGTCGGTCTGCTCGACGTGCTCGACCCCCGCGCCCGCAGCGCGGTCGAGCAACGGTTCGGCCTGGTGGACGGCCAGCGTCGCAGCTACCGCGAGGTCGGCGAAGAACTCGGCGTGACCGCCGAGGCAGCTCGACGGTTGGTCAAGCGAGCCGTCACCACGGTGCGCGACCGCGCCCTCACCACGGTGTCCTGAGCCGCTGCAGGTTCTGGCGTCCGATACCGGCTTCTGGGTCGACCATGTGCGCCGGTAGCCTTGGCGCCGATGTCTGACGACGGAACCACCCACCCCGAGCCGAGTGCGTGGAGCCCCGACTCCTGGCGCTCCCGCGAGGCTGTCCAGCAGCCCGACTGGCCGGACCTCGCTGACTACGACGCGGCCCTCAAGGTGCTGTCCGGGTATCCACCGCTGGTGTTCGCCGGGGAAGCTCGGGCCCTGCGGGCATCACTCGCCACCGTTGCGGACGGCCGCGCGTTCCTGCTCCAGGCCGGCGATTGCGCCGAGTCCTTCGAGGCGTTCTCGGCCGATTCGATCCGCGAACGACTCAAGGTCATCCTCCAGATGGCCGTGGTCCTCACCTACTCCGCCGGGGTGCCGGTCGTGAAGGTCGGTCGGATCGCCGGTCAGTTCGCCAAGCCCCGGTCGTCGCCCACCGAGACGGTCGAAGGGATCGAGCTGCCGAGCTTCCGTGGACACCTCGTGAACGACATCGGGTTCACAGCAGCTGCACGCACGCCGGTCCCCGAACGGATGCTGCAGGCGTACCACCAGTCGGCAGCGACGCTGAACCTGCTGCGAGCGTTCACCAAGGGCGGCTTCGCCGATCTGTCCCGGGTGCACCAGTGGAACCAGGAGTTCGTGGCGGCCAGCCCCCAGGGGCAGCGCTACGAGCAGCTGGCCGACGAGATCGACCGTGCACTGCGGTTCATGGAGGCGTGCGGGCTCGACCACGACACGGTTCCCGCGCTGCACCAGACCGATGTGTGGACGAGCCACGAGGCGCTGGTGCTGGGGTACGAAGAGGCCCTCACCCGCGAGGATTCGCTCACGGGCGACTGGTACGACTGCTCCGCCCACATGATCTGGATCGGCGAACGCACCCGTGACCTCGACGGCGCCCACGTCGAGTTCTTCCGTGGCATCCGCAACCCGATCGGGTGCAAGGTCGGTCCGACCGCGACACCGGACGAGGTCCTTGAGCTGTGCGAGGCCCTGAACCCCGGCCGGGTCCCCGGGCGCCTCACGTTGATCAGCCGGATGGGGGCCGAGAAGATCACCGACGGGCTGCGCCCGTTGCTGCGCGCCGTGACCGACGCCGGCCACCCCGTCGTGTGGACGTGCGACCCCATGCACGGCAACACGTTCACCTCACCGGGTGGTCGCAAGACCCGACACTTCGACGCCATCCTCGCCGAGATCAAGGGCTTCTTCGAGGCCCATCGGGCCGAGGACACGTGGCCGGGCGGCGTGCACGTGGAACTGACCGGCGATGACGTGACCGAGTGCCTGGGCGGATCCGAGGACCTGCTCGACGGTGATCTCGACCTGCGGTACGAGACCATGTGCGACCCGCGCCTCAACGGACGGCAGTCGGTCGACCTGGCGTTCCGCGTGGCGGAGCTGCTGCGCAAGAGCTGAGTGGCGGAGCTGCTGCGCAAGAGCTGAGTGGCGGAGCTGCTGCGCAAGAGCTGAGTGGCGGAGCTGCTG